>CAZZZH010000132.1:0-11810 GCA_964658445.1 Ilyomonas sp.
GCCCCTGCGGCATGACGCCGGTGAGGTAGTGCACCGCAGTTTCGACCTCGTCACGCGGTGCGCTGCGCAGCAGCTCGACGATCGCCTCGACCTTCTGTAGGCGCGACCGCGTTGCAGCGATGCGCGCCGAGGTCGAGACAATATCGATGAGCTTCACGCGGTCATTCCAGCGAGCACTTCATAGATGCGCTCGTAATGCCGGGCCGCTGCGCTGGCGTCGTACACTTGGCTGCCTTCGACAGCGAACCCGTGCTTTGCACCGGCGTAGATCTCGATCATGTGATCGACGTTGGCTTCACGTAATGCCTGCGCGAGCCGGCCTTCTTCGGCAGCGTCGAAGTGTTGGTCGATGCCAGCGACACCGATGTAGATGCGCCCCTTCATCGCCTTCGCATCGAGGTGGGGACTGTCCGGTTTGGCGGACGCGAGACCGGCTCCGTGAAACGACAACGCCGCACGAATCTCGGCGTGCTTGCCGGCGCTCTGCAGGGCAAAGCGGCCGCCCATGCAGTAACCCAACGTCGCGAAGGGTGCCCGCGCTTCTTTCTGCGAGGTGAGCGCCTTCACGTAGGCAGCTTGGTCAGCTGCGAGCTTTTCAGCGTCTTCGAGCGGCTCACGCAACTTCGCGAGCTTTGCGCGCTCGGTCGGATCTTGAAACACCGTCGCTGCGTTGAGCTCGTAGGGCGCGTGACGATAGTACATATCGGGCACGAGCACGGCGTAACCGCGCGCGGCGACTGTCTCGGCTATCGCGTGGATGGCGGGACGAATACCAACTGCATCCATGTACAGCAGCGCGCCCGGCCACGGCCCACTGCCCTCTGGCGTGAACAACACTGCGTGGCAGACACCGTCGGCGGTTTTGATATCGACATTTTTGCGCATGGCGATCCGTTTACCACGTGGTCGCGCGCTGGTCGCGGCCAACGCGAGGCCTAGTGTTTCGCTGACTCCGCCCGAGCCTGAGCGCGCTCTTTCTCGGCTTCTTTTTCTTTCTCAGCCGCCTGTTCTTCTTTAGTTTTCTTCAAACCGGTAATTTCTATTGAATAAGCCACTTCATTAATGTCGCTGCCGTTTTTAATCATTAAAAAAGTGCCTTTCAGGCTATCCCAATCTGCTGCTTTTATTTCTCCCTTACTGTTCGCTTTTATCACATTTGCATTGGCGGGCGCATCTTCTGTTGGTGACATCGCCAGCCATACCAGCGCATCTGCATTTACCGATTTGTTTACCACCACCATCTTCACCCGGTTGATTAAGGTA
The DNA here is from genome assembly GCA_964658445.1 of Ilyomonas sp. Classification (GTDB taxonomy): domain Bacteria; phylum Bacteroidota; class Bacteroidia; order Chitinophagales; family Chitinophagaceae; genus Ilyomonas. Next base: position 1,264 of record CAZZZH010000132.1, read on the forward strand.
CGGTTTACTATTATACTGCTTTCCTTAGCCGCCAGCTTGCCTTCTGCTTTTACAACAAAGGGTTTGCTTTGCGGATACAGCATCGTAAAGTCGAACAGTTTTTCCGATGCAGCCGGGTTGCGGGTATTAATAGCTGCCACGCTAAGCACCACGCCGGTAAGCGACCATTGAGCATCTTCATAAGTTGTATTACGCTCTTCGCGGTTTGTACTTACGGCACCAATCTGCGTGCGCTGCGCTGATAATACTTTTTTATAAGCCGGTGAAAATGCCTGCAGATCGCCTGTCAGCTTAGTGCCCAGCTGATCGGCATATTTCGTTGCCAGCGTGCCTACACGCGCTACCAGCTTTGGCATCGTTTTACGGGTGGCTAATAAATACTCTTCATTTTTATACGGATAAAATTCGAGGAAGGCATCCGTATTATCGCCACCCAATGCATACGAAATAGCACCACTGTTTCTTTTCATGAACTGACCGAAACCTTTGATAAAATTGTTTACCGACGTGGTATTGTTTACCTGTGTATGCAGGCTGGTATCTACCTCGTTTATCTCCGCGTCCAGAGAACCAATGATAGCCTCCAGTACCACCAGGTCTTTATCATATTTGCCGTCCTTATTATCTGCACTCATCTGATCGTAGACAAACATGCAGAAATCAAGAAAGCGCGCGGGCGTAATACGTGGGTCATCAAACAGGTTGACGAATAATTTACTAAGAACACTTACCATAGTATTGGATTTTTTAAATCATTAAATAGTATCCTGACTGACTTGTTGAATGTGCAAAAGACCTGTCAGGAAATCCTTTGCCTTATTGTTGAATGTGCTGCTGGCATGCAAGAAAAACCTTTGCCCTATTGTTGAATGTACAATAGCCTGCGGGAAAACCGGGCGCCCTGTTGCAGAATGTGCAAAGTGGCGCAAGGAAACCTTATGTGCTATTGTTGAATGTGCAGAAAGAGTAAAGAAGATCTGATGCCCTATTGTGGAATGTGCGGAAGCTATCTTTTTTGCCCCGGCGGCGCATGTATATTTTGCATTGATATTGGATTTTTGATTCATGATTACAAAGGTAAAATGGAGAAATAATACGATTGGCTTAAATTTCTTTAAGGTGGGGAGGGTTGGGATTAAAATTTTTTAAGGTTGGGGTTGTATCGCTAGAAAAGTTTTTTTGATGAGAGTTCAGGAAAAGGGAGAAATCATAGAATATAAAAAGCCTAATAATTTTACACTTCACTTGTCTTACCACACATTACATGCAAGTGCTTGTGTCAAACTATCTTCAGTTGAATTGTTCATTAAAAGAATTTCCATAGTATCTTTTTCCTTCAACCAATTAAACTCTGGAATTTTGAGTTCATCAATGTATTTAGTCCATTGATCGTTACGCTTGCTTTCTAAACTATTATTATTTAAACCTTGCTTATTTTTGAAATCATTTATTAGATTATCAAACCGTTCTGCTTTTTCATGGGGCGTAGAAGAATTAATAAATTTTTCTTCAACTTCCCACTGAATAAAACGTATCATTTGCGGACATCTTACACTCAATACTAACCACCTTGCGAGAACATCTACAGAAGCATAGGTCTTTTCTTCTAATCTTCTAAGCTCCTGATAGGAATAGTAAAACCTAAACATGTTTACAAACCGTTTTATACTTCTTGGCGAATTGCCTAATACTGATCCAAATTTTAATAGTTGTTCAACCAGTTCAGGCGAATCTTCCGCGGTTTGCTGTACTTTACTTTCGAGGAATTGTATTTTAGCTTGTGCGTTTTCTTTTATTAGTTTTTCTGTTTCTTTTGCTTTAACACTGTTGCTGTCATTATTGTAAGTAAGATCATTGATACTTTTCTTTTGTTCTTCAGTCAATTTAGTATTGACTATAATTTCCTTTTTTCCAGTGAATAAATCAAGTAATAGATTTTTGCGATCTTCTTCTTTGATAACAGGAATTATAAAAGGTAATTGAATAAATTTATCTAAGAAGTAATAACCAATATCTCCAAAGCGATTTTTTTCATCTTCAAACTTATCCGATAGTGCTGTATACTTCTTATCAAGTGAGGCTGCTACCATTTTGGCATCCATGCCAATTACGAAGTAGCATTTGTTTCTATAATCACCGTTAATGATAAGATTAATAGCTTCTATAACCTCAACTAGTATATCCGGCGAGCATCTGTCTAAATCGTCAATGAAAATAACAGCAGGTTTATCACATGAAACAAGAATGTCGAAAACCCTTGCCATATCATCTTCTACTTCCTTAAAGTAGCCCGCCTTCTTATTATAATCAGGTTCGGCGACAATCTCTGTAAATTTATCCTTTAGATTTTCTTCAAGTGTTTTTTTTCTACTTTCAGCGAAGCTTCTTATCGAAGGAAAAGAGAAACCTACAATTGATAACACCCAAGTAATTACATCTGTTATTGGCTTAAAAGGTACTCCGACATACGGTTTGATTAAATATAATCCTATCGATAGTATGCCTAAAAATAACAGGAAGGATAGAATAATTACACCAACCGTCAGGTTTTGAATAAATGAGGTGATAATATTTTTAAAGATTTTACTTTTTAAAGCAGCTATATCTATCCTCTTTAAATTAAGTCGAAACCAAAATTTCTCTTGCTCTTCTTCTGGTAAATACTCTACAATTTGAGTGATAATAGACTGAGCCATTCCTGCCCATATCTGTTCGCAGTTTTGATGTTTCCATGGGTTAAACCAGATTGTAGGATACGAAAGTTTTGTAGGAGGCAACGGTAATTCCTTTAACCAGCCAAGTACATCTTCAATAGAAGTTTTTTTTAAGGTACTTTTTGACTTTATTTTTCTTTCATCTGTTTTTGTATTGCTGGCTTTTAGTCTTGCTTCTTTTAAGTTTCTTTCTATATAACGCATAAGTGTTGTCTTACCTTGTCCCCAAGGCGCTAACAAAGCAATCGTTAGAGGAGGTAGAGTTTGTGAACATTCCTCCTTTATCATTTCACTTATCACTTTCGCGTAGCATTCATACCCTAACTTGTCTTTTTCAGCCCATACGTCGTTGCTTAAAATCTTACCAAGATTATAAAGAGGCTTTTTGTCAGTTTTATTCTGTTCTACTTCTTTCTCTTCAGGGATATCGAAATCGAAGCTTTTTTTAGAATCGAAATATCCATTTCTCGAATGTGAATTAGAATTAATAAGTGCATCAGAGCTTTCTTCCTTCTCTTCATACAATTCCTTACTATCATATTCGATAAATGCGTTTAATGTGTTGTAAATCTTTTCATCATTAACAACGATTCTAAGCGAATCAAAATGTTCAACTGTGCTATTAAACGCTTCTATGAAAAACTTGTAAGAATCCTTAGGATTTAACCCGCCAGCGCCCGTACCTAAAACAGGAGTTGCTATTCTTTTTATATTATTTTCATTACATAAGTTGCCTAATTTTCTTCCAATCTCTTCTATTGATTCGATATTACTACTAAAGTTATCTACAGAGGTTACATAAGCAATATTGTAAAAGTTATCAGAGCGAGGTAGTTTCTGTAATCGAACTTCTCCTAATCTTGTGGTTGTGCTTCTTAAGAAATCTACATACTGAACTTGCAATTTATCGAGTCCATGTCTAAAAGGGTCAGAGATTGTATTCGCTGTTGAACATGGAATGACAAGTAGATCTGCTTTTTCTTGGAAGATATCTCCGTTTATTATTTCAATTGAAGAATTGATAAGAGTATTATCTGCCATAATATTTATTTAAAAATAGCTTAATTATCAATTCAAGTTTTGCAGCGTCCTTTTTAGACTGTATCATTTTCTCTTAGCGAAGTTTATATGATACCATAAAAAGTATAGATCTCAGCATATTGTCTTTTACAAAAGACAATATGCTGAGATCAAGAAGTTAATTAGACTTAGTATAAAAATTAAAAACCGGGATGTCAACGACTAGGGAAGCACTTAACCTAAAATAGGTTTTATTACTATAATCGTTATTATTATCGTTCACTCTTCTTAAGTTAGGACCTAATTGCCCTCCTAAATTAAAAGATAATGGCGTTTTAGGAATACCAATGGCGTAAATCAGCCCAGGAGAAAAAATATCTTTTAGCTGGATGGTAGGTACTTGTGCAGTCTTATCATTATTTACACGATAAGCAGCTACAGCGCCTAAGTCTACCAGTGAAATGAACCAAGTAGAAGACCAACTGGCTTTCGTTTTAAACAACTGTGATAAAGGCCAGGGAAGAATTCTATGTCCTTTACTAATTGCAACTCCAATAGGGGCAGTGATACCATACGTATTAAAAGCCAGATTATCTTTTACATCTTTAATATATTCATGCCCATAGTAAAATCCGCCATAAGAATTTAGTGAAACATTAAAAGGCGTTTCCCTTTTAATAGTAAAGCTGCCAACAGGTAATGCAACGGCTTCAATAGCGTCTTCCACATCATCAGACGATTTTGCCTGAGCCATAGCAGCCATGAATGAACCATATTTAAAGATGGCTTTTGAAATTTCCGAATTGTCTTTAGTGAAAGTTGAATCATAAACCCGAACAAGATTTACAATAGCAGAAGAATAACTTCTTCTGTTGACATCAATGACAATATTTGAAGTAGACTGTGCTATATCAAAATATTTTTTTGTTTTATTTTGAATATCTAAGCCAGTTGGAAAATGAGGAAGATTTTCAGCTTGGGTTAACATTTTCATTAAGTCAAGTGAATTTGAAATAATGCTATAGTAGTTTTCAAGCTTGAGTGAATCATTATCAGTTTTATTTAATACTTTAATTTTGGTTTCCAGCGATTGTGTTTTTAATGCTACACTTCTGATATAACTTTTATACTGTGGTAAATCCTTGTTTATGGGACTATAAGACGCATCAATAATGTCAGAAAGATGTTTACCATTTTTGAAAGTGATAGATTGTAGTTTAGCCTCCTGCTCAAGCAGTCCAAGATATATATTTAGGAGTCTGTCATCATTTGCAAACAGCTTTTTTATATCTGAGAAAGATGCCCAATACGTTTTACTAGTATCTGTAGCAGTCTTGTTTTTTAGAGAAGAAGATAGCAATATCATGGTTTGAAAAGAGGCTTTAACATCTGGGTCAACGTTATCAAGATAATCTATCGGATAGTTTTCAATGATACTGCCAGGATGTTGTTTATCCTGTATTTGTTGCGCTATATAAAAACCGGATTGTAGCATGGCCTTTATGTCTGGAAAACTATCAAAAAAAGCTTTATGGTTATCAATGATGGTTGGAAGGTTATCGGGCAACGCTGACAAGTCTTTCTCGAAAGATTCCCTGAGCGTTTTTATGTAACCGTCATAGTAATATATTTGATCACCCATAGCCGATAGCGCTGTATATGTTTGGGGAAAGACGGTTTGCAAATCTGGGTATTTAGATATTGCAGTGTCAAATTTTTGGAAGAAAGCTATATCTAATTCTTCCTTTGCACGTTTTACAATAAACTTGGCAAAGCCGTCTGCAATGTTGGTAATATTGAGATTGCCGATGGAGGAGAGAGCAGAAGAGAACATGTTGACGGTAGGATTACCCGAGTTAAGTTTTTTTGGGTCCGGATTAGCAATCTCTTCGTTGTTTATATATTCTTCTAAAAAAGAATTTTCAGTATAAAAGTTTTTAGCCAGTACCCAAGTTGAAAGATTTGTTTTTGTGTTATCTAAGCTGGTGTAATAACTTAAAATAGCAAGCGCAGTCGTTCTTGTAGTATTAGGGTCAACTAGCGTTTTCGCATCCCAATAGATAAGTCCTGTAGGTGATGAAGATGCAGGCTGCGTTGTTGAATCAGACGTTGACTGTCTGGAATCTGTAGTAGATTGCTGCTGAACTCCCTGTGGTATTGATGCTGTTGTAGTATTGGCAGGTGTTGTCTTTCCTACTATTGAGAAAGATTGCGTTCCAAAAATAATCTTCCACCTGTTTTTTACTTCCTTTCCAGTAGCTCCAGCCGTTCCAGCTGTGATAGTGACTGAATTGCTAAACGGTATAGCATATACTTCATCTGGAGTAAAAGTTTTGTTTGTAAGACTGAATACAATATCAGAATTGGTTTCAGAATTTTGTATTTTGATATTTGCATTTAAATTGTCTCCACTAATGTTCTTAATGGTAATAGTACCTCCATTGCTAAAATCTATTCCGTATTTTCCGTCCTTATCAGGATGGGAAGGTTGAGTAACGGATGCCTGAAGATTGCCTGCCCGTTTTGTTAGTGTAATTGTTAGCTCGTTCTGTGCAAACAGTATAATGGGGAGGAAGAGAATTACAGAAAGGAAAGACTGCTTTTTCATAGTTTTTATTTAAAGAATAGAGCAATTAAGAGCCGTAAGAATTTTATGAATCGGAATAGCATAAGAATAATTATCATCTCCTCCAACTAATAATCCGATTGCATAATTATCCGCAGTTAGTACCAGCGCACCTGAGTAACCAGATTGAGATAAAGTGTTGTACGTATCTCCCTGCTTCTGACTGAGTACAATCAGGTCTTCAATTCCGAAATTGTTGCCGTCAGCATATTCAAATTCTGCATAGAATTCATTATTCACAATTACGCCTGTAGAAGGATGAGATTGAGAATGGATAAAATCAAATCCTATTAAGTTAACTATTACCGTTTCATTAGTATCACTAACAGTTAAGTTTTTTATGCCTTTTATATTGCCTATGGTTGAATTGTCAAACGTGTAGTCTGCCAACACCTCTGCTAGTCCGGCGTCAATCTCGTGGGTACGTTCACCCTTTACATGTTTTGCAATGACTGTAGTAGCATCGGTAGCTAACGCTATTGAAGCTGCGCTTCCTCCTACTGTATCACAACTTGCATCGTGGCTCAGTACGTGCTGACAAGAAAGTAAGTGTTTTTTCTTTGTGTGATTATCTATTACTACACAGCCCGCAGTACCATCGCCATTTGCTCCATTTACATTCACGATACCTTTTCCAGCAATGCCGCTATGCGTTTTGGGTATGCCAACAAATACTACTTTCGGAATGATAGTTTGCTGATTTCCGTTACCCAAATCAACTGATAATGGTTTGCTGTAATTATCAACAAGATTTTTATCGTTTACATTGATTTGCAGACAAGCTTGCCTTACTCCATTTGTTGTTATGTACGCTCGACCCACACCTACTACCCCAGCAAGATGCTTAACAGATGTTTGATTTATTGCCATTTTTATCAAGTCATCATTTGAATAAGATACAGAGGTAACCGTATTGTTTTGTGGTTGAACTGATGAGGTTATTCCGTTTGAAAAATTACTTTTAAAAGGGAAGTTTTCAAAAAAGCTTTGCACTGCCTTTGCACCGAATACAAAAGCAATAATACCTACCCAATATTGATTTACACCCATGGATGTGAGATCGCTGCAATCCCATCCGATTTTTAAAAACAATAGGCAGATGACATTCGTCATCATAAACACTACTAAACGCATTGTGCTCAATCCTTTGTTTTGGTCTTGTAGTAAGTCAGGAAACGCTAAGGCAAAACCTAGCATAGTAATAAAAAACATGATCGAAACTTCCTGAGCCGTAAAATCAATGGCGGGAATACTTTTGACGTTTAAAGCAAGATTGTATATGAATTTGCCTATGAAATAGAGGATTGGCAAAATAATGAGCACAAAACCTATTATTTGCAGATAAGAAATTTTGGTCTCATTACGCTTGATTAATTTTCTATTATCAGCCATTAGCTGTATTTTAAAATTGATGAAAAGCCTACTTATTTTTAAACAAAGAATTCTCTCACAAACATATTATCTCCCACAAGCCCACAACCACGGGAAAAACCCCATTCATCACACCGCATTTTCCACTACAGAAAACAGCATCACCAATGCGTCAATCACACAAAAAGAAACAGTAAAGAGAAGTTGGAAGTAGTTTAGCGTTCAGTCGGTCGGCACATGATTATCTATGAAGGTAGGTTCGCTAAAACCAAAGTGAAAGTAGTAACTTTTTATATTCTTTTACTACATCATAAAAAATATTTTTATTTCTATAGGAGGCTTGTAAAAGGTAGTCAAGGCAAGCACAGTACTGTATTCTATTAAACCCATCCCAAACAAAATAAGGTCACCGGCATATATACCGGCGACCTCTGCACATGAGTAATAAAATGATACTGGAGATTAAAAAGCTTATGTATTGCTTAAAGCAAAAGCATTAACATCAGAAGCATCGTAGCTATCTAAGCGGTTAGAGCCATCGGTAGCGATAGAGAGAACGGAAAGGTTCTCAGAAAAAGCTGCCTGACCCGGGCAAGTGCCTAATAAGGAAGCCACCGTTACATCGTCGCTATAAATACCGGCCGCTAAAGAGAAATCGCCAATGCTTGTATTGACATAGCCACCTGGGTGTATACCCGTATTTTCTGTGTTGTTGCCTTTAATAACATTGAAGCCAAACCTCGCAAAGTTTCTCGGGTGCGAAGCTTCGAAGCTGAGATGAATATGCTGTGCGTTTTTATCGCTGTAGATGATGAAGCCGCACGGACCGGATAAAGCACCGGTTTCATTCAACTGTGCATCGTGGATATCGGCGGTACAATGCGCATTGTCTATGCGTACCAGCATTGTAAAGTTTCTTGCCGCAGCGCCATTCATGTTTACGTAACGTGAAGTCGCATCCTGCGAGTTGTCCAGATCAGCTAACTGAGAGATTTGAAAAGTACGAGGATCCACTTCTGTTATTACAAAAGTGCCGGCACCATTGTAAGTGCCTAATTCGAGATCGAAACGATACAGCCCATCTGAGAGTGACCTGCTATCTATCGAGCCACCGGTCCAGAAGATGTCTCTCCAGAAAATATCAACACCAGGCGTCTTGCCGGGGAAAGCCGCGGTGATTGAAGACTCGAGCGCAATGTTCTGGTTCGGGATGCGGAAAGCAATGTTGTTGCCGGCACCACTGGGCGCGATATCTAAATTGAAACTGTGATAGTGAAAAGTATCGAGATGCACCATGTATTCTCTCGAAATCTTATCGGCTGCGTTGAGGATGATGGATGATTGCAAAGCGGGTGGAATATCCGTTAAGCTTTCATCTTTAACTCTTGTTGCCCTCCAGCGGAAATGCGTAACGCCAGTGCCGGAACTGTATACATTTTCGCCGGCAAATACACTAAGGTTTAAAGTGGAACCAAAGGGACTGATATAATCGTAACCGAGTATATCGGTGCAGCCTACATTAGCGAAGGAAGCGCCTTGTATCGTACGTGTGTTCGATGGACTTTGCTCAATATGCAAAGCACCTGCAGCGCTGCCGATAGAACGGAACCAGAATGCATCGCCGGGACCTTCTGCGCCGCAGGCACAAGGCAATACCCGTGTATCGGTAAGGGTAATATTGATGTTGGTATTACAGGTATAATTCCATTTGGTAAAGCACGGGAATGGCGGGCGATACACCGTAACCCATTGTCCGTTGATGTTGACTTCTACCCAGGTATAAATATTCTCCTGTGTGTTGTTGCCGATGAAAAACAGCCAGGCATCAAAGTGCCCGTTGCAGTCGGTATAAACAACCGCTTCTTCCTGCACGGAATAAAACCAGGGCCAGAAAATAGGCCAAATGCAGAGGTAAGGATAGAGTATATCGTGATACTGAATAAGGCTTTGCTGAATGGTTTCGGTGGTGGCTGATTGTATATCGCTGATTACATATTCGGGTATTCTCTGAAGCTTGTTGGCACTTGGTTCAACCGTTGTTTTTGCCTTAGTGGTAAGGGAACGCAGCGAAAGATTTTGTTTGGTAAAAGTTGCTTCGCGCAGCGGACCCGGATCAGGGCGTGGCGGAACTTTAATGACCGGCTGGTTTACCGTTGCCAGTTTGTATTTCAACTCTTCGAGCACCCAATCGGGTATGCGGAATTTGGGTTGTAGATAAATAGGCCAATAAAAGATGCGTTCTACATTACAGATGTGTACACGGGCATTGCAGATGGGCAGGTTGGTGGTTTGCCCGTTGATGATAAAGTTCTTGTTGACATGACCGGTTACATTGCAGAAGCGAAAAGGAGGAAACTGGTAAATGGTGTCAGGAAGGCGCTGAATGTGGATAGTGTTGCTGCCGGCAAAGTTCATGACTGCCTGGTAAGCGCTCATATCTGCCAGCGTGCGCTCATTGGCTTTTGAGGAAGGCAGCACTTCAGGTAAGGCTGCGCCGACGTATACTTTGTCTCCTTTGCCGGTTGATTTTATCCGGGCTTCTGTTCCTTCAAACCGGGCGGTTTCAACAATGATGCCGGCTGCGTTAACGAGGTAAGCTCTTAGCTCACGGGTGTTGTTGGCTGTATCTTCCGGTAGTTTTACGGTCAGATAATCAGTTCTGTTTATGTTCATATCGGGGTACATTAATCGCCTACTCTGGGAATGGATTTTCGGCAAGCTCCGCTACATTTATCGTAATAAGGATGGCAGCCGGAAACAGAAAGCCATTGTTACTTTAGATAGCTTCTATGTGTGCGATAAATTGTTGAACAGCG
>CAZZZH010000133.1:0-11775 GCA_964658445.1 Ilyomonas sp.
GATTTAGTGAGTTGACCAAACCCTCCAAGAGCGACTCATCCATTGTATCGCTACTATGCTGGTCGATATAGTCGTTTACTTTTGCTTTATCGTTGGGAAAAGCCGACTTTATAGATTTTGCTTTTAATTCGACCGCTTTGTAAGTCTGGCTACCGGGCTGAAGAATATAATAAGTGGTCTGATCGATATACTCATCGTAATTATGACCTGACTCGGCGATGCCATTGGTAGAGTAGTTGTTCTTTTCAAACCTTGTCTTTACAAATTTATACAGGGAATATTTGTTTGTGCTTTCTACTAAGGCAAGCAACATTTTAGAAGAATCAATAGCGCTGATGCGCTGAAAGTGGTATAATTTATTATCGGACGATAGGGTGAACTCTTTTACTTGGGAAGGCTTGACAGAAATAAAGGTTGACTCATCTTTTTTAATTACCAGATAGCCGCTTTGCTTATCAAAATTAAAACCCAACCCATCGCCGGAAACCGTATTACCCTGCGCATCTATCACTGTGCCTTTTGCCCAACTATTGAATAAGAAACGAGTGCCTTCTGTGCCGCTTAAATTGTTGAGTGCAGTAAAGGCTGTGTTGCCACCTGTAACGTTGCCATAATTATTTAATAAAGAAGTTGTGCCATATTGGTTGAAATTTTGGGCGATGCCGGCGAAGCTAAATAGGCTCGCTAAGATGGTTATAATGTGCTTTTTCATGATTACGGAATTATCTTTTTTCAAAATTACTGATGTAACTTTAATAAAATAAAAAAGGAATTGTAAATCCTTTAATAAGAGTGCACGGCAAAGAACTGTCAGGGTGTATATAAAAAGAGAACTGCCAATAGCAGTTCTCTTTTTATATACTTTAGAAACGTGATCTACGGATTGAGTACTAACTGCTCGTTTACTTCCCGCAAGGCGCCAGCAGAATTCGTATACCCAAAATGCAGGTCAAACGTTTTTGTAACCGGATCGTAAGTGCTTTGTCCCCTACTTGTACCAGGCACGATAGCACTAGGAGTTAAGGAAGGGTCAACGGTTGGATCTGGAATTACATCAACCGGATACGGCGCGGGCTGATCGTCGTGAATAACCAAAGCCATATTGTATCCAGAGCCTGCATCACCTAACTGACCTTCTATTTCTTTTACACCTACTGTTGCAAAAGGTATATCACCGCTAACTACAAAAGAATCTCTTTCACCACTCGCTTCCGTGCCACCATTAAAGCGAATTCTTGCTCCGCTGCCTGCATAGCTACCTTCGTAGATACTCCTTAACTTAATCTGAATAACATAAGTATTTAAGTTGGTGGCAATAGTTGCACCGGTTGCACTTGTAATTTTAAGAGCTAACGCATTTGACGTGTCGAAATTTATTTTATCGCCTGCAAAATGCACAGTAAAACTCACCATTTGCTGACCTGGATTGATGGTAACTGTGCCACCGCCTGAGATGGTATATTGAGCAGCGGGTAGCTGAGCATAAGCAGTTCCATTATCGGAATTAAAAGCATCTAAAGTAGCCTGATCGGGGGCAATGGTTGCCGTAACCGGTGTACCTAAGGTAAGACTTGCTACTGAAAGCGTAACTTCAATAGCTAAGCTGTCGTTGGGTGTTCCCAAGATTGCGGCTGTGGCCGGAGAAAAAGCGAAGCCCGTATATTGAAAGCTTACTAATGCCGGGCTATGACTATAATTTTCGGCGCCTGGAGCGTTGCCGTCTTTTAGACACCCAGTGAGAGCTATACCAGCGATCATAAACACCGCCGCTATATATTTTAATTTCTTTATCTGCATTTTTAAATGATTTGAATTTGCTAAAAGATTGTGTTACGGTTTATCCCAGAATATCGGTGACTCGAACTGTGAATTTGCAGGCAACGGTGGAACGTTGGCGCCATTTGTATTTACTTCTGACTGCGGATATAAGAAACGAATCGGGATTTTAGGCTCGATGTGAGATGGCGATAAAGAGATACCCAGCACATCGGAAGTAGGGAAACCTGTGCGACGATAGTCGGTCCAGGCTTCTACCCAGTTAATACAATTTAAAGCCGCCCATTTTTGGGTAATGATCGCTTCGATTTTATCAGGCGATGCATCCCAGTTGGCATCAACTACAGGACCCTGAACACCTAAACCATCTGCTCCAAAGTAATATTGAGCATCGGCAGCCGGATCTCCAAGGCCATAAGCATCTGCATCTAAATAAACAAAGCTTTGCGTGATAGCAGATTCGTATAAAGCTTGTGCATCGCCTTCTAACCAACCTCTTTGCACCGCTTCCGCCTGATCGAACAAGCTTTCAAAGTCCATAAGAATAGGCTGATCCATGGTAGCAGATTTTAAAATACCCGATCCTATAGAGGAAGTAGCTGTGTTTGGCTGTGCATTGGGGTCGCCATCATAATTTGACCCGATACTGCTGCCTATAGGCGAGTAAATACTATACTGACGCGCATCTCCAGTGTTGTTGTAGAAGTCAACCGCATAAGTATTGGCTCTGTAATAGTTAAAGGCATCGGTTGTACCGGTTACTGTATTAAAATTGGCATAGAAAGGACTGATTTGATTGGTTGAGTTTTGATAAGCTGGATTTACTGTTACACTCTCGCCCGCACCAATAAAGCCACGACCATTGTCCAGTATCTTTTGAATCTCAGTTTGCCGATAACTTTCATCTATTACTGCAAATTCGTGTAGCAATAATTTTAACTTTATTGTATTGGCAAATTGTACCCATTTATCCATGCGGTCATCGGGGTTGATTCCGGAACCACGGCTAAACACAATATCATATTGATCATCCGTCGATATCTGGCTGCTGGTGGCTACGTTATCGTAAAAGTTCTTTGCAGAATCAAAATAAGTAACCGCGCTGTCTAACTGCTTTACCAGGTCGTTGTAAATGTCCTGCCCCTTATCGTAAGCCGGCGTAGAAGTAGTAGTAATCTGGAAGGCCTGTGTATAAGGCACATCATTATAACAATCTACCAAGGTAGAAAAATGGAGGGCCTTCATTGTTTTAGCAACACCTACATAGAATGCAAGACCTTGCTGATGACCGACCTGCTCAATATAATCGTATCGGTTAAGAACCGTATACAATCTTTGAAATGATGCATCGGTGTAAGAATTGGTAATATTATATTGCTCCGTTTGCGCATCTGCAATATAGTTACCGCTTCTTGACAAATAACCCATCCAACGGGTTACCGGCAGAAAGTCTTGCCCAAGATCTCTTCCCGAACCATTGAGGGCCGCTGATAACACCACATTGGGCGTAACCGCAGTAGCTTGGTTGGGATTTTCATTAATATCGAGAAAATCTTTTTTACAGCTACTCAGAATAAGGATGAGGCTGCAAAACCATATTATTCGTTTATTCATTTTTATCAGTTTTAATGCTTTACTTAAAAGGTCAGGGTAAGATTAGCACCCATAATTCTGGTAGGCGGTGTTTGCGCAATAGAAGTTCCACCAATTGCGTTGCCTGTTGTATCGGAGAACTCAGGATCTGTCCAGATGTTAGATTTCGGACGTATCATAAATAAATTTCTACCGACCAAACCAAACGTAGCTCTTTTGATAACTTTTGATTTTGCCACTATATTTTGTGGAATTTCATAGGTTATTGAAGCTTCTCTCAATTTCCAGAAAGCGGCGCTGGTAACGAAAACACTACCAATATTGCTACCGTACAAGGTAGGCCAGAAGCCTGCATTGGAAGTATTACCTCCATTATCTACTGCTACGGTTGTATTAGCTACATATTTACCTGTTCCATCGTCAACTACAGAATTTGGGAAGATAAATCTTTGTCTTCCGTTTTCAGCTGAATGATAACTGATACCTGTGAAATCGAGAGCTGTACCGATTGAGTTCATAATCTGGTTTCCACCTCTGTACTCGCCCACGATATTAATGGTAAATCCTTTAAAACTTAAGGTAGTTGTTAACCCTAAGATGTCAGTAGGATTGGTGTTACCATATACCTTCAATGTCGGATCAACAGATGGTACGCCCGTTTTTGGATCTACAATTACTTTACCTGTAGCACTATCTCTTTTCCAGTCTGTTGTTTCAATTACCGGATAAGGCAGTCCTTTTACTGCATAAACACCACCTCCTACACCGTCGTTGAATGTGCTTAACTGTAATTGATCGACACCTGGCAGCAAGTCGTTCACTACGTTCTTATAGTGAGCATAGTTTGCACTTACTGTCCATGTTATGTTTTTACTTCTAACAGGAATTACGGTTAAGTCTAATTCGATACCGGAGTTGGTAACCAAGCCAGCATTCACAAATTTATTTGTAAAGCCGGTAGCCGCAGAGATAACGGCTGTTAAACTCTGATTGCTGGTTTTGCTATGGAAATAATCTCCCGTAAGATAGACTCTGTTGTTATAGAAACCGAGTTCACCACCCACTTCAAACTCTTTCGTTTCCTCTGGTCTTATGTCCGGATTTAGATAAGTAGTAGACTGACTATATCCACCCAAAGAACCGAAAGGAAAACCTGCAGGCGGAAGGAATGGATTCACCAATTCGTAAGCACCGTAAGGATTACCGCCCAAATTAATATTTGCCACTTTAGTAATACCACCGCGAATTTTACCAAATGATAGGATTGAATTATTTTTCAATCCGTTGATTGCCTGCGTGAAAATAAAGGAAAGATCAGCCCCCGGATATTCGAAATGGCGTATGTTGGAAGCCAAAACAGAATTCCACTCATCTCGGTTGGTAACGTGTAAATACAAATAATCTTTAAATCCTAAGTTCAAATCTTCATAAATAGCGTATTCGCGTTGTTTGTAAGAGTTTTCTGCATAGCCAGGAATACCCAATACGCTACTAATGTTATAGTCGCCAGGAAACTGCAAATTATCTCCTTCAAGACTCATTAACCTCTGGTATCTCTGTTGTGTATTATAACCTGCCAGCGCTTTTACGGAAAATTGGCCAAAGTCTTTATTAAAATTGCCTATCAAATCATTATTTAACCTCTGTTCTAAGAAAGACTGATCAAAGCTTGACGGCGCTAAATAGCCTGATAAAGAGGAAGGCACATTACCTGCCGCCCAAGGGTCAGCAATAGCCCAGGGAGCGAATGTAATTCCTGCTTTTGTAATCTTTTGTTCCTGTGTAGTTTGTGTAATGCCAACTCTGTCTGAAATAGAAAGCCATGACGTAATGTTAACACCTAAGTTCACATTACCTAACAAATCATAATTGGTCGCGTTATTTCTTGAGTTATCAATTGTCCAATAAGGATTGCCAGAATAAGCACTAAAATAACCATTAGGTGATGCAATCGGATTGTTTTGCCAATCTTTAAAGCTTGTAATTGGAATGTAGCTAGGTACATTAATTACATCGAAATAGACATTATGACCGTTGAAAACGCCACCTGTACCCTGGTTATATCCATTGCCTGATGTATTTACGTTTTGCTGATTGTAAGATACACTATAATCGGCATGGAACTTACCGTAATCTCTTGTGCCGGCTACTCGGATATTGTCTCTGCGAGATATATCTTTAGGTACTACACCCGTAATATTTACATCCTGAACCCCAACGTAAAAAGTTCCGTTCTGATCACCTGCAGAGTAAGAAGCATTGAACTGATTAGTAATGCCGGTATTAAAGAAGTTTCTTTTCTCATTATTGAGCGAAGAATACTTTGTAAAAACAGTATCGAATTTTAGCACCGAAATACCATCGGGCGCAAGTTCCGGATAGATGGCTAAAGGAATGGTACTTCCATTATATGCAGGTCCATAACTTTCGTTTTCATAAGGAACGGCATTTACAGTACCATCAGGATTAACAAAACCCTGACCCGCAGATTCGCCGCCATAACCGCCAAAGGAATTTTGAAGTTTAGGCAGGTAAGATATACGCTCCATATCAACCGTATTGCTAACCGAAACAGTTGGTCGGGTTTTGCTACCATGCTTTGTCGTAAGAACCAAAACTCCGTTGGAAGCTTTTGAACCATAAATAGAAGCAGCTACTGCACCTTTCAGAACGCTGACATTATCTATATCTTCCGGGTTTATCTTCTGTATATAGTTTGGATCATCTATCTGAACCCCGTCTACTACCAAAAGAGCCTGATTGTTTCCGGTTAACGACCTGTTGCCTCTTAGTACAATACGAGTTGTTGGGTTAACACTGTTGTCGGTTAAATTGATCTGAAGACCTGATACCTTTCCCTGAAGACCAGTTGAGATATCAACTACCTTTGCCTGCGTCAGCTGGGCATTGTTAATCTTGACTGTTGAATAACCTAACTCTTTCGCCTGCCTTTGAACACCTAATGCTGTAGTAACTACTACTTCTGATAAGTTGCCTGTACTACTTTTCAAAGAGGCATCTACAGTGTTATCACTTCCGACAGGAATGTTTACACTAACATAATTGAGTGCAGAAATAGTAAGTACATCACCTGTTTTTGCTGCAATGGTAAACGAACCATCGGCAACTGTAGTAGTACCTCTTGTAGTGCCCTTAACTACAACAGAAGCCGCTTCAATAGGCTTGCCTGCATTGTCGGTCACTCTCCCCGTAACTGTTCGTGATTGCGCATGGGCTATAAAAATGCCCAGCAGTAACACTGTTAGCAGTGCTAGAATTTTTCTCATGTGCATAAATATTTTGATGATCGCGGTAAAAATAAGGGTTAAAACAATAAAACGTTAAATACCCTCCAAGATTATTATTTTGACATTGCCTTAAAGAATTTTGCTGCATCCTTTTTTGAAATTACTTTATCCTGCTTTATAGTCAATTCATAATCAATAATGGAAATCATAAAATTAAATTATTAATATGCAGTTCTTAGATGGTAAAATGGCTTCAGCCTCTATAAAAGAAGACCTGAAAAAAGAAGTAGAATCGTTTAAATTGTCGGTAAAACGGGTTCCACACCTGGCAGCTATCCTGGTGGGCAGTAACGGAGCCAGCGAAACCTATGTGGCTAGCAAGGTGAAAAATTGCGCGGAAATCGGTTTTGATTCTACCCTCATCCGGCTGGAAGACACCGTGCCCGAACAAGAATTGCTGCGGCAGATAATCGAACTGAACAACAATGACCTTGTAGATGGCATTCTTGTGCAACTTCCTTTACCCAAACACATCAGCGAACAGAAAGTAGTTGAAGCCGTCTCGCCACAAAAAGATGTGGATGGCTTTCACCCTATCAGCGCCGGAAGATTAGTGCAAGGCTTGCCAACATTTGTATCGGCTACACCTTATGGCATCATGCTGATGCTGGAGTATTATAACATTTCTACCAAAGGCAAACATGCGGTGGTAATTGGAAGAAGCAATATTGTGGGCCGCCCAATGAGCATTTTGCTCAGTAGTAATCATCCCTATGGAAACTGTACGGTTACGCTTTGTCATTCGCAAACCAAAAACCTGAGCGACATCTGCCGGACAGCAGATATACTGGTGGCAGCCCTTGGCAAACCGGAATTTGTAAAAGAAGATATGGTAAAAGAAGGCGCTGTAGTGATAGATGTTGGCATTACCCGGGTAGAAGATGCCACAGCTAAAAGCGGTTTCCGTTTGAAAGGGGATGTGGCTTTTGCCGAAGTAGCGCCTAAAACTTCTTACATCACACCAGTGCCCGGCGGCGTTGGGCTTATGACCATTGCCGGCCTATTAAAAAATACGTTGCAGGCTTATCAACTGCGGATGCAACCGGGTTTACGATAATCTTACTTCATGCTTACTCCATAGATACTCCATAATAACTCCATACTTAGTCCATGAGAGTTCATGAAAAAGGTTTATGTTAAGTAAGATAGGTTAGCTGTCTGGAAAGCCTCTTTTTTATCTTAACAACAAACTAAACAAGGGATTTCTATTTTTGCCGGATGGTTTTTACCCAACAAACATTACCGGTGATGGAAGCTTTTTACACCCTTCAGGGCGAAGGTTTTCACCAGGGAAAAGCAGCTTATTTTATTCGCCTTGGCGGCTGCGATGTCGGCTGCTTCTGGTGCGATGTAAAGGAAAGCTGGAATGCAGATGTTCATCCGCACCTGCCAATTGAAGAAATTGTTTCTGCTGCTGCTGCCAACGAGGCAAGAATGGCAATCATTACGGGTGGCGAGCCGCTGCTTCACAATTTGGATGAACTAACGTTGCAGTTGCAGGAAGCCGGTTTTCAAACGAATATAGAAACATCAGGTTCCAGCCCGCTAAGCGGTAATTGGAACTGGATCTGTTTATCGCCAAAAAAATTTAAAGCGCCGCTGCCGGAAGTGCTGGCAAAAGCAAATGAGCTTAAAGTAGTTGTTTACAATAAACACGATTTTGCGTGGGCAGAGCAACACGCTGCGCAAACATCAAAATGGTGCAAACTTTACCTGCAACCGGAATGGTCGAAAGCCGCAGAGGTAACGCCTTTGATTGTCGACTATATAAAAGCCAACCCGCAATGGCAGTTGAGCCTGCAGATTCATAAATACATCAATGTGCCGTGATAGAATTGAAAATTGAATAGGTAAGATTGAAGATTACAGCGCTTTTTACGAGACGGTAGCCCGACCCCGGAGGGACACGCCCTCAACATTATCGGCAAGAATTTCAAACTTCCACTAAACTATTTTCGAATTTCAAACATACTATTCAATCTTACATTTTACCTATTCAATTCTAAAACCCACTGTCATCCAAAGCAAAATCATTCTTCCGGGTTTCCCATTTTCCTTTGGTAAAATCAGGAAAGTCTAGCGTCTTATTTCCTTCTTTCAATGATTGTGTCGATAAAGGAGCTACCACGCTCATGGTCATTGAATCGTACACATCAATCGGTGTTGGCTTCTTGTGTTTTACAGCCTCGATAAAGGCGTTGAACACAAAGAAATCCATGCCGCCATGCCCTGCTCCTTCGGCTTCCTTTTGATACTTCTTCCATAAGGGATGGTCATACTTGTCCAGCCATTCTTTGGCATCATCCCATCGGTCGTCTTCTTTTGATTTATGGTTAATGTAAATCGACTTGTTTACATCCATCCACAAGCCCTGCGTGCCTTGCACACGAAAGGCAAGCGAATAAGGACGCGGCAGGTGGGTATCATGCGAAAGCAGCACGGTTTCGCCATTGGCGCAGTTGATCATCGTTGTGGTAACATCACCGTTTTTATAGTTAATTTTCGCATTTGGATGACCGGGCGATTGTTCTTCTACATACGCCGCCAAGCCTCTTGCTTTTGAGCTAAAGGAAACGAGATTGGTAAAGCGGTTGCCGCGTGTAATACTCGCATAATGCATAACCGGGCCGGCACCATGGGTAGGATACAAATCGCCATCTCGGTCTATGTTAAACTGTGTTCGCCACTGCGCTTCGCTTAGTGCATTGGCACCATACTCAACACCACCGCCATATACCTGTTTTCCATTATTAAACAAAACATTGCGCAGGTTGTGCTGGTAGCCGCCTTCAAGGTGAATGAGTTCACCAAACAAACCCTGTCGCACCATGTTCAGGATAGCCATTACATCTCTTCGATAGCAAACGTTTTCGAGTGTCATATAAGGAATGCCGGTCTTTTCGGACGTTCTCACAATGTCCCAGTGCTCATCTACCGTAAGCCCGGCTATCACTTCGCAGCCCACGTATTTACCGGCTTTCAGGGCATCAATGGCCTGCGGATGATGAAACTGCCAGGGCGTAGCAATAATGACAGCATCAATATCTTTTCGATCTAATAATTTTTTATAGGCATCAAGACCACCGGTGTACTCAGCAACTTCTTTAATATTATTTTTTTCAAGAAACTCACGGCAAATTTTTAAAGACCGTTCCTGTATATCGCATACCGCTTTAATCTCTACATCATCGCGCAGCACACCTTCGCCGATGTGGCTCATGCCACGCTCACCTATGCCGATATAACCCAAGCGTACTTTATCATTTACGGGAGATGCTCCAGCACTCCTGCTGATGGCAAGCGAAGCCGTCGCCATCGCTGTATTCCGAATGAACAGTCTTCGTTTCATGTTGGTTTTGTTTACGAAAATGAAGATAATGAGGTTGATGATAAAGTGAAACAAAAAACAAGGCCGGATATCTTATGTTTGATTCTGTATGCAAAAACAAAATCTTACAGGTATTCTGTCATTGTTCGGGATAGAATCAGCTCAGATAACAGCAGAAATGATTGGCAACGGATTGATTAATCAAACCTGGAAAATAACAACTGAAAACGTAAGTTACGTTTTGCAAAAAGTAAATACACATGTCTTTACAAATCCGCAACTGATTGCGGAAAACCTGCAGATCATAAAAGCTTATTTATCGCATCATCATCGTCATTACCTGCTGGTAGCGCCACTGTCCGGCGTAGACGGAAGCACTTTAGTAAAAGATAAGCAGGGCAGGCATTTCAGGCTGTTTCACTTTGTGCCCAACTCGCATACTATCAATTTTGTAAGCAGCCCGCAGCAGGCATTTGAAGCAGCAAAGCAATTTGCAAAGTTTACAAAGCGGTTGGAGGGTTTTACTGCTTCGCAACTCAACATCACGCTGCCTCATTTTCACGACTTGTCGTTGCGCTTCCGGCAATTGAAAGAGGCTGTAAAAAAAGCGGATACATCAACGCTTGCCAAAGCCAAAGAGTTGATAAAAGAGATAGATAAGCAACAAGCTATTGTTGCTACCTACGAGTCGGTTGTAACCAACAAAGCCATACCGCTTCGGGTTTGTCATCACGACACTAAAATCAGCAATGTTTTGTTTGATGAAAACAACAATGGCTTGTGCGTTATAGACCTTGATACAGTGATGCCCGGCTATATTATCAGCGATGTGGGCGATATGCTGCGCACTTATCTTTCTCCTGCAAATGAAGAAGAGCAGGACATGAGTAAAATCATTATCCGCAAAGAGGTTTTTGTTGCTATTATGCAGGGATATCTGGGTGAAATGAGCGGGCTTACCGAACGCGAAAAGGAGCTGCTGATTTACTCCGGAAAGTTTATGATGTACATGCAGGCCGTACGCTTTCTTACCGATTTTTTAAACAATAATATTTACTACCAGGTCGCTTATCCATTGCAGAATTGGATTCGTGCAAAGAACCAGTTGACTTTGTTACACCACTATAAAGAAGCAGAGACCGAACTTCAGCATCTTTTATGATCCGGTCTTTGTTTTTTCGTGTTTCCAGTGCCGACGTTTGCCTTCTTCCAGCCATTCTATCATCGTGGCGATGCGCTTGTTGCGGGTGGTTTCCGTTTTGGCTTCGCTTATCCATTCTACATAATCTTTTTTGTGCGTATAGCTCATCTTTTCAAACACTTCATTTGCTTTTTGGTTTGCAGTCAATGCAGTTGCCATGTCCGCAGGATAGGAAAGAATTTTATCTTGCGCACTAGGCTTTGCCCTTTCCGGTTTTACCTTATTCTCATTCAGCTTCATGGCTTCTTTTATGTAAGCAATCATCACTTCATCGGCAGGCAAATCTTTCAATGAAGTAATCTTTCCAAGCTGCCCCATACTATCGGCGTTATTCTGTGCAAAGAATGCAGAATCGCTCATCAGTTTGGCTTTGTATAAATTGAATGCGCAGTGCTGTTTAAATGCTGCCAGGCCGCACAACATGCCTTTATAACCAAAGTTGGGCATCCCCCATTTTATAGTTTCTTCCACCTCTGGGCAGGCAGTATGAATCAGCTTTCGTAAATGGGTAAGAATGGGTTTTGCAAACGGTTGTGCCTGGTCAATAAATGCATCTACGCGGGTATCTT
>CAZZZH010000134.1:0-11764 GCA_964658445.1 Ilyomonas sp.
CGCGCACATATTCCGGTATTGACAAGCGGTTCTTCCCGGCAGTTCTTTGGTAATGTTAGCCGTGCGCGATGTGATTAACTGTCTGCCCGGAAAATTATCTTTTATGCTTTGCTGCAGATGCTTTTCCAATGCATTCAACTCCATTGGTGGCATGAATTCGCCATCAGGCAAGTGCGGAATACCGTCTTTGTTTCCGCTGATGCCGACAAACTTTTCTACGTAGCTATACCATGGCGAAATGTCTCGATAACGGATCGGCCAATCAACGCCGTGACCATCTTTGGCATTGGCTTCAAAGTCGAGATCGCTCCATCGTTGTGTCCATCGTCCCCAGATCAAACTCTTGCCACCCACCTGGTAACCTTTGATCCAATCAAACGGCTTTTCCTGTACGTAAGGATGCGCCTTATCTTTCACAAAAAAGTGCTCTGTCGCTTCTGTAAAAGCATAGCAACGGGCAGCAATTGGGTTATCATCCAGCAACTGTTTTGGCAATACCTGATTTCGGTATTTGAACTTCCATAAATCTGTTGTCGCGGTTGGGTAATCTTTAATGTGCTCTACGTTTCTGCCACGCTCCAATACCAATGTTTTCAAGCCTTTTTCACACAACTCTTTGGCTGCCCAACCACCACTGATGCCGCTGCCAATTACAATCGCATCAAAGGTATTTTGTGCGTTGCCTTTGGTATTGAGATTGACTTGTTGGGTGCTATCGTTAGTAAAACCCATGAACCTTTTTGTTTCTTTTTTGTAATGCTAAAGATGAATAAATACGGTTTATGGAGTGATCTGCAACGCTCCGATTGATCGTCCCTTGCAATCGAAGATTCTTATTTCTCTTTTATAAAGAGAAATAAGAATCTTCGTTCAACTGTAGATTAGAAATTGAGCCATCTATTACGACATCTTATTTATTAGCATAATCATTCACTTTATGACCAACCAAATGTCTTCTCCACATACTCGCGGCTGGTTTTAAAATCTTCTTTTACTTCGTTCTTCGGTGGTGTATCAAAGGCAAGTTCTATCGCTGCTCTGCCTTTATAATTTATCTTCTTCAAAGCTTCTGCAATTCCTTTAAAATTGGTAGTGCCGCTTCCCACAGTTTCTGTCCATTTGCCATCGGCATCCTGGTCGCGAATGTGCATGAACACCATTCTATGTCCGTAGGTATTGATGAACTCAACCGGGTCAACGCCGCTGCGAACGAGCCAGTTCAAATCAGGTCCCAATGCAATATCCGGCACCTTGGTGACATTGCTTTTGAAGTCTACCATGTTGTACGCCATCTCATAAGTATGATTGTGCAGGTTGGGAACTACATTGTACTTGCTACAAATCGTCATTACTTTCTTCAACATTTCTGCCTGAAACTCCAGTTCATCTTCTGTCTTTTGCCGCTCTGCATCACCAACAGAAATACCAATCATAGAAGCACCAATCTGGTGCAAACGGCTCACGGTTGGCTCTACATCTTCCAGTATTGATTGTTGTTGATTTTTATCCCACATATCATTGTAGTAAGACGTACCAATCACAGGAATTTTGTGCCTGCCAATTAAATCATTGAAACGTTGCACCGCATCGTCATGATGAAGTAAGGATTCCATGATTTCGATACCATCCATGCCCGCCCATTTCATGTCGTTAAAAATGGAATCAAGTATGGGTGTGCAATCCCAGTTGGGTGGATAGCGACTGGCATACGCCCAGATGTGCCCGGCCAGAAATATGTTCTTTGCGCCCGGCTTTGCAAGTGCTTCCGCTCCGCTGAACAAAGCAGCACCAGCCAAAGCCATTGACTGTTTGATAAAGTTGCGACGGGAGCTGAAGTTCATGACCGAAACTGATTGATATGATACAATCTTTTTTATTACTTACTTCTTTGCAGCTTGTCCTTTATCCGGCAGTGCAAACGCTACGTAACTATCACCCGATTTTGTTCCTAGCTTCCCGCCACCACAAGCGATGACTACATACTGCTTTCCATTCACTTCGTAAGTTGATGGAGTAGAGAAGGCAGCAGCCGGTAACTTGGTTTGCCACAATAGCTTTCCGGTGGTTTTATTGTAAGCTCTGAACATGCCATCTTTCGTGGCACCCACAATCAGCAAACCACCTTTGGTAACAATAGGACCGCCATAGTTTTCACAACCCGTATTTGCCGGTGCTCCGGGAAATTGATTCTCACCAAAAGGCTGTTTCCATTTGTATTCACCAGTGTTTAAATCGATGGCATTAATTACACCCCATGGGGGCGACAAGCCAGGCTGGCCGCTCTTTGTATAAAACTTATTGTAGCCTGAAATTTCATAAGGTAATGCTCTGAAGGAATCAATTGCCGTTAGCTTCGATTCGTACTTACGGCTTTTTTCATTCTCTAAATTCAATACATAAGAAGCAATGGCTTCTTTATCTGACTCAGGCAAATATAAAAACGCAGGCATCATGCGTCTGCCAACGTTGATGAATGAGATGAACTGGTCTTTATCTAATTTTTTATTGATGTCAACAATAGAAGGATAATTGCCGCCGCCTTTTCTATCAGGTCCGTGGCAAGCCATACAATTGGCTTTGTATAAGCGAGGTCCGGCTTGCGCAAATGTTTCCTGATGTTCTGCCGGATCGATGTCGAACATCTGCAGTATCCACGCCATCTGGTTATCGTTAGTATACAATACACCTGTTTCAGGATCAACAGCCGGACCACCATATTCAGCGCCCCCGTCAAAACCAGGAAAGATGATGGTTCCGGTTTTGGATTGTGGCATAAACATTCTTCCCGTATGCACTTTGCCTAACAGGTTATACACCGAATCGTATTCTTTCTTTGGCAAGAAAGGATTCACATCTTTTTGTGTCAATATTTGCCTTACAAATGGTGCTGGTTTTTGTGGAATAGGTTGCGTTGGCCAAAGCTTCTCGCCAATCAAATCGGTGATGGTATCCATGGGTGTTTCTTTTACCGGAAACAGCGGTTTGCCATTGTCTCTGTCAAAAACATACACAAAGCCGGTCTTGGTTGTCTGTGCTACGGCATCAATTTTTTTACCATCGCGATCTACAGTTAATAGAACAGGCGCGGATGAAGGATCATAATCCCAGGTATCGTGATGCAGATATTGAAAATGCCATTTCTCTTTTCCGGTTGCGGCATCAAGCGCCAGCATACAATCGGCAAACAGATCTGAGCCTTTACGCTTACCGCCATAAAAATCCATGGAAGCAGATCCAATTGGTATGTATGCAATGCCTCTTTGCTGATCAACTGTCATACCCATCCAGTTATTAGCGCCGCCGGTGTATTTATACGCGCCTGTATCCTGCCATGTTTCATAGCCTGCTTCGCCGGGATGTGGAATGGTATGAAATTGCCACGCTATCTTACCTGTTTTCGCATTGTAAGCGCGGATGTCACCCGGTGCTGCATCCATGCCTTCGCTCACTCTGGTGCCTGCGATGAGCAAGTCTTTATAAACCGTTGGCGGCGAGGTTTCCGTTACAAATAAATCTTTCACGCCTTGCATATCCAAACCATCATGCAAGTCTACTTTTCCATTGTTGCCAAAGCTATTAATTAGCTTGCCTGTATTGGCATCTAAACAGACCAGATAAGGACCAGCTGCATAAAAGATGCGCTTGTCGTCTTTGCCATCACTCCAATAGGTAACACCCCGATTGTTGTTTAAATTAAAATGTCCTGCCTTGTCTTCCGTTACCGTATCATAAGGCGAGTATACCCACTTCTGTTTGCCGGTTGCGGCATCTATCGCAAAGACTTTCAGCATGGGCGATGTGCAATACATCACGCCATCAACTATGATGGGATTGCATTGTATCTGCGAATGCGCTGCTGTATCCATATCACCCGTGTGAAACTCCCAAGCCACCTGCAGTTGTGCTACGTTGCCGGTATCAATCTGCGTAAGTGAAGAATATTTGTTGCCATCCGAATTGCCGGTGGCTTTTGTCCAGCCACTGTAGTCTGTTGTTGAAGCTGTATTGTTATTGTTACAAGCTACACCCAGCAGCGCTACAGAAGCTGCGAGTAATATTATTCTGCTTTTAAAATACCGAGTCATGCTATTCAAGATTAATTAATCGTTCTGTTTCGTTTATCATTTTCAGCCATTCTGTCGCCCACCTTTTGCGCGCTTATCCTATACTCATCCTATACTCAAGGTATACTCAGCCTTCTCTCACAAGTAACCGGCAGCTCACTCATCTTATGCCGGAATAACAGTTGCTTTTTACCCTGATACCGAATTCTGTTTAGTATCCCGGATTTTGTTTCAGCGATGGATTTGCCGTAAGCACCGTATTCGGAATCGGGAAAAACTCATTGTGCTTATCGCTTTCCGCATCTTTTTCCCACCACGCATCTTCAAACTTTCCAAAGCGGATCAAGTCTTCGCGGCGGAACATTTCGTAGGCAAATTCACGACCGCGCTCGTTCAAGAATTCATCCATAGATAATGAAGTGGTGGTGTATTTAGCCGCCGCATCTCCTCCATCAAAGTCTCTTGCCCGAACTGTGTTCACCAGGTCAACGGCATCAGCACTGGCTTTATTTCCATTCAACCGCATCAGGCATTCCGCTTTCATCATTAAGATATCGGCATAGCGAAATACTACCATGTCGTTATTCATATCCACAATACCATTGCTGCCATAGTTAAGCCCGTCTTCAATTTCATACTTCACATTCATCACGCCTTCTTTATCATCTGCATTTTGCAGGTCTTCAATATGTGGATTGATAATCAGCGGATCGATGGTTGGTGGGTCTGTGCTGTAGTCGGTTTCCCAGGAAGGCACCGGCTGTTCATCGCCGTTGTCATCGGTATAAGTTTGCGGACCATACAACCATTGGTTGATGCGTTTATCGTTGGCAGAAAACAAATCGAAGAACGATTCCTGCGTGCTGATTTTGCGCCAGCCATAATCGGCGCCATGTTTATACGCACTTATGTTTTCGTGGATATTTTGCTCTATGAAATTGAACTGCTGCGCATTGTTGGCATCGAACGGAACGACATAGATATTTTCGTTGCTGAGTTCATTGTGAACCCGGAACGGATCATTCCAGTTGGCATCTAACGAATACATACCTGAATTGATAACATAGTCGCAGGCATTAATGCAATCCTGGTAGTGGTTTTCACCCGTGATAGCTTCTGCATTTAAATACAGTTTGGCAAGCAAAGTATAAGCGGCGGTTTTGGTAAAATGCCCATACCAGTTATCATCGCCTTTCTCGCTTAAATCGGGAATACTTTCTTTGATTTCCTTCTCTATAAAAGCAAACGCCTGCGCCGGTGTGCTGTTAGTAGGATTGGGAACACCTACCGAATCTACAACCGGAATGTTTCCAAACTCACTCAATGCCCACCAGTAATGCAAGGCACGAACCATACGGATTTCAGCAATCATTTGCGCTTTGCTTACCGGCAGGTTAAACGAGCTTACATCTACATTTCTAAGGTTCGTAATAAAATTGCTGCTGTAGCCAATGGCCTGATATAAGTCCTGCCACTCGGATAGTATCCAGGGATCCTGTGCGCTCCAGGTATGTTTGTGAAAACGAATCCATTGACCGCCCTGATCTACATAGCCATATAAAACCGGCACACAGGCTTCATCGGTTACAAATTCCACATCCTGAAAGTGTACCTGATAAATATGGGTTTGCAGATAACTGTACGGCAACACATAGGCTGCCGTAACTTGATCGGCACTCTTATAAAAATTGGAGGATGTGGTAGTGCCATATAATTGTTCATCCAGCTTTTTAGTGCAGCTTGTAGTGCATATTATAAGTGCCGAAGCGAAGAAGATGATTATACTTGAAAAACTCTTTTTCATACAAAATAAATGATAGAATTAAAAGTTGATGTCGACGCCAAAAGTGAAAATTCTTGTGCTTGGGTAATAGCTGTAATTCGATTCCAGCCCGGGACCATTATCCGTTTCCTGTGATAAATCGGGCGGATAATAATTAATCTGCAATTCAGGATCAACACCCGAAAAGCCGGTTACCGTTAGCAGGTTAGAGCCGGTTACATACAGATGTACATTCTGAATGTAAGCCGACTTTTTGATTGGAATGGTATAGCCAATATTTAGATTATCAATTTTAGCGTAAGCGCCGTTTTCAACGTAATAACTTGAGAAGATTTGCGCATCGTTGAGCGTAGTATTCAAGGCAGACGTAAACAGATTGTTTCTTGAATAAAAGTTCAGGTTTTCATGAAACATCCGCTTTGCATTCACGGCTTTAAAACCGGCTGCACCTTTCACTAATATCGACACATCAAACCTTCCGATGGAGACGTTATTGGTTAACCCGAATGAATATTTGGGAATGCTGTTGCCTAAGTATTGGTAATCGTCCGGCGAGAGTTCATCGCTGGTGATGGATTGCTTGCCCTTTGATAAAAACCGCCATTGACCATCTACCAATTTATCAAACACCGGTCCGTAGAATTCAGCCACAGACTGACCAGGCGCAAGCCTTTGAATGAATACGCCTTCCGCCACTCTTGTTATATCTACAGCGCCACCATGAAACTGATTGCTTGATACAGAAAGGATTTCATTCTTGTTGTAAGCCGCAGTAGCAATCACATTCCATGAGAAATGTTTGGCAGATATAAGCTTGGCATTCAGCAACAGCTCAATGCCTTTGTTTTCCATCGTTCCGGCATTGGCAAACGTGCTGGTTTGAATTTGTGAAGGAAGCTGTGCAGGATAATTTCCGATCAGGTTTTTAATGCGTCGATCATATACATCCAGCGAACCATTCAACCATCCGCTTTTAAAGAATGTAAAGTCCAAACCAATATTGGTTTCATATTTTGTTTCCCATTTCAACAATGGATTTGCATTGATGTTAGGTCCATAACCCGTCACCCAATACCCACCATCCGGCGTACCGATATAACCGCTTTGCGCAGCGCCGTACACAGGTCCGATGGTTGCCAGAGACTGATACGGATTCAATGCATTCTGATTGCCGGTAACCCCATATCCGGCACGCAGTTTCAGGAACTTTACTCCATTCGAATTAGCTAGGAAATTTTCTTTACTTAAAATCCAGCCGGCTGAAACGCCCGGGAAATTACCCCATTTATTATCGGCTCCCAATACAGAAGCACCTTCTCTTCTAATGCTTACGTTGAACAAATATTTCTGCTTGTAATCATAGATGGCTCTGCCGAAATAAGCCAATATGGTTCTTTCATCGGCATAGCTGCCTACATTATTCAGCACTCCGCTTCTGTTGATAGAAGGATTCAGTGTGGTCAATGCAATACCTGCCCCGAGGTTGTTGTAGCCATACGCATTCGTAATAAAATTGTTGTTACCTGCGCTAAAACCTTCATTAAAAATATCCTGGTAAGAATAACCTGCAATCACATTCAGATGATGATCGCCAAAGGCTTTATCGAAGTTCAACGTCGTTTCCAATATGTTGTTCGTCGTATTGCTTTCAGAGCGCGAAGCCGTTCCGTTAGTACCGTTTATTAGCTGGAAATAATCATCAATATCAGAGAAAGAACCGTTCAGGAAACTCTGCTTGGTTAATGAATACGTTGCATTGGCGGTTAGCGAAGGAGCGATATGATAACCTGCATTCACCGTTCCTAAAAAACGGTTCTCTTTATTGTTATAGCTGTTCTGGTAAATGTTGGCAACCGGGTTCCACATCAGGTGAAAGCCAGTAGGATCGTCGTTTTGAAAAAAGCTGCCGTCCTCGTTATAAATCTTGTAAGTAGGATTCTGATCTAACGAATGCGCGATGGCTCCATAGTTGGCAAAACTTTTTGTATCGAATGAGTTGACGACAATCAAACCAAAGTCCAGCTTATCATTCAATGCTTTTGTATTTAAACGGAAGGTTCCATTTACAAACTCTCTTTTCGACCGCAAATCAATGCCCTGAATGTTGCGGTAATTGATAGAACCATAGTAAGTCGTTTTTTCAGTGCCGCCACTCAACGAAAGGTTGTGCGAGTGTGTAATGGGCGTTCGCGTAACGGCATCAAACCAGTTGGTGTTGCCACCCTGGTCATCAACAATTACATTGTTGCCTTGCTGCTGTAGTTGAGCACCTAAGGTTTTGTATTGATCTGCTGTTAGCACATCGTATTTCTTATAAATAGTTGACGTAGTTACATAACCGCTGTAGCTTACTTTTACAGCACCTGCCCGTCCTCTTTTTGTAGTAACGATGATAACGCCGGCAGTTGCGCGAGAACCATAAATAGATGCGGCTGAGCCATCTTTTAATACATCGATAGAAGCAATATCGCTGGGCGCAATGGTTTGTAAGTCGCCACCCGGCACACCATCAATGACTACCAACGGACCCGCATTATAACCCGTTGCCGTAGCAGGTCCGCGCAAAGAAAAATCCGCACCTGCATTGGGGTCGCTTCTATTTGTATTGCTTAAGGAAAGACCTGCCACTTTTCCGGAAATCAGGGTGATCGGGTCGTTGATTTGACCGCTGTTAAAGTCTTTGGCAGTAACGGTTGCAATAGAACCCGTAACAGTTTCACGTCTTTGTGTTCCATAGCCTATCACCACTACCTGGTCAAGCACATTGTTGGATGCAGTTAATTTTACAAGCAACGAATTGCTGCCACTCTTTACCGTGAAGGAGCTAACAACATTATCCTGATACCCAACATAGGTCGATGTAAAAGAATAAGTACTTCCTACCCGCAACCGTTGAAACGTAAACACACCCCGGTCATTGGTTATCGTAGTAAAACGCTCATTGCCCGAGTTACTGGCCGCCAGCACGGTTACGCCAGTCATAGCGTCGCCTTTTTCGTTCAATACGGTACCGGTTAAAGAAGCGGTACCATCCTGCGCTATGGCAGGCAGCTGAATCAATACCAATAACAGAAGGTGCAGCCAGTTCCATGTTTGACTGCGTTGTTTCGTACGCCATTTCATAAATCACGTTTTTTGTTAGTCTGTATAAAAATGAATCGTTAGTTTCTATCTTTCGAAATAATAAAGCTGGTATCAGCACCATCTACCAATAATCCATTCATTTGAGTAATGGCTCTCAGAATAGTTTGAACGGAATCTTTCTTAACAATCACTCCCGTGAAAGTGATATTCTTAATGTCTTCATCAGCAAATTGAATATTCACGCGATAGTAATCGTGCAGCTTTTGAAACACGGTTGCCATTGCGCTGCCATTAAAAATCAAACTGTCGGTCGTTTCCCGTTGTGTGATCTTATTTTTTACCAACTTATCGTCAACCCCTGTCTGTTGTTGTATAGAACTCACTCGGGCAAGCGCATCCCTGTCGTTAAAAACCATTTGCTGTCCGGGCAGCAGGTACACATTCGCCCAGTCTTTTACGGAGTGATCGGTATTCTTAATTACCACTTTGCCATGCATCAATTGCACCCTTATGTTGTGTGGTTCTTGTTTTACAATGAACTCTGTTCCCAACGCCGTTGTGGAGAAGGAACCTGAATAAACCGTAAACGGCTTAAGCTTGTTTTTGGCTACGCTGAAACGGGCTTCGCCTTGAAGATAAATATCACGCACAGCTTTCTGCCCGAATGGTGTATCGAACCAAATAATGGATTTTGGCAGCAAGGAAACAACAGAACCATCGGTAAGCAGAATCGCCCGTGGTTGGTTGGTCACGTTGTATTCGGTATCCGTTGTTGCTGGTTGCTTTGGCGGAAGAATAACGTGCGCAAAAGCAGGTGCAGGCGTTGTTCGGTTTTTATTCAAATAGACAACACCAAAAAACAAACAACCCGCAATGCAGGCGGCAGCAGTGCATCTCTGTAAAAGAAGATAACGGTTGCTGTTTTTAATTTTTCTTGCTATGCGTTGCCACGACATTTGATAAACGTCATGCGGCATGGTTTCGTTATGGGCAGGGTTTTGCCATTCTGCTTCTTCAAAATAAGCAGAGGCTTCTTCAGGATGCGACTTTAACCAGGCAGCCACTTCCGCAGCTTCCTTGGCGGTGCATTCTTTGGCAAAAAAGCGTTGTAGTTGTTGTTCCGATACCATAACGGTTATACAGATACAGCAATACGCAGCAGAAAAGAAAACTCCTTTTCCTAAAAAATTTATTTAAAAATTTGACTGATAAAAAGAAGAAACAGAAGACTGATAATAAGCTGTGTTCTTAGCTGCTTTAGCGCTTTGGTAAGATTGTTATCAACCGCCTTTACTGAAATAGAAAGCAAGTCGGCAACTTCTTTATAAGAGTATCCCTGCAGGCGGTTAAGTTCAAATATCTTTCTTCGGAGTGGAGGCATAGAGGAAAGAACTTTCGCCACCTGGGAAGCAAGCGAATAAGCGATAAAAGGATTGGTATCGGTGGGCTGGTCGGGCTTGGCAAGCAACTCTCTTTTTGCCTGCGCTATTTTGTTTTCTTTGCGCAGGTAATCGATGAATACTGTTTTGGCAATGTGAAACAAATGTTGGTCCAGCAGGTAGGCTGACGACAGCGAACTGCGGTATTGCCACAATTTCAAAAAGGTAGTTTGCATTAGGTCTTCCGCGTCATCTGTATTGTTCGTTTTCTTTTTAAAATAAGAGTACACTTTATCGCAATACAAACAATACACCTCCTGGAAAGTAACAATATCGCCTTTTTTCAATTCGTCAATCATGGCAAAGCTTTATAAAAATCGTTAGCAGATAGCAATGCGTTAGCAAAACAAATCTATAATAAAATTTGAAACCGGTAAATCTTTTGGTTGAATTGTAAAGCAAACAACAGCCAAACGACAAGTAATGAAATGAAGCAGTTGGCCTAAAAAATAAAGCCTGACTCAAAAGATGGGCTCACCAGCTTCAGTTGATGATTTCTGTATTTCATTTCTGGCGGCTGCTTTCTTTGGTTCTGCATTGAAAACTGGTTTGCAATTTTTTCTAGGGCTTCACTTTTAAAAAGAGGATATTTATTCAACTTAGCCATCCAAATTAGGCTTCACTTAGATGATTATATCAGTGGTCAGGTACCCAAGCGGCATAGTATCAATAATTTTATCAGCCATTCCAATCCATAATATCAATCGAACAGGTTGCCTTTAGCAAAATGTTTTTCTATAAGACTATTCCTTTCAATTCCTTCATGGTACAATTACAAGTTTTTAAGTTATTTTTGAACTGACATTGCATATACCTTTCAATTCCTTCATGGTACAATTACAAGAAAGTAATACCTACCCTTTACACTCTTGTTTATTACTTTCAATTCCTTCATGGTACAATTACAAGACTACCGCAATGGCTATTGCAGTAAGAATAATTATCTTTCAATTCCTTCATGGTACAATTACAAGTACCGTTGTGCCTTGCTTTTCAGCAATGGTTTTCATTCTTTCAATTCCTTCATGGTACAATTACAAGCCAAATGCCGCCTTCCAGCGCATCGGGTGCATCATCGCTTTCAATTCCTTCATGGTACAATTACAAGTGCGCAAAGCTGTTGGAGTGAATTGTGCGAGATCTACTTTCAATTCCTTCATGGTACAATTACAAGGCAAGATGACGAACGCGGTATTAGATAAAACCTACTACTTTCAATTCCTTCATGGTACAATTACAAGTTATACTTACCCCATGCTGCATCAGCGGCGTTTCTGCTTTCAATTCCTTCATGGTACAATTACAAGCTGGCGGGAGCAATCATTGGCGGCTGGGTACTACTCTTTCAATTCCTTCATGGTACAATTACAAGGAGGGTCGTTGGTTCGAGCCCA
>CAZZZH010000135.1:0-11693 GCA_964658445.1 Ilyomonas sp.
CTGCGGGCTACCGGTAAGTATAAAGGAACTGTTTTTACCGGCTTTCCCTTACCCAGATTTAGCAAAAGAAATAAAAAAGAGCGGCTTGTTGTGAGCGCTCTTTTTCGTTTTAATAACAATCCTGTTATTGACTTACGGTGTGAACATGGATTAGAAACTTTTTGTGTTGGATGAAGCACTTTCGGTGATGGATTGCTTCCGGATGGGAATGGATGAGGTGCTTTTGGTGATGGATGAAGAGCTTTTGATGATGGATTAGATAGACTATAAGCTATCACCAGTACACACTATACCGGATTAGTAGAACCAGATAATCTGAAACGTGCTATGGCAGACATGTTCGAAATTTGCCCGTTGCAAACTTATTGGCGCGTTCCGTTGTTTGTATGTATTTCTTATCTTAGTCTCTTAAAATAAGAGCGAATGACAACCAGTAAAATGAATCCCGGTGTAGACTTTTTCTTTACAAAAGCCAAACAGTGGCACGGAGAAGTAGCCAAGCTGAGGATGATAGCTCTCGACTGTGGGCTGGTGGAAGAACTAAAATGGGGCTGCCCCTGCTACACGTTTGAGAAAAGAAATATCGTGTTAATCCATACTTTTAAAGAGTACTGTGCCTTTCTGTTTTTTAAGGGTGCTTTGTTGAAGGATAACGATGGTTTTTTAATTCAACAAACAGAGAATGTGCAGGCAGCACGCCAGGCGCGGTTTACTTCGGTTGATGAAATTGAGGAAAAAGAACAGGCACTGAAAGGCTACATAAAAGAAGCCATAGAAGTAGAAAAAGCCGGTGCTAAAGTGAGTTTAAAAAAGACAGAGGAATTCAATATGCCGGAAGAATTTCGAAATAAATTAGCGGCAATGCCAGCCCTGAAGAAGGCTTTTGAATCGCTAACACCGGGACGGCAAAGAGGCTACTTGCTTTATTTTTCTCAACCTAAACAATCGAAGACCCGTGAGTCGAGAATTGAAAAATGTATGCAGCTCATTCTTGAAGGAAAAGGACTGAATGACGAGAGCATGATGAATAAAGGAAAAGAAGAAGTGCAGTAGTATATTCCTTTGTCAGACACATAACAAAAAGCCCTGCATTAGCAGCGGGACTTTTTGTTTTAAATAACTAATGTCTTTATTGTTTTGCCTTATCTTTCTTTTTAAAATATCCGCGCAGCAAAAAATTATGTTGCGCAGCTGTGAGGTCTTCATCCAAACGCTGGCTGCTATTTTCTAAATTCAATATCGTTCGCTTTAAAGAAGCCGCGGCTTCTTTATCCTGCAATAGAACGCCTGGAATGTTGGTAGAATCGTTTAGCCTGTCGGAAGCGCCTTTTAAGTTATCGGTCATTTGTCCGGCTGTCGTAGCGATGTCGCGAAGTTGCGTAATGGTGCCTTTCAACACAGTAAACATGGTAGTATCGGTTGCCAACTGATCCGCAAGAGAGCCTTTCGTGTTGAGCTTTGCTGTAAAGGCATCCAGGTTAGCAATCACGGCTTTGCTGCGTTGCGAAGCTGATTGAAAATTGCTCATAGTAGATTGCAAACTGTTTAGCGATGCATCAATCTTACGGGCGGTTTCCTGGTTGTTGATAAGACTGGCGAGTGTGCCATTGCCACTATCTATATTGTGGCTAATGTGCGCAAACGAACCCGTGATGGCTAATAAATTTTTGTTATTGGCTTGCAGGGTTGTCAGCATGTCTTCGGTGCTTACCGTATTTTGAACCGCCAGATAATCGCCCTCCTGTACCATGCCGGCTGCCTGTGTGCCGCCCGTAATAACTATAATTTTGTTACCGATCAGACCATCGGAGCTGATCTTGGTTTTAGAATCTTTGCGAATATTCTGCTGCAGGGAACGTTGTAAAACCATCACCACCTGTACCCGGGAATCGGGCAGGAACGTGATCTTCTTTACGGTACCAATCTTCACTCCTGACAGCCAGATATTATTGCCAACAACAAGACCATTGACATCGGTAAAAATGGTATTAACTGTAAAGCCTTTTACAAAGGTTCGCTTCTGCCCGCCGAGCGTAAACACGGCGAGGATAAGGATAGCCAGGCCGACAATTATAAAAAGCCCGACGACTACAGGACGATTGTTTTTTGTTGATTTCATAATGCTTCTATTCTTCGTTAAACAACTGTATTGATTTTGTTTTCTGTATCATGTAGAACGAAATAAACAAACTGCCGGCTACAGGATACTTTTTTATGCCCTTACTTCTTTACTGTTTATAATCTACTTTATCGTTTGTAAAGTTGTAATTGTAAAAGTTTTGTACCCGCGCCTCAGGATGCGCAAATACTTCTTCGAATGTGCCTTGCGCCAAAAACTTTCCATCCAGCAACATAGCCAAACGATTGCCTACCGTTCTTGCACAGGTAAGGTCGTGCGTAATGATAATGGCGCTGGTATTAAATTGTTCCTGAACTTTATTGATGAGGTTATTAATCTCGATACAAGTGATGGGATCAAGACCTGCCGTAGGCTCATCATACATCATAATATCAGGCTTTAGAATAAGCGTGCGGGCAATGCCAATACGCTTGCGCTGACCGCCTGATAATTCGGAAGGCATCTGGTTGATGGTTTGAGATAAGCCAACACCTTCCAGCACTTCTTCTACCGCTGCATCTATTTCTTTACGCGGCAGTTGGGGCTTGTTTCTTACCAACGGAAACTCTAAGTTTTCGCGTACCGACATACTATCGTACAAGGCACTGTTCTGGAAAGAAAAGCCAATACGTTGGCGCAGTTCATCCCACTGTTTTGGCGTAAGCGCGTTCACATCTTCACCCAATACTTCTACTACGCCACTGTCGGGCTTCAGCAAGCCGGAAATGATTTTGATCATTACCGATTTGCCCGTGCCGGAACGACCTAAAATCACGACATTCTCTCCCTGAAAGACATCCAGATTAACACCATTCAATACATTCAATGTACCGAACGATTTATGCAAATCGCGGATGTGAATGACTGCATTCTCTTTATTTATTGTTGCCATTGTCTTCTGTTAAGGAACCCACTTTTTGCCTCAGGTTGTCAGCCGCAATATATGTTTCGTTATCACCATCATCACCTGTATTTATCTTATCGCATTTACAAACTGCACCACAATCATCTCTTCTACAAATACCATGAACATTGAAATCACCACGGCACTGTTTGCCGACTTACCCACACCCTGCGTTCCATTGCTTGCGTTATAGCCCTGGTAGCAGCCTGTGATGCCGATTGTAAAACCATACAGAATAGACTTGAACACAGACGAAAAAATATCAAGGAAAGAAATGGTGCTGAAAGCATTTTGGAAGAAGGCAGTAAAACTTGTTTGCTCGTTGGCATACACATTAATAAACGAGCCCATCATGCCAACAAAACCGGAGTACAACATCAGCACAGGCTGCATTAAAGTAGTTGCCGTTACACGCGTTACCACCAGGAATCGGAATGGGTTGGTCGCTGATACTTCCATCGCATCAATCTGTTCCGTCACCTTCATCGAACCAAGCTCGGCGCCAATGTTTGAGCCGACTTTGCCGGCTGTAATTAATGCTGTAACCAACGGCGCGAGTGCGCGAATGATGGCAATAGAAATAAGCGATGGCAGCCACGAGCTGGCGCCAAACGTAGCGAGCGAAGGACGCGATTGCTTGGTGAATACAATACCCGTGATGAAGCCTGTTAGTGTTATCAAAGGCAGTGAACGATACCCTACCTCATAGCACTGCCTAAGGATTTCTCTTCCTTCAAACGGTCGTTTAAAAGCCTCCTTGAAAAAGCGGGCAATAAATTTATAAACGCTGTAAATGTCTCGGAAAAATTCGTCTGACCTTTTAGAGATCACGTATTTTTTTTTCGGCAGCGGACTTACCTGTTCGGTCTCTGTGTTCATAATTAACTACTGGTTAATCCATTAGAGGCATTGTAGAAGAACTAATTTGGTGCCATGTTATCTTGTAAATGAATATTGAAGAAGTAAGAGTGAATATTATTGACAATAGCTCCTGTTTGCGTTGCGTGTAGTGATGTTCCTTCCTCAATGTTATTAATAATAGCCATGCACTTAAGGCAATGGAAATTATTCTTGACACTTTTTTAATTCATTGTATTCTTCTCTTATCTCTTTTGCTATAAACGACCGGTTTGCGGAGACAAGGCAAAGGAAGTAAATGAATAACCTTTACTTTTATTTTATAACGAACAAAACAATGGCTTCTTCCACAACAACACTGCAGCAACCGCGGCAACGGCTTGTTTCTCTTGATTTCTTCCGTGGCTTAACGATAGCCGGAATGATACTGGTAAATAATCCCGGCGACTGGGCGCATATTTACGCACCGCTTGAGCATAGTAAATGGAATGGCTGCACGCCCACTGATTTAATCTTTCCTTCGTTTCTGTATATGGTAGGCGTGTCTATCACGTATGCCATCGGTTCTAAGAAAGACAATAACACTGCACACGGAAAGATATTGCTGGCAGCGCTGAAGCGTTCGGTTATCCTTTATATCATCTTTGCAATTCTTGCCATAGCCTCTAATCTTCCGGCTTTCGATCTTACACACTTTCGCATACTGGGTGTATTGCCACGCATTGCGATTGTGTTTTTTATTACGGTGGTTTTATTTGTAAAAACAAATTTTAAAACCCAGTTGTGGGTTTTCTTTTCTATACTGATTGTCTATTACCTGCTGATGAACTTTGTACCCGTGCCAGGTGTAGGTAATGCTAACTTAGAACCCGCAACCAACTTAGGCGCCTGGCTGGATAAAGCGGTACTAGGCGAAAACCATATCTGGCAAGGCTCTAAAGTGTTTGATCCTGAAGGAATATTAAGTACTCTTCCTTCTATTGCTACGTGTTTGCTCGGTGTACTTACCGGAACCTGGCTGCGGCGCAAAGACAAAACCGAAACCGAAAAAGTAGCCTGGCTGTTTACCATGGGCATTTTCTCTGTATTGGCAGGAACGGTATGGGATAGTTTCTTTCCCATCAACAAAGCCTTGTGGACAAGCTCGTTTGTTTTGTATGCCGGTGGTCTGTCTATGCTGGCGCTTACTTTATCTTACTGGCTGATAGATGTGCAGAGCCGACGTAAATACATTGAACCTTTTCTGGCTTTTGGTGCCAATGCCATCACCGTTTATGTGGCTGCCGATGCGGTTTTGATCTTGCTTGATTTGATTCATATAAACCTGAACGGGCAACGCGTAGGTGCGCAGGAATATTTGTACCAGACTTTCTTCACGCCTTATTTTTCGCCCGTCAATGCATCGCTTGCCGGTGCGATAACCTATGTATTGATCTTACTAATACCGATGTGGATTTTGTATAAGAGAAATATCTTTATTAAAGTATAACCGACTCGGCCAAACTATCGGTGGCATATCGTTTGCGAATGTGGCTACTACATATAATCTTCATTTATGGAAAAAAGAGTATTCGGTGTTATCCTCACTTTGTTGGGCATTGGTGGTCTCATCTTCGCGGGCGTATCTATCACCAACAAAAGTTCATCCATTACCTATATTGCTGTTTGGGGCATTCTGGGTTTGATCTTTTTTCTTACAGGCATTAGCC
This sequence comes from Ilyomonas sp., assembly GCA_964658445.1. Taxonomy (GTDB): domain Bacteria; phylum Bacteroidota; class Bacteroidia; order Chitinophagales; family Chitinophagaceae; genus Ilyomonas. The sequence goes on from CAZZZH010000135.1 coordinate 5,591, forward strand.
TTATCCGCACTACCAACGATAAAGCCAGTTAAAGAAGTCCGCATCATTCTTAAAGAAATGGCAGCTGTGCATTAAATAAAAAAGGATAGCGAAAGCTTTTTAAAATGGATGGCAGCACTGTTGTTGGCAGAAGCTTTCTTTTAATATTATTCCGTTCTCAAACTTTTCACCGGGTTTGCTATCGCTGCTTTGATGGCCTGAAAACTGATGGTTGCCAGTGCAATGATAATCGCTGCCAATCCGCCTGCCGCAAATAACCACCAACTGATATTAATGCGATACACATAATCCTGCAACCATCGATTCATAAAGTACCAGGCGAGCGGCGTGGCAATTAAAAATGCGATTGTGATAAGCATTACAAATTCTTTTGAGAACAGGTAAACAATATTCGCCGACGTTGCACCCAACACTTTGCGGATGCCTACTTCTTTAATTCTCTGTGCAGCCATAAATGAGGCTAACCCATACAGCCCGAGACAGCTAAGGAATATAGCGATGGAAGCAAAGATTTTATACAGTTGCGATAGCTGGTTTTCCTGTTGGTAGAAGCTTGCTATTTTGTCATCGAGAAATCGGTACTCATAAACAGAATTGGGAAAGGTTTGCTGCCATATTTTTTTAATGGCATCCATGGTTGAAGCCATGTTTGCCGTTGATAATTTTATAGAAACCTGGCGGTACATGGTGCTGTTGGTAGCAATTAGTAAAGGTGCTAGGTTATCTCGCAAAGACCTGTCATTAAAATCCTTCAGCACACCCACGACGGGACATTTTATCAAACCACCCATCATGCTTACTTCTTTGCTCAATATATCTTCCGGCTTTTTAAGTCCTAAACTTTTTACGAACGATTCATTCACTAAAAACTCTCTTGTCCAGCCGGAAGGCTGCAGGTTTCTTCCGGCTACCAATTGTAGTTGGTAAGTCGGCACATAATCATGGTCTGCGAATTTGGTAATCGCCTGAAAATCGGCATCCTTTATGGCACCATCAAATTGAAATGTGGTAAACATATTATTCTCTTCCATTGGCGAGTTGGAACTAAATGTTACTGCCTGCGCACCCTTTGACAATAACTGCTGTTTTAAATAATCCGTCAGCTTACCGCCGGTACTATCGGGGCGAAACGGAACCGTTACGATGGCATCTTTATCGAAACCCAGCGGTTGCTTCATAAAATAATTCATTTGCTGAACAATGATGAGCGTTCCGATGATGAGCGCCTGCGCAATGATGAATTGAAACACAACCAAACCTCTTCTTAATGAAATTCCCTTTGTGCTGTTTACGTTTGGTTTACTCTTTAAAGCCTGAATAGGATTGAAGCGTGACAAAACAACCGACGGATAGAAACCTGCAAGTGCGGTTACAAGAATGGTTATCGCAAAAAGAAACAAAAGGATGGCAGGATTGCCGAAAATGCGGAACGAAAGCGAAAGCTCCAACAGGTTGTTTACATAAGGCAACGCCAGTGCTGTAATACCTGCTGAAAAGATAACAGCTATGATAACGATCAAAAATGTTTCAACGATGAATTGAATTTGCAATTGCCATTTATGGCTGCCCAATACTTTTCTTACACCAATTTCTTTTGCCCGGTTAACCGCTTGTGCAGTAGCGAGGTTGATAAAGTTCACGCAGGCAATTAACAGGATGAAAGCTGCTATCAACCACAAGACATTGATCAGTTCGTGGCTAATTGTTTTGTTGCTGTAATTGCCGGCTTCTGCATCGTAGTGGATAGCGCTTAGCGGTTGTACAAAATAGTTATCTTTATTACCGGCAGGCAGCATCTTACGTGCGTAGGCGCTTAATTGCTGATTGAAATTATCAACTGAAGCATTCTTCGGCAACAAAACATAGCAACCAAAATCGGGTGCTGTTCCGTTCCAGCCGGGTTGCGCAAATCCATATTGTTTATCACCTGTAAAATCGGTTCCGTAAGCCACTACTAATTTTAATTGGAAGTCTGTGTTGGCCGGAATGGTTGCCAGAATGCCAGACACTTTGAGTGACACGGGTGGAAACTGAAACAACCCTGCGCCAATACTATAATACCCGGTTATTTTGATGGTCTTACCCATGGCTTTTGTCCAGTCGCCAAAATATGTTTCTGCAATCTCTTTCGTTAGCAGCACATGGTTGGGATCTTGTAAGGATTCGTAAGAACCTGCCAGCAAAGGGAAATTGAACATGCTAAAGAACGAAGGCGATGTATAAAACACACCACTTGCTTCTTTAAAATTTTTTACCGGCGTTCCATTATCGTCCAACACCTGCAACTCATCGTTGTGGCTGGCATAAACCGGCGCTATTTTTTCCAGTTGCGGAAACGTTGCTTTCAATCCATCGGGCAATGCAAAGGGAACATTTTTCGCATAAGAAATATTTCCTGCATCGATGTGATGCTGCTGCGTTATTACACGATAAATGCGATCTTGTTTTGTATGAAAATGATCGAAGCTTGTTTGAAATTGTATGATGATGAAGATCATCATGCACACAGCTATACCAACCGCTAATCCTGCAATGTTGATGATGGTATAATTCGTATTTCTGCGTAAACTTCTGAACGCGGTTTTGAAATAATTGGTAAGCATGGCAAGATGATATGCAAAGCAACAGCACTACGAAAGTGCCAATCTCTTATTTATATGAACATCAATACGATAACACAATTCTAAAAAACAAAAAATGACCGCTTTTGTTATCGTAATGTCCGTTTTTGTTACAGGTAAATGTTGGTAAGCAGGTAGTGTATGTCAATAGAATTCCTGCTGCTTAATGGCTTCCGCCAGCCGCTATGGAAGCAAACATCTGTTAGCGGTTGTTTTGAATCTTCTGATCTTTTTTATAATTTTCAATACTATCAAGACGTTTTTCTTCTTGCTCTCTTCCCGCTGTTAATAGCCATACATTCCTTGCTTTGCCATCATACCAGAAAGTTATAGACTCTATATCACGATATTTCTTCTGTGATGTTTTCAAGCCATAAGTAATGTCCATAATAGCATGATCTTGCAATTCATCATCCGCTCTACTATCTCCATAATCTATAAAGTCAAACGGTTTGCAAAAAGTAATAGACCATATTGGTAAGTCCGTTTTACAGGTATCTATATACTTGTCACCTGACTCAACTAAAGGATTGTCCCATGCCTGATCATCATATCCTTCAACAAACACATAATGGTCAAAGCCGTGTCTACCAGTGGTGACTCCATCAACAGTTGCGGTATATCCACTAGCGCTAACATGAACTCGTGTCAGACCTAAAGGTTTCGTATTTATACTTACCTTTTTGTCTTGACAGCTATATATAGTCGCAATAAGAAAAATAAAAACGATAGTTTTTAACATAAAAGTCTAAATAGCAGCTAACAAATATATCACCCGCACCCAGCAATATAAAAAGCGAATCAACCCATTGACAAACAACACTCTTACATTTTCTTTTTTGTTCCTGTCATTCTCTCCTTTACTCCAAAACCCTAAATGCAGGGAAACAGGTACAGTAGAGGTAAAGAAAGTAAGCCGTTTCGGGCTTCTAACCTTTCTCTTTTCGTCATCGCATGCTACATTACTAAGCGGGTTCTTATCTTTTTTGATAAACAAAAAAAGGCAGATTAGAAAATCCGCCTTGTATGATTATTCTATCATCAAAAACCCATTATTGTGGAGTTACCTCTTTTCCTTCTGTCAGCGGGCTGCTGCCAGCTGTATTAAAAGCCTGCATATACACACACAGCGGCTCGGTAGAAGCTACACCACCTACCTGCGCTTTGCTTTTTGTACTCACTTTTATGTATATTTTTTCGTTGCTTGCCGTTGTCATTACAATCGTGTCTTCTACCAGCGTCACCTTTACATTTGGCGTTGCGCCAATGTATAAATAGTTGGCACCTGGGCCTGCAGAAGCGCACGAAGCTTCAAAGGTTCCTTTGCCATCGCCAATGGTGGCTTTAAAATCATTAATCTCCGTAATCGGCTTCTTCTTCTGACGAGAATCTTTCGTGGGCGTCAGATTGGTATCTGCCAGCAACTCGGCATTACCATCAGCCGCAAACGAAATGTAGTTTACCGATTTTCTAAAGTCTGCAATCCACGCCTTTTCGGCTGCTGCCAGTGCATAACCGCTGGCCTTATCGCCACCCATGGCTGCCAGCCGTGTTTTTTGCAAATTGTTGTTCCGTTCCAGCAGCGTGTCTACCGGAATGGGCAATGCATTGTAAATAGTAATGTTTTTGTTGATGCCGTCAATAATCTTTTGACCGGTCATTACTTTCGTTTCCGGGTTTTCCTGCAGAAATTTCATGGACGCTTTTACGACTACCATAGATGATTGGATTTTTATATTATTTGGCATTATTGCCGTTGGCAAAATTAATAAGTGGTTGTATTTTTTGCGCAGACCGCAAAAGTCTTAATCAAAATTTAAGCACGGGCTGGTTAGGTTCCTTTTCAAACTATACAGTTTTCATTCAAAACAATATAATTTTTGTCCGAAATAGTATTGTTTTGGTTCGAAACTATATTGTTTGGTTACAACTTTATCGTTTCGAAGTACAGCTGTTAAATAGTAAAAGGCAATTCCTTACGCACTATTGTTTTATTTCTTCACTAATACTTCACGCATACGCGAAAGCGCCTGCCTTATTTATTACAGATTGTTTTATGGAACGATGCCTTTAGTGCATCTCAAAGCAAATAACAGTTGCTCATTTTAGTACACGGATTTTATACTTTTACAATGATGTAAAATTGAATGGCAGGTAAGTAAACTTTCATTTATGCAAAGACGAAAACTAAAGTATGTGCCGGGACTCATCAGCTTAATAGGCTTGCCTCTTTTGTTATTCGTTTTTGGTCCGAACGATAAGCCGAAGCAAAATGTCTTGACAATAAATCTTCCTTCCGATGATACAATTAATACGCAGATTTTCTCTAGAGCCAGTACTGAGAGAATGCTGAAAGGCAAAAGAATAGAGCAGATAATTTTGAATGAAATTGATGATTACGATGGTGGTGAAACCTATTTATCTGGACGCAGGCAAAACTTTATACAAAATGAACTGGAAAGGTTGCAGTTTACGCATGATACAGATACTGTTCTTAAGATAAAACTAATGGACAGGAACACCTACGAGCAATATATAAGTCTGCTAAATCTTGCCGTAATTGATAGATATAGAAGGTATGTATTTATAGACGATGCGTTTTACTTTTTTGCAGATAAGTCACCTATTGAAAGGAGTTCCAATTTGGTGACTTCCGATCTTTACGACGTTTCTTCCTGTGAACAATCCGGTACGTGGACTATTTTTTACTGGCGAATGGTAGCCAAGTGGCAATTGTTTAGTTACGAAATACAGACTAATAAGCTATTGAGCATTGGGTTTGTTGTTCTGATATTTATTCCGTTTTTATTGAACCTTGTAATAAAAAGGAAGCGGGTTTTACAATTCTCTGTTTAATTCTTATACGGTCAACGTTATCCTTACGGAGCGATACGTAAAGCAAAAGGAAGTTTTTTACGACCTCACCATTTCTTCTTCTAAATCCCTCAATTCTTCTTCCGTAAACACACGCGATTGAATATAGAACCGAACGCCCAACGGTATTTCTAACGAAAAACTGCTGCCTCTGCCTTTGGTTACATCAAGTATCAGTTGCGTATGTTTCCAGTATTCAAACTGGTCTTTGTGCATATAGAATTTACAGCCTTCTATCTCGCCCAGCAGCACATCGCTATCGCCGGTTTTAAATTCATTTTCTTCAAAGCACATCGGCTGCGAACCATCGCAGCAGCCACCGCTCTGGTGAAACATTAAGTTGCCGTATTGCTGCTTCAGTTTATCAATTAATGCAACCGCTTTTTCAGTAACTATTACACGTTGTACGCTCATGGCTGTTTGTTTTTTTATAGAAAAATAAACAGCGGCCGCAAAGCCGCTGTTCTTATATCAATTGATAATACTTACTAGAAAAATCCCAGCTTGTTTTTGCTGTACGAGATCAGCATATTCTTCGTTTGCCGGTAATGGTTCAGCATCATCTTATGGTTCTCCCGCCCAATCCCACTCTGCTTATACCCGCCAAA
>CAZZZH010000136.1:0-11653 GCA_964658445.1 Ilyomonas sp.
TAGTGTTCGGTTGGTGTTCGGTTAAGGTTCGGCCAAGCTTCGGTGCGGTTTTTATAGCTCTTCGGGTAAATTGTGTCATCATGACAGCCACTAGCGTACTGTTTTAGATCGTTATTGGCGAAAAACAAATCTCTCGCAGCAGGCTGGTAAGCTCTCTTTTCCGTATGAATACAAATCTCTTCCTCTAATTTCCTAGTCAATCATAAGAAACCAAAGACAGTTTGCTCCACCAATAGCAAGGCACGAAGTAGTCTATAAACCGCATCAGAAACAGTTGGCAAAAGAGAAAGAAGTCTGCGATGAGTGGGCTGCTATTATCGTTTGTGGTAGATACTTTCATCCCTCACAACCAGGTCATCTCATTTATCATCTTTCAAACACCTGCGCCCGTGCAAAAAAGAGCAAATGTCAAATGCAACGCCCGACCTACTTTACCGGTTACAACATAACACCTACCCGCAGCGCCAGCAGTCCTTTTACACCCTGAAGTTCCTCCAGTTCCAGTTCTTCCAGCAGTGGCTGTAAGATGCCTTCCTGCTGTAGTTGGGCAATGATTCTTTTATACTCTTCCGCATGTTCCGGCCGCGAGTAAACAATAGCAATCGTGTTGGGTTGGGTCAGCCGTTCGCCGGTCTGTTTAATATGCACTTTGTCTATGCGCTTCTTTACAATGTGGTAACGTATGTTATACACGCCTTCCACATCAAACCGCTTTTCGTCGGTGCGAAAGCTAATGTCTATGGCATTGGCATTTACATAAATCATTTGCGTGGTTTCCAGTGGCAGTGGCATCATACTTTTATGTTCAGAAGCCAGCTTCGCTATACCCGCCATGCTTCGCAACTGCCAGCGCCGCAACTGGCTCAGGAATTCGTTTTTATAGGTCAAATGAGGAGTAATAGACTGCCCGATATAAATGTCGTACTCTACGCCGTCGGTTCTAAACTTTTCGAAGTAAACCGGGAACGATTGCTGAATGTCCAGTTGCAGCCTATCGACCTGCTTGTTCACCAGACGGTTTACAATCTGGATAGAGGTTTCCAGCGCACGCCGGTTCTGGTAAACAGTACCAGTGTTTCTATCAATCGCCTTGTAGTAATTGTCTATAAAGGCTGGCTTTTCTGCCAGTGCCTGCACATGAGCATGAAGAAACTGGTCGGTTTTGTCCATCAGCCGGGTAAGCTCGGCTTCATCGCTTGCCGACATAAAGAGATAAGACTGATCCTGCAATTGTTTGGCTTCTGCCATTACTGCCTTCGCTTCATCGCTGTCAACTAAAGAAAGCGTTTGCGACAGGATGGAGAAATAAGTGCCGATGTCTTTTGATAAGGCATCGTTGCGCTTTACCGTAGAGTTGCGAATGTCTATCGCGCCATACAGCGGGTACACATTCTCGAAGCGAATAGGAGCAAGGGTTGTGTTCACGCTGTTTTCAAACTGGGTGCGCATGTATTGCCACGCCACTTCGTTAAACTTCCACTGCACGGCAGGCTGTATAGAAGTAAAGTTGGTCATGATGATATGGTCGAGGCTATCTTTAAATTCCGAACGCGTATTGTGCATCAGTTGGGCAAGAATGGGCAGCGCGGCATCCAGCTTTTCCAGCAGCGATTGATTCACCACTTTCTTATTGGTAGCCGCTACTTCCAGCATGCCTGCCAGTTCATTATTGTGAAACACCGGTATGGCACCGTAGGATTTGATGCCTGCTTTAGAAAAGGAGTTAAAGAAAGGATGGTCGCTGTTGTTTTCACTGTCTTCTTTACCATACATAACTGCCTTCGGCTTTTCGAAGCAGGAACTTAGCCATTGCGAAAATACTTCTTCAGGCAACTGCTGGCTGCGGGCTAAACTGATAGCGACGCTGTGCGTGTAGTTGTTGTAAAAAGAAACCAGTTTTCCGTTTACGGCTAAAAAAGGAAGCAACCCGAACTGAAGGCTGTCTGAGCCGCACAGCACTTTTAACAGGAAGATGACTTCGTCGTTAGTGCTTTGAAAATCGCCCGGCGTATGGCGTATGATGGCGCTACGTATTTTATGAAGCGCATACCGCTCCGTAACATCGGTTGCTGTGATAATGTTGAACCCGCGAAAGCTGAAAGCCGAAAGCGGAAGAAAGCTTTCGAGGTTCTGCGGGCTCCTTGCCTTTTGCAATGTCAGCTTCAAGTCGGCTTTCGACAAGTCGGGCGCCATGCCTGATTTGATGACTTCCGTGAAGCGGCTGTCTACCTGCACGCTGTAGTAGCGCGGCAGTTGGGTTATTCTGTTCGTCCACACAAATACCACATCGTTGTTTACCGGCGGCGATATGTTGTAGATGCGATCGAGAATCATATCGTATTTTATCTGCCTCACACTATCGCGGTAGGCAGCTTTTTCTTTCTCCGATGCAGTTAAATAAACGCCTTCGGGGTTGCCCGGCCACATCAGTTTGTAAAAGGCATCGGTGCTATAAAAAATAGCCTGCGAGCCAGGTGCGGTTAATGCCCACAGCACTATTTTCTCGTCGCTCAGCGGCGAAAACAGGCTGCCGTGCAGGATATGCGTCAGCTCGGGATAGTTGGCCAGCTTTTGCACCGGCATATCTTGCACCAATTCCGGGTGCTGCTGAAAATACGTGAGCGCATATTGGTAAAACATCTTACGGATGCTCTGCTCGTTTCCCGTTTTGTAGGCGAGATAGTCTGCAAACTTTTTAAAACTTACGCTAGCCTGATCGATAGCTTCCGAAAGAATATGATAAACGTCGTGCCTCATAAGTGAAGCCACAAAAGTAGCCGACAATTATTCTTTCTGTATCATGCCGCTGTCACCTGATGCTGATGCAATAGAACATGCCGACTTGTATGTGTTGTAGAATACTAGTGAGTATGAATTATTTTGATGGTAGGAGACATTAGAATGGTTGAAGACAATGGTTGTTGTCGCAACACTAAAACCGAAACCCAAGCGATACATACGGATACCAGCCTTCTACAGAATAGCTGGCAATAAAGCGGATAATGGCAACCCGCACCGGGGCAAAGTAAAAACCCCCGCCGGTGCCATTGTGCCATTTGTGGCTGGTGTCATCTTTTTCCCACACCCTTCCGATATCGTACAAACCAATCATCCCCAGCTCGCCCGGCAGCAGGTAGCCGTTTATGTTCAGAAGTTTTATGCGTACTTCAAAGTTGTTGTACAGTGAGTATTGCCCCGCAAACCGATACTGCCGGTAACCCATCAGGTTGTCTTTGCCATCGAGAAAAAGTGACTGATAAAAAGTGGTTTTTCCCCAACTAATGCCGCCGCCAATACGGTCGGCCACCACGATGCTTTTTTTGCCATTCAGGTTGTGGTATAAGGAAACAGACGGTATCAACTGCGTAAACGGTTTGGAGTAAGAGTTGAGCCCGGCATAACTTTGTAGCGTGATGTTTACATAAGCGCCCGAGGTAGTAAACAAAGTCCGGTCGCGCATATCCCCAATCATCTTTATCACAATGCCTGCATGGGCTTTCGCATTTGCCAGCGTGCTGCTGTCGTAGCTGTTCAGGAGAGAGGTGTTTGAAATAAACCTGCCCTTGTTGTCGTCGGCTTCAAATTGATAAAGCTGCGCCGCAGGTCCGATGCTGATATTGGTTTTGCCGCCCCATCTCAGCAGTGCGCTTGCCGTATACAAATCGAAGCGGGCGCGGTAATAACTCTTATAGTCAGCCACCTTTATGAACTGCGTTTCATTGCCCCTGCCAAAAAAGTTTTGCTTGTTATCAGGGGCAAATGCGTCAGCATTCACTACGATGTCGGCTTTGCCAATCACGTCTTTCCACTCGCCCTGGTAGCGTATATGAAAAGCATTGGTGGCAAAGGCATGGCTGGCTATTACCTGCTGCACACTTGCCCACGGCGTTTTGCGAAAACCCTTGCGTGTGTATCGTAGACCCGCGCCTATCAGAATGCCATCATCGTAGTTATAACCTGCTTCCAGCAGCGGTTTGAGCTTGTTGTATAAATCCGTAGGAACAAAAGCGGTATTCAAACTGTTGTTCGAAAGGTGCCTGCGTACTTTGCCGGCGTCGTTGCCGGTAAAGGTTACGTTGTCTGGTTTGCTGTAAATGTCCAGCCTGCGCGGCGCCTGCTCCACATCATATACTTTGTTGCCTTTTTTACCAATAATCCTCACCCTGATGTTCCTGCTGGCGGAATGAATTACTACACTGTCATTGCCTTTGTTTATATAGATCCGCAGCTCCCTGGTTACCGAAGGATCAAACACTTTACAGAACAACGATTCTTCCTGCTCTCCCTCTTTGTTCAGCTTGTGTATGTTTACCAGCAAGCCCTTGCCGGCACTGTCTTTCAGCTCTACCAGTTCGTTCTTGTCAGAGGTCTGAATATCGACAATTCTATTCAGGAAGCGGTAATAGGTTTTCATCTCCTCCGGCAAGGCAGCCCTGCGGTTTTGCAAGGTCTTTAAGAGGGCATTGTGACGTAACTGATAAGCGCTTTGCGGCAGGCGACGCAACGCGGTTTCCAATACCGAATCGGTAACGTCTGTTACAAATTTCTTTGTTGTGTTGGTCCATTCACTGTCACTAACGCCCACCAGCAGGCGACCATTTAAATCGCGGCTTTCCCAAAAGAAATCGTTGATGTTTCGTATCTTCTGAAAATCCTGCATAAAGAACAAAAGCCAGGGGCGAGTGCTGTAACGCGGCAAGATGCCCTGGTTTACATAAAACACCTGGTCGCGGTCGCGCGGCACAGGTATATATGTTTCGCCACCCCACTTGTTTTGTTGCGGTGCAAAGCGCCATTGGTCGCTATGACGGTCCCAGTCGTTAATCAATACATCGAGCAGCCGCGCGCGTAGGAAGGTGGCGCTGTCCACGTTGTTATCGTTGTCGTCGGTAAGGTGTTTCATCATCTTATCCGTGTTGTCCGATTTGCCCAATGGTTCGCGCTCTTCCAACAAATTGACGGTTCCGGCAAAGGCCTTATTGTAAATACCCAGCTTCTTATCGGGCGCTACATAGCCAATTACCGGGTTGGTGTGCGGCACTTTTACCGCATCGGCTATCGGCGGTACAATCAAGGCTGAGTAAGGATGCTGCGCGCTCATGGCATCTTTTACGGCATCGGCAGCAAAGGTTTCTCTCAGCGCTTCGGGTAGCAGCACCTGCGGGAATTTATTAACGCTGCGCAATACCCATTCCTTGCCATCTTTATCTTTCAGCCGCAACGAAACCGACTGATGACCGCCGCCCCGCCCGGTGGGTGTAAGCCCACCCCGGAACTCAGATATTTTGAGTACGGGCATCGTGGTAAGAAGCGCCCATTCCCTACGGTAGTTTTCGCCCAGCAGCCAGCGGTGGAAGCCTGTTACGCTATCGTATTGCGCATGTGCGGAAACGGTAACACTGTCTTTGTTCAGCGAGTCGATAACTGCCTGCTCTTCCTGCTGTACCGATACAAAAGGCAGTGTATAAACGAAGTCGTTTTTCAGTGCGCTGTCGCCATCGGTTTTAGTGTAGTAAGTGAAGCAGAGACTATTATTCAGCTTCTCATCTGCCACCACAAAGCCAGGCAGGGTCTTAGAGAATAAACTGTATTTTCCTTTACGGGTAAAAGCTTGTTTAGCGCCTGCGCCACTTACCACCTGCACCTCTTTTTTCTTTTTGATAAACTGCATACCATGGTCGTGCCCTGACACATGTACTAAGTTAGGAAAGGTGTCGAACACGCTATTAATGCGCTTTACCATGTCTTTGTATAAAGGATGGTCGCCATCTTCCGGATTTGCCAAAAACTTGCGCAGAAGCGGGTAGAGTGAGCCAACAACGGGTAAAGGGACATATAGATTTTTGTAAGCCGCCGTAAGCGGGAATACATTATCCTTAAACCCATAATGACCACCGTGATGCCCGTAACTTAGAAACGGATGATGGTCTGCCAGCAGGATGGTTTTATAGCGGTTGCGGTAAAATATATCTTCCAGCCGCGTTATCACTTCATCTTTCGTATTGCAGTCGCAGTCGGCTTCGCCATTGGTTTTGTCGTGCGGAAACAGCCACCACTCGCTGTCGAAAATAATGATGACCAAATGGTCAGACAAGTTTACTTCCACCGGACCAGGGCAGCCATCGGGCGGCAGCAAATGCAGCAGCGAATCGTGCTGGTCTTCCAAAAAAGTCCATTGCGCTTTTATCTTTTCCAAGCCCTGCTTACCCATGCGGTCCCAATCGTGGTTGCCGGGTAAAAAATAGACCGGCGCGCCAGCGCTTCGCATAGGCTGATATTGCCCGCGCAAGATATCCTGCGTACGTTTCTCTTCGTTGCTGCCGGGCAGCCCCATACCGGTTGGGTAAATGTTATCGCCCAAATACACCACTGTTGTTTTACCCGGCAGAATATAGGTTACTGCCTGCGTAATGACGCGGTGCTGCTGTTCGTCCAGCTCGCCTGCATCACCTATAAAAATGATACGCTGCTGAATGCTGTCGCTGTTCTCCGCATGGCTGCTTCCGGTTTGCGCAAATCCAATATCTGTAAGCATTACAGCTATCAACGATTGAATGAATATGAAGACGTATCTCATCATAATCCGTTGCTATTTTTGATAGACCATTTTCAGAATAGTCGCTTTATCGGTGCTGCCTTTTTCGTTAGAGATGTAGAGATTGTTGTCTTTGTCAAAGGCAATGCCTTCGGGCTGGTTATACAGCTTTCCATCCAGTTGGTACACCGCTTTTACCTGCCAGTCGGCATTGGTAACGACCAGCAGTTTGTTTACCGAAGACAAAACAAACCATTCACCGGTTTGCGTATTTTTCGCCAGGGCAGAAGGTTTAAAATTTATCTTATCTTCTGTTCTGGAAATGATGTCTTTTACATTAATCTCGAAATTGCCAAGCGGTTTCAGTTCGCCTTTGTCTGACAGCGAAAAAATATAACCCGTGTTGGTAACGCTCTTTTTTTCGTTGCAGTGTTTGCACAATACATACAGCTTGTGTGCCGCTTTATCTGCATACAGTCCTTCATATTCGCCGCCCGGCAATACATCGTACCACTCAGTTACAGCCGAAACTTTTTTCTCGTTGACCTGCGACAGCGGAAACGTAAACAGTACGCCATCGCTACGAAGCATGACCACATAACCATTGCACAACTGCACGTCTTCAAAATCTCCTTTCTTACCAAACTTGGTTTCCGTTACTTCCTCGCTTCCCAGATGAAGGCGAAACAGTTTGCCTTCCTCGTCCTGCTCTGCATATACGGTATCTGCATTGCCGTTCAGGAAGTCGATGCCGGATATTTCGTTCAGTACGGGCGGCATGGCAAACACTTCCGGCTTGTCTAAATTATAAGGAAGTTTAGGCATTGCCGACGCCGCTTTTTGATCTTCTTTTTTCTGCTGTGGCTGTGCACAGGCAGTTAATAAAGACAGCAGCATGAGGCACGAATAGAAGTACACTTTCATAAGCTGGTTTAATGTTCTGTTTTTATTTTCAGTAAGTGGTAGATAGCATTCTGCGAGTCGATAGTAGTCTCATTGGGAAGTCTTTCTGCCGGCACATTTTGCAGGTCTTTGTTTATCCATACCGCCTGCACGTTGTCGTTCAATTGTAACTGCACAATGTCTATCATCTGCTGTTTTATTTCCTTGTCGTATACCGGAAAACACACTTCGATGCGGGTATAAATATTGCGGTTCATCCAGTCGGCAGAACCCATAAACACTTCAGGGTCGCCATTATTATGAAAGATAAAGACACGACCGTGTTCTAAATACCTGCCTACAATGCGTTTAACAGAAATATGCTCACTCATGCCCTCTACACCAAGCACCAGGCAACAAATGCTGCGCACAACCAGCCGTACGGTTACGCCAGCGTTCGAAGCTTCGTAAAGCTTGTTGATCAGTACCTGTTCTTCCAGATTATTGAGCTTAACAGTAACGTTTGCCGGCAAGCCTTTTTTGGCATTGCTGATCTCTTTTTCTATCAATTCTAAAAAGCGTTCCTGCAAGTTGAACTGCGCTACCAACAAGTGCTGAAATAAAATGAAGTTATCTGTATCTGGCTCCTTACGGTTGCTTAAGAATAGGAACAGAAGCTCCATTTCGCGCAGCATTTCTTTATGGCAGGTCAGCAATATATGGTCGGTGTAAAAGCGTGCGGTGCTTTCGTTCAGATTGCCCGTCGCCAATAAGCCATAGGCAATGGTGCGGTTGTTTTTTTTCTTCTTTACCAATGCAATTTTGGCGTGCACTTTCAGCTTCGGAATGCTGTAGATTACCTTCACGCCGGCTTCCTTCATCTTCTTTGCCCAACGTATGTTATTAGCTTCATCAAAGCGCGCCTTCAGCTCTACAAACACCTGTACCTGTTTGCCGTTTTTGGCTGCACTAATCAATGCATTGGCTATTTTAGAATCGCTGGCAATACGGTACAGCGTTACATAAATTTCTTCCACATCTCCGTCGATGGCCGCCTCGTTAAAGAAGCGAAGCACCGTTCCATAATTTTCGTAAGGCGGGTGTACAACAATGTCTTTATTGTCTATGGCAGAAAACAGCGAAACCTGCTGCAGTTGAATGGCTGGCAGCGGTGGCTGCTTTGGATAATAGAATGATGAATCGCTGAAAGATAGGTCTGCCATGTCTTTCAGGTTGTGATACCTGCCGCCTTCCATAGTGTTGGCAATAGATGTGTTGCACAGGTCGCACAGCAGTTGCAGGTGCCGCAACGGCATATCGCTTTGATACAGCAAACGCGAGGCAGAGCCACTGTCTCTTCGAGCGATCTGCTTTTCTATTTTCTCTGCGATGTTTCCGGGCAATTCATCTTCCAAATTCAGGTCGGCATCGCGGTTAATTTTAAAGCTATAACTGTCGTTAATTTCTTTACCCGGAAATAAAAAAGGTAGTTGTTGCCTGATGATGTCGTCTATAAAAAGAATATACCGTGTACCTTTCTCTTCGATGCTGAAAAACCGGGGAAGCGCATCGGACGGAATGTTGATGATGGCTTGTGTTTCTTCTTGTTTGCCGCGCAACGAAACCAGCAGATAAAGCTTATTATTTTCAGGAAAAAAGTTTGTTTTTGGCGTAATAAAAAAAGGTTGCAAGAATGCGGCAACTGTCGTAAAAAAATAGTCGACTGCAAGGTCGCTCAATGCTGCAGGCAAAGGTTGGTTGTAAAGGAGGAAGATGCCTTTTTGTGCCAGCGCGGGAAGGAGTTGCTGTACCAATATCTGCCCAAACTGTTCCTGTTGACCCTGAATGATACGCCGGGCTTCGTCGAACTCTGATAGCGAGGCAGAGAGGTTGTATTTGCTGTTTGGTTTAGTGATGGCGAATGCCTGTTTTGCTATTACTACGGGCATGCGTACCCGATACCATTCGTCGAGGTTGGAAGAAAAGATAGACAGGAATCTGAAACGCTCGGCAAGCGGCACCTGTGCGCGTTCGGCTTCCATCAATAACCGCTGGTTGAAGGAAAGCCAGCTAATATCTCTGCTGAAATAAATCCATTCGGTCATGAGCTTTGCTTGTGTATTTCATTTGTGTTTTATGAAAGGGTTAAGCCAAATAAATCGGGATGAAGATATACCTGAAGCCTTTCTGTTTATGGCACCGATGCAGCAATTGCGTATGGCTTAATTCATTTTCAAAAAAACCAGAATGATTGCCAAAGAAAGTAGAATCCAATAATAAAAACCATTCTGTACACTATTATCTGTTACCTGTTTATAGTTTACCGTAGCGTTATCTTATGAATATATTCTCCATCAAAGCAGCTACAATAAATGCAATTACCGATACAATTAAGCCAAACATGAAGATGTTGTAAGCAAGGCGCAACAACTTATATTTTTTTCCTAACACCACGCCTTGTGCATAAATATCCCGGATGAGTGTACCATACAAAAAATCACGATCATTCATTACCCTTTGCATTCCCTGCGCATAGCTATCAAGACTCATGCGGTAGAAGTTGCCAAAGAATAGAAGGTTCACTTTTTTCTCATCAAGATCTTGCTGGCTAAAAGTGCCGTTGGGTATGTTAGGGCGCGTGGCGAGAATAGAAATAACAATGGTAACAAGGCTGATAAGCAGAAGTAAAATAGCGGGAATAATGAGGTAATCATTTGTGTCAAGCTTGCGCAACAGCAAGCTGGCAACCACAGAAATAATGATGGAATTAACGGTGATCATGATGTGCGATTTGTTGTCTGCCATATCGCTCAAACGCTGATGGTTACTGCTACTGATGCGGAACATTGTCTCGATGCCTTTATCAGGACGATCGTCTTTTTTGAGTTTCTTTTCGTTGTCGCCCGATGCTGTTTTAGCTTCCGGCTGCTTCTCTTCTTTTGCTGCCGGTTTTTCTTTTTGCCTGTCTATCAGGCTGACAATGTTTTCTTCTTTTTTTGCATTGAGCAACTGGCGGCAATAATCGGTATGATAATGATGCTCCTGCATCATCACAATGGTTTTAGCGCGCCAGTCTTCCTTGCTGATCCTGGTGTGATAAAGAGTATCATACTCTTTGCGCAGCAGTTTGGTATTCTCCCAAAATTCATCGGTGCCGAGATGAAACAAGTCGGCATCGCACAGAATCTGCTCGCATAAGTTTTGCGGATGCTGCGGCATTTTGGTAGCCAGTATGCAGCCGCTTACCGCTTCGCTTATCGAGTGGTCTACCTGCAATGAAGTAAGATAATCTATCGCTTCACCGGCACCCCTCACTTCGTGTCCTTCGGGCTCTTTCAGGTAACCAACGTCATGAAACCATGCGGCTGCTATTACCGTAAAGAACTCTTTATCGCTAAGCCCGTAATGATTGGCAATTTGCGTAGCCGCCGCTACCACCTGGCTGGTATGAACCAAGTTGTGATAAAGCAGTTGTGGGTGGTTCTGCGCTTTAAAAAGCGACTGTATATGGTTTTGTACCTGCTCAGTTAGCTGCCTATAGTTATTCATGGAGAGTTAGAATGCAGTATGAAAGATGATTGCGCGATAAAAGCGTGTGCGAAAAATGAAGTTACATTACTTGTGCTAATGGGTTTTCGATTCAAGATAATTCAGCATCGTTCTTTCATCCCAACTGTCTTCATACTTCTCTCCGTTGATAAAGAATGAAGGAGTTCCATTTACACCACTGCGTACACCACTTTCAAAATCGTCTTCTACTTTTTGCTGGATGCTTTCCTTGTCAAAATCTTCTTCAAACTGCTTTACATCTAACCCTGCTTTTTGTGCATGGTTAATAAGATCTGCATCCTGCATTCTTCCTTGGTTTTCGTAAATGGCATCGTGCATCTCCCAAAATTTATTTTGCATAGCTGCCGCTTCTGCAGCTATTGCCGCATGAGTAGCATGAGGATGAATTTCGGCCAACGGAAAATTGCGAAATACAAACTTCAGCTTATCGCCCATCTTCTGCTGAATGCGTTTGATAATCGGGTAGGCACGACCGCAATGCGGACACTCATAGTCGCCAAATTCAACCAGCTCTATGGCTGCATTGGCATTGCCTTGTACATGATCTTTGTTACTGACTGACGGTTTCAGTTTCGACATGGTATATTGTTTTTTATAAAAAAATTTCAAGAAGAAGCTTTGGCTGCATTCAATTCATCCAGCGCATCGAGTATGCCGTCTGCACCG
>CAZZZH010000137.1:0-11604 GCA_964658445.1 Ilyomonas sp.
TACGATGTAAATAGAGCTTATAAAGGTATTAAAATGTAATTAAGAATAGCCCGACGCTTTCAATGAAACGATAACTGTTGTTTCTTTGCAAGGACATCAGCGCATAGGCCAGATACAGGTTTTGTAAAGCGGATTGTCTGCATCGCTGTTTTTTATCCATTGTCAAGGTTTTACGATCGTATCATGCTGAACACACCTCCAATATTTTATCAGCGCAGGCATTACTCTCCTTTTTGCCCGAACCTTTTTTATGCCGTTTTGCTCTTTCTTCTTTGCTTTCTTACCTCATCGTTACGTGCACAGGTAAAAGCTTCGTTTACTATAGACACAACGAAAGGTTGCGCACCGTTTACGATTCATTGCACCAGTACCGCTACGGGCGATGTGGTGAACTGGCTTTGGCTTACCAGTGATGGACAGACCTCGACTGATGAGAATCCCTCTTTTACATTTGCGCGCCCCGGCAGGCTTCGCGTCCGGCTGAAAGTAAGCGATTATACCGTTGCCGATTCTACTTACCAGGATATCATTGTGAACGGTATTCCGACTGCTTTTACGTATCAATACAATTCCATCTGCACTTCGCCGGTTCTCGTGCAGTTTCATGTGTACGATACCTCGACTACCGGTAATTATCACTGGGATTTCGGGGACAGCAGTGTATCTATCGAACCCAACCCGTCGCACACCTATACCACGCAAGGCACTTACCCTGTTCACCTGGTAACGTATAGCCCGGAGAGTTGTATAGATTCTTTGACAAAGACAGTGCAGACCGGACAGGTAACGGTAGATTTTACAGCGCCGGCTTCCGTTTGCAGCAATAGTTCTGTTTTTTTTGCCAGCACTTCTTCCTCGCTTCCCAAGTCGGCAGTATGGACCATAAATGGCGTTGTAGCGAGCCATGCTGCGGCGGGTTTCAGCTATGAGTTCAATAGCCCCGGCAAATACAACATCAACCTTAGTGAAGACTTTGGCGGCTGTACTTTCAGTAGAGAAAAAACGATTACCGTTTTGCAAAAGCCAACGGCTTCCTTTACCCAATCGGGCACTTTGCAAAGCTGTTTGTACCCATCGCTGGTGCAATACATCAACACATCGCAGCAAGCCGATAACTACACCTGGTATTTTGGCGATGATGATAGTTCTGCGGAAGCGAACCCTTCTCACAACTATACGCTTGCCGGACAGTTTTCACCCCAACTGATTGCTACCAATGCCAACGGCTGCGCTGATACATTAACCCAACGCAATCTTATCCTTTTAGGGCCGCCTATCATCAGCCGGTTGCTCGGCTTTCCTTCGCAGCATTGCCTGCCCGATACAATCCGAAGCCGGGCGTTTATGGCTACGCCCGAACCCATCGTCAGTTATGACTGGAACTGGGGCGACGGCAACCATTCTTCCGATTCTCTGCCTTACTATATCTACACGAAGCAAGGCACCTACAATATATCGCTGATTGTAACCACGGTAAGCGGGTGCACCGATACGTTTACCGTGAAAAACGGTCTGATGGCCGGCGATTCTGTCATTCCCGGTTTTACGATCGATAAAAACATTGCCTGCGCATCCGATTCCATTCATTTTTACGGAACCACCTCGCGCCCCGGCAACTATCAGTGGCTGTGGAGTTTTGGTGATAACACACCTTATTCGAACGCGCAAAACCCGGCTCATCAATATCGTTCTACGGGCTATAAAACCGTCTTTTTACAAATCAATAATAGCGGCTGTTCCAACAGGACGACGCAGAAAGACATTGTCTTTCTCAAGCCGCCGGTTGCCGGTATCCATGTTATTTACGATTGTAAAAATCAACTGAACGTCAGTTTTACCGATACCTGCCAGCAAGCCCTCACCTGGCGCTGGAACTTTGGTGACGGATCGCCCGACGCCACGCTGCAAACACCGCCTTTACATACCTATTCTTCGTCGGGTATTTATACCGTAACCCTGAGCACTACCAATGGGGCCTGTACGAGCACGGACAGCGTTTCGGTGGCTATCCTAAATACCAAACCCATCTTTACCTTCGAGCCTGCGAATACGCTTCTCTGCCGCAAACAAGGCATCTGGATGAGCGCCACCAACCCCCAATATATTGCCGATTATTACTGGGACTTCGACGATGGCAGAAGCGCTTTTAGCGATACGGCGATCTACAATTTTTACAGTACACCCGGCACTTACCATCCCTCGCTGGTAACCAAGTACAAGAACGGCTGCTACGATACCGTTTACAGTCCTAACCCAGTTGTTATTAACGGTCCGACCGCCGCTTTTACCACGCTCAGCGGCAGTAATTGTGTGCAGAAGGAAACCGTGTTT
Organism: Ilyomonas sp.; assembly: GCA_964658445.1. Classification (GTDB taxonomy): domain Bacteria; phylum Bacteroidota; class Bacteroidia; order Chitinophagales; family Chitinophagaceae; genus Ilyomonas. The sequence goes on from CAZZZH010000137.1 coordinate 2,332, forward strand.
ACAGATAAAAGTGTTACCGATGGCACGCACCCCATTGTAAGCTGGTGGTGGAATTGCGGCGATGCTTTCAGTCTTAAAAATGCTTCACCTGATTTTTCACACACGTATAGCAAGGGGGGCACCTATCGCGCCAGCTTGCTCGTTACCGATGCCAATAATTGCACCGATACGGCGTATTACAATGTAAAGATCAATAACCTTCCGCCCGTGTCAGCGGGCAGAGATACGTTTGTCTGCGAAGGCAACCGGGTGGCACTGTCTGCTTCCGGTGCGGTTAGCTATACCTGGGCTGCCGATGCCACGCTTAGTTGCACCAGCTGCGCTGCGCCCGTTGCGTCGCCGCAGGTGCAGTCGCACAGTTATGCCGTTACCGGCACCGATGCCAACAGTTGTACCGCTACCGATACCGTTTGGGTCGAAGTCACGCGTCCCTTCAATATGTCGGTAAGCAGCGACGGCTCGGAGATGTGCGAGGATGCTTCTATCCGTCTTAGCGCTTCTGGCACCGATGAGTATACCTGGCAACCCGCCACCGGCTTAAGCGATGCCCATAGCGCCAGCCCCATTGCCTCGCCTACTGAAACCACAACGTACAGTGTTACCGGCACCGACAAGCACCATTGCTTCAGCCAGGTGGGTGGTCTTACGCTCAAGGTGTATCCTAACCCTATCTTCAGCATCCACGACAGCCTGATTATCGCCCAAAAAGGCGATGTTAATCTCATCGCTACTACCGGCACTACCAATATTGAAACCTGGCAGTGGTCGCCGCCGCTGGGCTTAAGCTGCACCGATTGCCCGCAGCCCCTTTCTACCGCCATTAAAAGCATCACCTATACGGCTGCTGCCAGCACCGATCATGGCTGCACGGCTACCGACCAAGTTACCATCCATGTGCTTTGCAATGGCAGCAAAATTTATTTTCCTACCGGCTTTACGCCCAATGGTGATGGCAAAAACGACAGGTGGTATGTCATCAGCAGTATTGACAATCCCGTCCACTCTTTCAGCATCTGGAGCCGAAGTGGTCAGCGTGTGTTTTACAAAACCAACAGCATTACCAACAACCCCACCCAAGGCTGGGATGGCATGTTTAATGGCGTTCCCGCTTCTGCCGGCGTATATATCTACCGCGTTGAAGTGGTATGCAACGGCGAGGTGGTACCCTATACCGGGACCGTCACGTTGCTGCGTTAGTATAGTAGGCGCTGTGCAACGGGTCGCCAAAACCATCGCCAATGGTTTACACCTATACCGGGAGCCTGTTGCTTTATAGATAAAGGGAAAATATTGAAAAAATTCCACCCGCATTGTGATATGCCTTTCTGTCTCTACGATGTCAATTACAGGCTCCACGATGACCATTGACCATTGTAATGACGAGGATGCGGGTTTCAATATAGACGACGCGAATTACAGCGTCGACGATGTCGGTTTCAGCCTGTACGATATAGTGTTTATCCCTGCGGGTAAAGGAAAAACCCTTTCGGAGGTCGATGTAAGCTTTGCGGATGTCGTTCCCAGCCTTGCGGATAAAGCAAAAGGTGTCGCGGATAAAGCCAAAAGCCCCGAGGATGGAACTAAAAGACTTGCGGATATCGCTAAAAGCGCTGCGGGCAAAGAAATAACCGCAGCGGTGGGTCTGTTTTCTTTGCCTGAGGGCATCCGTCGGTGCCGAGTTTGTTTTTCTTGTTTGTTTATTAAAACAAAGAATGTTGGCAAATTGCAAATTTTTTTATTTTGCCACCCTGAATGAGTTGAAATAAAAATGGTTTCCTTTGGCCGCTGTCTTATATTTGTTCTCATACTACAGTTGCTTATTTTAAATACTTCTGTTTCAGCCGCCCCGGGGTTGCCGAAGTACCAGGTTATCAGATTCTATTATGCTCACACAAACAAAGAAGAAACAGGGCTTGCTGAGCCTCTTAAAGGCATTTGTCTCTTCGCCCGGGTTTGTAAAAAGTAGAAGCGTGCAAAAATCAGTATCTCAGCAAACAGCAGCCCATACAGAGCATACGGCACAGGTGGCAAAGAAGCGGGTTCTGCTTATCAGCGGCAATTATTTTCCAGAGCCTACAGGCATCGGTAAATACAATAAAGAAATGACGGATTGGATGGCGGATAACGGCTTTGACTGCACCGTTATTTCTACCTATCCTTACTATCCTTACTGGAAGGTGCAGGAGCCTTATACTCATAAGCACCTCTGGTACAGTAAAGAGTTGTTGGCCACTGCCAAAGGCAATACCATTACCGTTTATCGCTGCCCGCATTATGTTCCTAAGAAGCCTACCGGCCGCCGCCGCATTGCGCTTGACTTCTCGTTTAGTCTTTCTGTTTTTTTCCAGATACTGCGGCTCATGGGGTCAAAGAAGTTTGACATCGTTATCACCGTTGTACCCCCCATGCCTTTGGGGCTCTTGTCGGTGTTGTATAAAAAAATGCGCAAGGCAAAATTTCTTTACCATATCCAGGATCTGCAGATAGAAGCTGCCCGCGACCTGCAGATGATAAAGTCGGAAAGCGCTATCCGTACCCTCTTCCGCATCGAGCGCTTTATTCTGAGAAATGCCGATACGGTCAGCAGTATTTCTAAAGGCATGATTGAAAAGATCCAGGAAAAATCGAAAGACAAAGACGTTGTTTTCTTTCCCAACTGGGCAGATCTCAATTTCTTTTACCCCATGAGCAATAAGGCAGAGCTAAAGAAAGAATTTGGCTTTGCTTCCAACGATATTATTGTTCTGTATTCCGGTTCTATCGGCGAAAAACAAGGCATAGAAGCGATCCTTACCGCTGCCCAGCAATACGGGGAAGGCTCTGTGAAGTTTCTCATCTGCGGGTCGGGTCCTTACAAAGAAAAACTGCACCAGATGGCAGATGATATGGGGCTATCGAACGTGGTTTTTTTCCCGCTGCAACCGCTGCAAAAGTTCAACCGTTTCCTCAACATGGCAGATGTTCATCTCATCATACAAAAAGCCAATGCCAGCGACCTGGTCATGCCGAGTAAGCTTACTACTATATTAGCCGTTGGCGGTCTTGCCGTTATTACTGCCAACCCCGATTCATCGCTGCACAACATGATATCTGAGCAGGGTATGGGTATATTAGCCGAAGCCGAAACAGAAGAGGCGTTGGTGAAAGCGATTGCAGTTGCAATTCATAACGATAACACACGCATCCGCACCAATGCACGGCGCTATGCCGAAGAGTTTTTGTCTATCGATAATGTGATGCGCCGCTATGTAGCCGAAATGTAGTTTCTGTGTAGGAATGGTTAGTGAGATTAGCCTTAGAAGTAAAACAGAATACAGAATTCGTTTGAAATTATATGGCGGAAGATTTTGAATAAAGTAATAGGTAACATAGCCTGCCAACAAAAAAGGCTGATGAAATTTTCATCAGCCTTTTTTGTTTGTCTTACCTGAATCTCTTCTGATTGAACATAGCTCAAATCGTTACCCACAGCTTATTTCAGATACTTTGCGATCTCGCTGCTTTCGGGCGTTACCTTACTATCGAAATGCGCCAGCAGCTTGCCATTTTCATCAATTATAAATTTATTGAAGTTCCAGCTTATGGTAGCATCCAGCACACCATTCTCACTTTTGTTGCACAGGTATTTATAAATGGGTGTGGTATTGTCGCCTTTAACATCTACACGCGTTGTCAGCGGGAACGTGACGCCATAATTCTTTTTACAAAACGTAAAAATGTCGTTGTCTTCGTGATACTCCTGGTCGGCAAAATCGGCAGACGGAAAGCCCACAATTACAAGGTTGTCTTTATGGTCCTGGTACAGCTTCTCCAGACCTTCGTACTGCGGCGTAAAGCCGCATTTACTGGCGGTGTTTACAATCATTATCATCTTGCCTTTGTATTTTGAAAAGTCAATGGTGCTGCCATCTATAGACTTTATGCTGAAGTCATAAATGGTTTTGGTAGCGCTGGTTGCCATGGTTGAATCGTGTTTTGTTTTTGCAAAAACAGAAGCGCCTGCCAACAGCAGGAACGCGATAAGAAGAATGTGTTTCATAACGATGTTTGTTTTATTTACAATTACTGAAATTCGTAGCATCCGATGTCGGGAATTTCAGACCGCAAATTACCATCTAAATCAATCAACGTTGCGGTTTTTTTACCGGCGTCAATGCACGGCGAGGAAGAAGAAAGATGAAAGTCGAAACTATTATTCTCTTTATCAATGCCGGCAAACAGAGGATCCACATTCGCGAGACAATTTTTGTAAGTGATCGCCGCATTGTCTGCCAAGCTTCTATACAACGTGTTGTCAAAGGCGGTAATAAAAGGTGCGCGGATATCATTTTGTACCGATACTTCATCGCTTACCGCGCCATCTTCACCATAGACAATACAGTTTTCAAATTCAGCTTGTAACAGGTGCGCCTCGCTGCCATCATCGCTGCTGTTGCTGAGTGTAAGTGCGGGATACTGGTGAAACAAATATTGCGTAGAATAAGCTGCTAAAGTGCAGTGCGTAAAGCTATATTGACCGCCTGCGGTTATATACACATCATAGCTGCAATTTGTTACCAAACAGTTGGTTGCTGTTACCGTGCTGTTATAGGCAATAACGCCTGTTTCTGCACAGTTATCAATCTTACATCCATTCAGGGTGACAAAGCTTCCATCATCGGCAGCAATACCTTGCAGCGCATTGTTTATCACTGCATAATTCAACACATTGTTGCGGCTTTGCGGTGTAAAATAAAGGCCTTGCCATGTACCGGGCTGACTGCTGTAAGGTGCGTCCCGCCTGTCGTTCAGGAAAGTGACCGCTCCTGTGCTATCGTCCGATCCGTTTACCAGCAGCGAGCCTTCTACGGTGAAGGGTGTGTTGGCATGGCAGTAAATTTTTGCGCCTTTATCAATAGTAAGCACAGCGCCTTTTGCTACTGCAAATGTGTCGAGTAAAACATAAGGTAGATCAGCCGCCCACGTTGTGTTTTGGGTAAGGATGGCGCTTCGCAAAAAGTGCGCATTCTGCCCGTAAGCATCCAGCTTTATAAACTGCGTGTTGCCGTTATAATCTATGCGGATGCTGTCTTCGATAATGAAAGGAAGTGTTTGTGAGGAAGGATTGATATTGACTGAAACAAAAATGTATAAACTATCGCCTTTGTCTATGTCTACATTGCTGAACTGAATGCCCGGACTGCCGCTTACATTTATTTTAAAGAACGAAGAAGCGCCGCCCATCAGTTGCACATTGGTCAGCCGTAACTTTTGGTCATTGATGTTGAACAATTTTACGTGTTGTGTAACAGAGCCAACCGAGGTAAACACCGTATCGAAATGAAGAGCCGTATCCGAAGAAAGCAGAAATGCGTCTTTGCCGGTAATAAATTTGTCTTTCGTGCATGCAGCAATGACAAAAACAAAGGAGATAAGGAATAACAACCAACCACGCATCATGAGATAAAAATAAGCGTTTATTATAAGCGTTCTGTTAAATGGTATGCGCAACTGTAGCAATGCTCAGCTTTACACCGGCAACCGACAAGAGTACCTCCCCACAGGCTTCCAGGGTCGCGCCGGTGGTTACAATATCATCTACCAGCAATACATGTTTTCCCTGCAAGGCTTCCCGATCATTTATTGCAAATGCAAATTGCATCGTTTGCCAGCGGCTGGTTCTGCTTTTATGTGTCTGCGTTTCGGTATTTAGTTTCCTGATAGCAACCTGATTTTCTACCGGCTTTTTTATGATGCCTGCCATGCCTTGTGCAATGATAGCAGATTGATTGTAGCCACGCTGCTGAAGCCTGCGGTGGCTCAGTGGCATTGGCACAATCATGTCTACATCCTCAAAGCGATTGCTTTGCTGTAATGCAATGCCCGCCTGCTTTCCAACAAATAACGCAGCTTCTGTATTGCCCCGGTATTTTATTTCGTGCATCACATTCTGCAGTATCGATTTCTTTGTAAAATAAAATGCACTGCCCCCGCTCTGCACCAGGATGCGACCGGCAAACAAGCGCTCCACGGGGTTATTTGCATACCTGAAATAATCGGTTACCGGCAAGTCGGAAAAGCATTGCGCGCACAGTACCTGCTTATGTTCTATCACATCAGTTCCACAGCCGATACAGACATGCGGGTAAAACAAGTGGATAGCATCGCTGGCATATTGCTTTATGTGATTTAGTAAGTTCATAAAATGGTTTCGGCAATTAAGATAATAGATAAATATGCTAAGGCTGGTTTTCGTCATTCCGCAATTGCCCTCTGTGCAAACTTAAATTGCGATGCTTCTGCGAGGGCTTTGTGCGGAATTTAATAACCGTAATTTTAATTTGTTAGAATAAAATAAAAACGCCTATAAGATAATAATCCAATCAAATCATCAAGAGCAGATTCCGTACAAAGCCGCCCGTAAGAATGATTCAATAGTACAGCAATGTTGGCGGCAATTGCGGAATGATGTGCGGACACCTGTTGATTAACAATCTAATTCTTACCGGTCTTCGCATCTTTATAACGACTAAAATTAAAACAAATACTGGTAAACTTCTTCTACTTTACCCAGGGATACCACTTCAATATTATACTCTTTCCCGCTTACACTTTTCTTGTTGTACTTGGAAACTACAATTTTTTCAAAACCCAGTTTTTCTGCTTCTGCAATGCGTTGCTCAATGCGGTTTACAGCGCGTATCTCACCATTTAACCCAACCTCGCCCGCAAAGCAAATGTGTTGCGAGAGTGGCACATCTTCGTAAGAAGAAAGCAACGCGCAGATCACCGATAAATCGATCGACGGATCTTCTACTTTTAAGCCGCCGGCAATGTTTAAGAACACATCTTTCATCCCGAAGTGAAAGCCGCCGCGCTTTTCCAGCACCGCTAATAACAATTGTAATCTCCGCAAATCAAAACCGCTCACCGTTCGTTGTGGCGTGCCGTAAACGCTCTGCGTTACTAAAGCCTGCACTTCTATCAGCAAGGGCCGCATGCCTTCCATACTTGCCGCAATGGCGCTGCCGCTCAGCTCGTCTTCTTTTTGTGTAATTAATATTTCGGAAGGATTTGTTACACCGCGCATACCATCGCCGGTCATCTCATAAATACCCAGTTCTGCATTGCTGCCAAAACGGTTCTTCAACGTGCGAAGAATGCGATACGTGTAGTGCCGGTCGCCTTCAAACTGAAGCACTGTATCTACCATGTGCTCTAATATCTTCGGGCCGGCAATACTTCCATCTTTGGTGATGTGACCAATTAAAAATACAGGTGTATTTGTCTCTTTGGCAAAGCGCTGAAACTCGGCGGCACTTTCGCGTATCTGCGATACGCTGCCCGGCGAAGACTCTATTAAATTTGTTTGCAGTGTTTGTATTGAATCTACAATTACCAACTGTGGCTTCAGTTTTTTTATTTCCTGAAAAATGGTCTGTGTTACTGTTTCCGTTAACAGATAAAAACGGTCGTTCTTTATCTTCAGCCGGTCTGCCCGCATTTTTATCTGCTGCTCACTTTCTTCCCCACTCACATAGAGCGTGGTAATGTCGTTCATCTGCAAAGCATTTTGTAAAAACAAAGTGCTCTTACCAATGCCCGGCTCACCGGCTACCAACACAATGCTTCCCCGCACGATACCACCGCCGAGAACACGGTTCAGTTCTCCATCGGTTGAGAGTAACCGCTTCTGTTCTTCGGCACTGATGTCTGATAAAGAAACTGCTTTGGTAAAGGTTGCTTCGGTGTTGTAATCTTTCCATCCATTATCGCTTTTGGCAGGCTTTGCAATCATTTCTTCCGCAAACGTATTCCACTCATTACAGACCGGGCATTTGCCCAGCCATTTCGCACTTTCATACCCGCAGTTGCTGCAGAAGAAAGCCGTCTTTACTTTACTCATGCTATAAAGATATTCAATTACTGCTATCAGAAATCAGCGTTATGGCTGTGGCTGCGAAGTGGAGTATAGGGTCATGGAAAAATGATTTGTGAAGCGAGGATTAAGCCGATGCCCAACTTCTTTTGCCTGCCACTGCGCCGAATAACTGACTGCTAACGACTGATGATGTATTATAAAAAGTATAGCCGGTATTACTACCGGCTACTTACTTACTAACCCATTAAATTCTGCCACTAAATTAGCAAAACACCCGTAAAATCAAAATTATTTTTTCTTTTCCGGCTTTAACCCATTCATTGTCAATAGATACTAAGCCGATTTTGGAAAAAATAGAGAAGCTCTGCCATTCGGCGCGTTTGCGGTTTCTATTTTTACAGCCATCTAAATTGAAATTATGCTCTTAGATCATCGTATCCGTATCAGCCGCATTCTGAAGAACACCTGGAAGGTAGACCTGGTGATGATTGCCACTTGCACCGCAGCTTATTTCTTTCATTTTTATTTGTTGAGTAAACACTTTGATATACCTACCATTGTACCTACTGTATTGGGAACTGCCATAGCGTTCTTTATCGGCTTCAATAACAACCAGGCTTACGACCGTTGGTGGGAAGCCAGGCGGGTATGGGGCGCCTTGGTAAATGACTCGCGTTCGTGGGCAAGAAGTGTGGTGAACTACTTGTCTTCAGCAGAGAATAAGGAGGAAGCTATGGCTTTGCAAAAGCAGATGATCTATAGGCATATGGCATTTGTTTATTTATTAAAAAATAATCTCCGCGCTCTGGAAGATGATACTTATAAGCAGTACATCACTGAGAAAGAAAGGAATGAAATTGACCGGCACAACAACAAGCCTAATGCTTTGCTACAAAAGCAATCGAAACAACTGAACGAAGTTTATAAGATGGGTCTTATAGACAGCTACCAGTTCCTTCAGTTCGATGCTTTGCTGGTAAAGTTTTCAGACGAAATGGGAATGAGCGAGCGCATAAAAAATACGGTTTTTCCTGTAACCTATAATTATCTTACCAAACTCTTCATCTGGCTGTTTGTAGTCGCTATTGAGTTGGTAACGGTACAAAGCATGGGCGTGTGGAGCATCTTTATGAGCTGGCTTATTGGCTTTGTATTCGTTTCTACGCAGATCAATGGTATGAGTCTTGTAAACCCGTTTGAAAACTCAGCAGCTGGTATCCCGTTAAACCAGATAGCGAGAACCATAGAGATCAATCTACTGCAGATGCTTGGCGAAACAAACATTCCTGAACCGGTACAACCGGTAAACAAAGAGTATGTATTATAGACAGCGTCATTTGGAAAATTCAGAGAACAATGAATTTAAAGAACAAAGAGATGACTCATGAGTCATCTCTTTGTTCTTTAAATTC
>CAZZZH010000138.1:0-11439 GCA_964658445.1 Ilyomonas sp.
TATTACCAGATATTCACGAGGTTATCTGAGCTAACATGAAGAGTGCTCAGCATCTTAACCTTAGCAAAGGCAAACAAAAATCCATTCAACTGTTCCTGCAACATTTTTCGCAGATCTCCTACAATTTGGTGGTCATTCAAGAGCTTTCTAAACTCGCTGATCAAACCTTTTTCAATATCGGCGCAATCATCCAACATTTCATCTAAATTTTTTGGCGTTGCATTTTCCAATCCATCATTATCATACTGGTAATCTGTAAAAATATTTTCATTAAACTCAGCTTCGCCTTTGAGAACCTGAGCGTGGAGCGACAACTCTCTGTAGAACTGAAACGCTTCTGTTGCCATTCCAAACACCAATATCTGAGCTTTACGGTCGCCGCAACGCCCTGCAATATGCTTAAATGCTTTATTTGCGTTTTGCAATGTGGAAATAAGAATACGAATTTTCGCGATGATAGCAGCGGTCTGCTTATCTGTCTTTTTCGACTGGATAAGTGGATTCATAATATGGATGTTTTATTTGTTTGCAATCTAAAATACCTATCGCAAAGATGATGCGATACTAACTGGTTCACCCTTGAAGAAATCCTTAAACTTTATTGCCACTGCAAATGAAAATAGGACAACTACTACTTGAAATAATCTACAACTTCTAAATCTTGTATAAAGATAGTGATGTAGAAAATTATACACAATTAAATTTAGCGTAAAATAAAAAATTATAACATCCCACACGAACGAAGTGGGTATAGAATTTGACTTAATAGGTAAATAAAAAATACATCATGTTCAAGCCCAGTGAAATGACTAGTTCTTCCGAGATATTAGAAAAGCTCCGGTTAAAGAAAATGGATAATGAGTTTACATGGACTGACAAGGGCTTTACAGCAGGAAAAAATAAATTCTATCAACCGGAAGATTTAAAGATTATAAAGACATACCGTTTTGAAGGCGACTCAGACCCCGGCGATATGAGTATTATTTATCTTATCGAATCTAACGACGGGCTGATTGGTTACAGCATGGATGCTTATGGTGTTTACACATCTCATGATGCTGAAGAAGGCTACGATAATTTTATACGCCAGATACCGGTAGAAGAGCGCGATGAGCAACTGATATTTGAAGTATAAATTATCTTTTATTGATAAATAAAAGTCCCGACAGTCGGGACTTTTTCATTAGTATCTGTCTTAAACCGCTATCCGTTCATCTTCTTAACAAATTCGTCCATATCCCATCCGTCGTAATCGCCACTGCTCATCAGCAGCATGTTGGTGTTCAAATATGATTGTTCCGCAAGCTTTCTACCCAGCTCTGATTGATCTGTAATTATCAACACATCTTCCCGGTCGAAACCGTTCCGAATATCCTCTTCATTCAGCATAGGCAGGCGCTTTAACTGCAAAGCGTGCATCGAATAAAAGACAATCGCTTTATCTGCTTCTGCAAGCGAGCCGGCGTATTGCGCCAGAAAATTTTTGTTTAAACTACTATAAGTGTGCAGCTCTAATACAGCATACAACTTCCGATTAGGAAATTGTTCTTTTACGGCGTGAATAGTAGCTTTCACTTTACTTGGTGCATGCGCAAAGTCTCTGAAAACCTTAGTTGAAGATTGAGAATATATCACTTCAAGACGTTTAGCAGCGCCGGGAAATGAAGCCAACGCTTTCAGAATAAAAGAAGTGCTAACACCATAGGTCGTGCAGGCAAGATAGGCAGCGTAAAGGTTTAACAAATTGTGGTCGCCAAACACTTGCAAAGCTGTTGTTTCGCCGTTGAGGGTTACCGAAGTAATACCATCCGTAATAGTATGTTCTGGAATGCGGTAAGGCAAATAATGGATGTCGTTTCTTTCATTATCTTCTACTAATTTCTTCAACACTTCGTCCGTTTCATTATAGATGAGTGTGCCGCCACTTTCTATTTTATTTATGAAAATAACAAACTGCTCAAGATAGATTTCGAACGTAGGAAACACATTAATATGATCCCACGCAATGCCAGTAAGGATAGCGATATGCGGATATAAAAAATGAAACTTGGGCCGCCTCTCTAAAGCGCTGGCAGGATATTCATCGCCCTCGCAAACAATAACCGGCGCATCTGTAATATGAACGCTTTGCGAAAAGCCTTTGAGCTTTGCACCAACCAGGTAGTCGAACGGTTGACCCGTTTCTTTCAGTACATGCATAATCATGCTGGTAACGGTTGTTTTACCATGACTTCCGCCAACGACAATGCGTGTTTTGCTTTTACTCTCTTCAAAAATATATTCCGGGAAAGAGTAGATTTTTAACTGAAGTTCTCTTGCTTTTATTAGTTCCGGGTTGTTTTCCCGGGCATGCATACCCAATATCACCGCATCTAACTGCCTGTTGATTTTTTCAGGAAACCAACCATTTGCATTCGGCAACAAACTGTAGTGTGCGAGATTGCTTTTGGCAGGCTCAAAAATCTCGTCGTCGCTTCCGGTTATAATGTAACCTTTTTTGTGCAAAGCAATAGCTAACTGGTGCATAACGCTGCCGCCAATGGCAATGAAGTGAATCTTAATCATTTTTTAAATAGCGCTTCTTTTGAAACAAATTAAATTTGCACAAGTACAGAAATTATTTCGGCAATAAATATTTTAATTATGAAAAAAATAGTAGCGGGTGTGGTTTTGGTCAGCTTACTCTCCGGTCTTTTCTCGTCTTGCGCCACCTATGGCGGAACAAGAGTTGGCAACTGCCCGTCGCACGACAAAAACTATTTCAGAAGATAACAGCAAGGCATACAATTTGAACACCCTGCATTATGAACTGGATAGCGCTTACAGACATTAATCAATTGCAGCAGATTCAGCAGCAATCTTATCAGCGGCCGCAGGTTATTTTCAAGCATAGCACGCGTTGCAGCATTAGTAGCATGGTGTTAAAAAGATTAGAACGTGAAGGTGCGCCCGACAGCATGGATTTTTATTTCTTAGACCTTATTAAGAACAGGAACATATCCAATAGCGTCTCCGAGGTGTTCAAAGTATCTCATGAATCCCCACAGATATTGCTTATCAAGAACGGAGATTGTGTGTACGATGAAAGCCATTATGCCATCAGTATGGAGTCGCTAACAGAAAACTAATTGGGCACTTCATTACCAGCTTTAATTATTTTCACTGTTACCATAAGTTGCCCCGTATGACGCATTGTATGTTCTGCGGCATGAAACAGCAAACCCAATTGCGTAGACGGCACTTTTTTACGTCCTACATATCTTACTTCGGCGAGCGTTTTCGGCTTTATGGTTTGCAAAAAAAGGAGTGACAATTTCATTTGTTTTTGCAACGCTTCAAGTAATGTCTGAACGGTTACTGTAGCATCTATTTTTCCCTCTTTTGATAAATACACGAGCTGTAGTTCGGTAAGTTCATTACCCTTGGCATAAGTAAACAATCGATCGAGAACGCCACAGATATGCTGCAGGTGAAACGCCGGAGAAGCAACGCCTGCGGGCATTTTCCACAAATCATCATCTGTAAAATCCTTCATCATATCCTCAATTTCACTCTGCGCCTGCAGCAGCGCATGAGCAACGGGTTGCAATAAAGATGTTATGTTAGGCAACGGACCGCGCAACCAATATTCCGCTTCATTGTGTTTTATCATCATTAAATTTATAATGAAAAATAGTTCGGTAAATGTTTTCCGTTTTGCCAACTGGGTTTGGGAAAGACAATGCTTTTCATTCAAAACGGGATAGTTAAACGACTAATGAATTGCTAAAAGTTACGGGCTTAATTGCAGCTTAGTGAATGGCACCTCTCATAATATCGCTTACAATAAGGCACTCAGACCGCCTGAAAAAGTTCGAAGACTTACTTTATTACAACTTGATCTTATAAATATTTCAAAGGGTTTCTACGTGCAGAAAGAATGTATTTTTTGATATTGAGCCAGAATGCCATGATCATATAAACAATCACTGGCGAGCCCATGGTGAGAAAGGAAATGTAAATAAACCAGGTGCGAATGCGCGAAGTGGCGATTCCCAACTTGTCGCCTAAAGCCGAGCAGACACCAAACACCTGCCACTCTATAAATTGCCTTAGCTTATTCATATCTGCAATGTAATAAGTTTTTGTGAAGGAGTGAAACGCATTTTGTAAAAGATATGTTTCATGTAGATTTGCAACGCCTCAAAAATAAAAATTATTATCCACTAAATATTTCAAAATGGCTTTTGACATTGAAATGATAAAGAAGGTTTACTCTGAATTACCGGGTAAAATTGAAGCAGCCCGCAAAACAGTGGGACGCCCCCTTACGCTTGCCGAAAAGATTTTGTATTCACACCTTCACACCGATCAGCCTTTAATTGCCTTTGAGCGCGCAAAGCACTATGTTGACTTTGCGCCCGACCGCGTGGCCATGCAGGATGCAACTGCGCAGATGGCCTTGTTGCAGTTTATGCAGGCTGGACGCCCCACGGTGGCCGTTCCCTCCACTGTGCATTGCGACCATTTGATACAAGCAAAAATCGGTGCGAAAGAAGATCTCGATACAGCTCTGTCGAAGAACAAAGAAGTGTACGATTTTTTGTCTTCCGTTTCTAATAAATACGGCATCGGCTTCTGGAAGCCGGGGGCTGGCATTATTCATCAGGTGGTATTGGAAAATTATGCTTTCCCGGGAGGTATGATGATAGGTACCGATAGCCACACACCCAATGCTGGCGGCTTAGGCATGATAGCTATTGGCGTAGGTGGTGCCGATGCGTGCGATGTAATGGCGGGATTGCCTTGGGAACTTAAATGGCCAAAACTGATCGGCATTAAATTAACCGGCAAACTCAGCGGCTGGTCAAGCGCAAAAGACGTAATCTTAAAGGTTGCAGGTATCTTAACCGTGAAAGGTGGAACAGGCGCCATCGTTGAATACTTTGGTGAAGGCGCTGATAGTTTAAGCGCTACCGGCAAAGGCACTATTTGCAACATGGGCGCAGAGATAGGTGCTACTTGTTCTCTGTTTGCCTACGATGAAAAAATGGCGGCTTATCTGCAAAATACATCCCGTGCCGATGTAGCTGAATTAGCCAACGGCATTAAAGAACATTTGCGTCCCGATGAAGACGTGTATGTAAATCCAGAACAGTATTACGACCAAGTAATCGAATTAAATTTAGACGAATTAGAGCCGCATGTAAATGGCCCGTTCACTCCCGATCTTGCATGGCCCATTAGTAAGTTTGCCGATGCAGTGCGCGAGCATAACTGGCCTGAAAAATTAGAAGTCGCATTGATTGGGTCCTGCACCAATTCGTCTTACGAAGACATTACCCGCTCTGCATCGTTGGCAAGACAGGCGGCGGATAAACACTTACAGGCGCATGCCGAGTTTACCATCACGCCGGGTTCTGAACAGGTGCGGTACACAATTGAGCGTGATGGTCTGTTAGAAACATTTGACGAGATTGGCGGTGTGGTATTGGCAAATGCCTGTGGACCTTGCATTGGTCAATGGGCGCGGCATATGGACGATCCGACACGCAAGAACTCAATCATCACATCGTTCAACCGGAACTTTGCAAAGCGCAATGATGGCAACAGCAACACCCATGCGTTTGTAGCCTCGCCCGAAATCGTCACGGCATTTGCCATTGCCGGCGATCTCACTTTTAACCCATTAACCGATACATTGAAAAATATAAAGGGCGAAGATGTTATGCTCGATGAACCCACGGGTTATGAACTTCCTCCCCGGGGCTTTGCTGTTGATGATGCTGGATATCAGGCGCCGGCAGCCAATGGAAAAGATATTGAAGTAAAAGTTTCGCCCGATAGTGATCGCCTGCAGCTATTGGAAGTGTTTCCTGCCTGGGAAGGCACCGACTTGAAAGGCTTGCGGTTGTTGATAAAAGCAAAGGGCAAGTGCACAACAGACCATATTTCCATGGCAGGTCCGTGGCTTAATTACCGCGGGCATTTAGACAATATTTCCAACAACCTGCTTATTGGTGCGTTGAATTATTTTAATGAAAAAACAGACAGCGTAAGAAACCAATTGACTGGTGAGTTTGGAAGCGTGCCTTCTACACAAAGAGCGTACAAAGCAGCCGGTATAGGAACCATAGTTGTTGGCGATGAAAACTACGGCGAAGGCTCCTCCCGCGAGCACGCAGCCATGGAGCCTCGGCACCTGGGTGTTCGTGCGATATTGGTAAAATCGTTTGCCCGCATTCACGAAACCAACCTGAAGAAACAAGGTATGCTGGCGCTAACGTTTGCCAATAAAGACGACTATGATAAAGTGCTGGAAGATGATGTGATAGACATCGATGGCTTAACCCATTTTGTACCCGGCGAGCCGCTTACCATCGTGCTTCACCACAGCGATGGCACAACGGATAGCTTCGAGGTAAATCATACTTACAACGAGCAGCAGATTGAATGGTTCAAAGCCGGTGCAGCGTTGAATATCATCCGTCAAAAATTCAATTCCAGATAATACATTTGATAACAAAATCAAAAGAGCCGGTAACTGTTGTTACCGGCTCTTTTAATTATATCTCATTAAAAAATTACCTCCGGCTGCCATCAGCTTCATACTTGCTTTATCTTCCTTATCCTCGCTTCTTCAAGGTCCAATTCATTTTCCTTGCTTCGCAACAATTCATCCGGGTAGCGGTCTTCTTTATCATAAATCGTTAATTGCTGCCGCTGTACTTTTATCATCTCAAGCATTAGCACCCGCATACGTTGTAAGGCTTGACTGGGCTTACGGTTTACCTCTTTAGCGCCGATATACCTATTGGCTTCTTCGGTTAGTTTGTTATAGCGCTCACGCAACTTTTTATAAAGATCATTGTTCTCTAATTCACTGGTATAGTTATTATCAAGATGAAGAATAACGGTTTGCGCAAGATCTTTATTCAGTAATAAAAGGTTCTTTTCATCTTCAGTGTCGTCGATTGTTACCTTCAGTATCTTAATAAGATAGGGCAATGTGAGCCCCTGAAACACAAGTGTGAAAAGGATAACAGAAAAAGTGAGAAACAAAATTAGATTGCGGTGCGGAAACAACTGTTGGTTGTTCAACACCAGCGGAATGGTAAGCGCCGAAGCCAGCGATACCACGCCGCGCATGCCACTCCATGCCACAATGAACACGGTCTTAGCAGTCGGGCGAGGTTCTTTTTCACGGATGCGCCGGCTAAAGAAACGGGGCAGGTAGGTGCCAGGAAATACCCATAAAATTCTGATGACAACCGTAGCAATACTAATCACAAAAGCATAACCTACTACCTGCCACGCCGAGTAGTTTTCCATACCCTGCAGGATAAACGGGATCTGCATCCCGATTAGGATAAACACTACACCATTCAGTAAAAAGATAACCGTATTCCAAACACTTTGCAGTTGCAGCCGCGACTCGTAATTTAGATACTGGTAAGATTGTTTACTTAAAAACAAACCTCCGCTTACTACGGCTAACACACCCGAGCATTGGAAGTGTTCTGCCGTTAGGTACATAAGGTAAGGCGAGATGAGAGAGATCGCTGTATCAATCACCGAATCGGTAGGTAAAAAGCGGTGAATAAGATAAATAACTGCGGCAATCAGTAAACCTATAAAGATGCCCATGCCACTCACAATAAAAAAGCTGATACCTGCCTTCCACAACACAAACTGACCGGTAAGGATGGCAGCCAGCGCAAAGCGGAATACAATCAAACTTGAAGCGTCGTTCACTAAGCTTTCGCCTTCTAAAACAGTTACCACCCGCTTAGGCACTTTCAACTTGCTGATGATGCTGGTAGCGGCTACTGCATCGGGTGGCGAGATAATACCGCCCAGTAAAAACCCCAGCGGCAGAGAGAAGCCGGGAATAATGGCATTCGACAAAATAGCAATAAGGCAAGATGTAAAAATGACAAGCCCGATAGAAAGCAGGCTGATAGACCGGATGCTGGCGCGGAAGTCGCGCCACGATGTATTCCACGCAGCAGCATACAACAGAGGCGGAAGAAAGATAACAAACACAATATCCGGATTCATCGTTACATTAGGAATGCTGGGAATGATGCCGATAACAAGACCTGCGATCACCAAAAAAATAGGATAAGCAATACCCAGTTTATTGCTGAGCATAGACAATAAAGAAACCGTTAGCAACAGGATAAGTATAATAAGCAGGTTCGATTCCAGCATGGTTGTCACGTGTGTTACAGCGATGAAGATAAGATAACCACGCATAAGAAAACAGTTTCGGCTGAGTGTTGTTTACGTTCTACTTTTGATGCGTAACCAATTCCTTCATTTCATGCGCTGGCTAGTTGTTTTGTCCAAGGTGGCTTTTATCTGCAATTTGTTTTTTTTAGTTTGCTTGTCCATCCTCTTCACACACAATTCTATTAGCAACCAAGCAGTGCAAGGGCTGGTCATCATACTTGGGTTTGTGTTGTCGTTTGTCGTTAACTGCATCGTAAATATTACGGAGATCATATTAGCCGCACGCCGTCGCCCGTCACCGGTTTCGCTTTGGATACGGGCTTTCAATTTTATTATCTTTTCTATACAAATTGCTCACTATTTTATTTTCGGAAATGCTCACTATTTATAAAGACAAATCGTCTAAATTATTTGTAGCCATCACGGCGTTTTTTGTGTCCAATGCATTGATCGCCGAGTGCATCGGCTCTAAGATATTCTCTTTGGAAAAACTCTTTGGTATCCAGCCGGTAAACATTACCTTCCTTGGGCAAAGCGGGCTTTCGTTCAATCTTACCTGCGGTGTTCTGCTCTGGCCGCTGGAGTTTATCATCACCGACATTGTCAACGAATACTACGGCGTAAAAGCCGTGCGCCGCATCAGTTACATCGCCGTCGCGCTCATTAGCTATGCCTTTCTCATGTTCTATCTCAGCATTCATCTACCGGCTGCCGATTTTTGGGTTCCGTCTAAAAAAGATAGCGGTATTTCAAATATGCAGACGGCATATAACGTCATCTTCGGGCAGGGGTTGTGGATCATCCTTGGTAGTCTTACCGCTTTCCTTTTCAGCCAGATAATCGATGTAACCGTATTTCACCGTATCAAGAAAATAACAGGGCACAAATACATCTGGCTCCGCTCTACCGGCTCTACCCTGGTATCGCAACTGATAGATAGTTTTATCGTTCTTATCATCGCGTTCAAGTTTGGCAGCACATGGACGTGGCCGCAGGTAATTGCCGTTGGCATTTTAAACTATACTTACAAAGCAGTAGTTGCCATCGTGCTCACGCCGCTTATTTATTTTGCCGAAGGAAAAATTGATACCTATTTGGGTAAAGAAACTGCCGAAGAAATGAAGCGTCTGGCGATGAACGCCGGCGATGGAATACCCGTAGAGATACCAACAGCCGGATGATGTTTTCGGATTCAGAAATCGATTATCTTTAGGTTTGATACAAACAGGGTTATGAACTACAAGGCTTCGCTCGACACCACATCAAAAACCGTAACGGTTCTCATTACCGTTTTGTTCTTTTTTATTATCATTTTGCAGACTGTTCTCTTTGTTCAATACCGTGTTTGGCCTTCGTTTGCAGTCGCCATCGTGCTGCTGCTGGTCTACGTCATGACGTATGCTTATCAACCTTTGTGTTATAAAATTAAAGACCGCAATGTTATCGTTCACCGGCATCTCTCCGATGTCATTGTATTGCGTAGCGAGATAAAAAACATACAGCTCATCGATAACCAAAAGCTAAAGGGTTCTATCCGCACTTTTGGCGTCGGCGGCGTGTTTGGCTACTTCGGTCAGTTCCTGAACCGCGACCTTGGCTGCATGACGTGGTATGCCACACAGCGTGACCACAATGCTGTACTGATTGAATTGACCAACAATAAAAAAATCATTCTTACACCCGACGAGCCCGAGCAGTTCGTGCAGCAGCTATCGCTAAGTGCGTAGTAGCAGGTCAATTGTCCGGAAAAAAACCTATCTTTTTCTGATAAACATTAGCTGGCTTCTGGTCAGTAACGCCCGGTTGCGCAGCCACATTTGTTCAGCTCGATAGCATAAATCACATTAATTTCACCTTCTTGCTTGTCATTCAAAAATGTTCGCAGACAACGGGATTGTTTCTGCCGGCGATGGAAATGTTTGCGTGTGTGTCGAATTATGTTTTTCCCGTTGCACAGGAATTTATTATTGATGTATCCATCGAAAGGCGGCTACAAAACACGCTATACCATTAAAATGGATTCGTTAGTAAAAGCAGGTAGCTCTCAAATTAACAAAAACCTTGTACGCTTTGCCTTTCAAACTCCGTTTCTAAGCTACATTTGTTAGTAAAATTCAGAGCCATATCATGTTGCGCAAATACCTTTTGATTGTTGCCTTCGGTTTTTCTTTTTTAATATCAAAAAGCCAGACAATCGTTTATTCTGAGCCCGATAAAAACGATGTACGCAATCTCGACTTCGATATTGTAGGCAAACTAAACAACCACTTTCTCATTTTTAAGAATAATCACGGCAGTTACAGCGTTGCCATTTACGATGAAGACATGAAACAGGTAGGCACCGAGAAGCTCGGTTTCCTGCCCAATCGCACCATCAACACCGACATCTTAGCATACCGCAACTTTTTTTATGTCTTTTACCAGTATCAGAAAAAAAACATCGTCTATTGCATGGCAGCAAAGCTGGATGCAGATGGCAAGCTGATTGGCGAGGAAAAAGAATTAGACACAACGCAGATCAGCATCTTCATGAACAACAAAATCTATTCGATGTTGTACAGCGAAGACAAACAAAAAATTGCTGCGGTAAAAATCAATACGAAAGAGCAGACCTACAACCAGGTCACCACCGTGTTGTTCGACAACGACCTGAACCGCCTAAGCAAATCGGCAGTGAATATCGATATGCCCGAGCACAACAATTTCCTCACTGAGTTTAATATAGACAACGATGGCGATCTTATTTTCATTCGTGCCAACGGCAATTCGCAAAAAGACAATATTTCCGACATTACACTCATCAGTAAAAAAAGAGATTCATTAGAAGCCAGCCTGTACAGCGTATCGTCAGGAAAAGTCTATCTTGACGACATTCGCCTGAAGGTAGACAACGTAAACAAAAACTATCTCGTGGCTTCTTTTTTCAGCAAGGGCAAGCGAGGCAATGTAGATGGTTTGTATGCGGCTTTGTTCAGCAAAAAAGCCGATAGCATAATATCGACAACCTACACTCCTTTCAACGACGATTTACGAACGGAAGCCAAGAGCGAAGGCAATTCTAAATATGCCTTCAACGATTTCTTTTTGCAGAACATCGTTATGCGCAGAGATGGTGGCTACGTAGTCGCTGCCGAGTCTGTCTATTCCTCATCCCGCGGCAGCCAGTATAACCGTTGGGATTATCTGAACAATTACAGCTACGGTGGTTTCGGTTCACCTTACTAT
>CAZZZH010000139.1:0-11422 GCA_964658445.1 Ilyomonas sp.
AAAAGATGATAAGAGAAAAGCGGCTGACGAAAAGATGTCAGCTGCTATTACAGCAACCGTTTATTAACAGCTACTTATTACAAATTCTTCAACACTATCTTTCTCCACCAAATTATAATAGTCTCCTTGATACCAATTGACTGCAATAAAATTGAATGCTTGTCCAAATGAGAGTAACGCACTAATTAGTTTTTGTTTCCCTTCACTATCTGCTTTTCCTGTCATCCAGATGTTCTCCAAAATGTTATTTCGTCTATCGCACATTACAGCAAACTTGCTTGTTCCAAAACCTAAAGGTGCCTTGTCGCCTTCAAGAATTCCAACCCCTTGCATATGAAATTGACTTACTTTTTCAAGTCCAGCATTTGTCATGATATTTTCTACGTCAGCAATGTCAATTAGTTTTTCAATTGTCTTTGTTGGTTTGTTACCAATGGGTGTTACGTCAGTGAATCCTGCTCCATCAAAATGCTCGTGTCCGAAGTCATTGATACGCCTTGTCTCTAATTTTACAAAATCCAAGTTTTCATACGGCAGTAATTCCAACATTAAATAGTCGTCTTCCCACAAATGCAAAATATCCTTTTGTGGATGAGGATTATTGTCTAATGTCTTTTTAAAAAATCCAAAAAGTCGGAGAAGATTCATTTTAATAATTAACAGTTCTCAAATTTACGTAGCGCCACAATATTTCAATGCGATAATCTAGCATTATGTAATGAGATGGCCGTAATAAGTAAACAAAGAAAAACCCATAATAGTTAGCGGATCATCCATAAAAGAATAGATTTTTTGACTGAAAAACGAAGCACGCCAAAAGCAGAATGGCTTTGTTTCCGCTGAAGCATTTTCTTACTTCAAGAAGCCCGAAAATCACTCCGACCTGACAATGTTACCCCGGAAAAGGCAACGGAGTGCCCAGAAGAGGCAACGGAGCGAGCAAAAATGTCAAAATAGCAGCCGGAAAGTATTGCGGAGGCTCCGGAAAAGGTAGCGGAGCGCCCGGAAAATGTAACGGAGCTTCCTTTTTCTGTTGCGTAGCGCTCATTTTTGTTAACCAACCTGCCGGGCTGGGCGGCTTAGCAAGCCAAACTTTAATGGGTTTTTAAGCGAAATTTATCGAAACCGTTTTTATTTTTATCGCACAAAAATTTTATCACTGAAGTAAAACAAATGTCTATGTCAGCAAGGCCCATTGTTCGTAACTACAATTTTGAAGATGCTGTGCTTCTGCAGGAAGCCGGTCGCATCCATCAGGATGTACAGCGCGACCTGACCGATTTTAAAACCCGCGGCATTGCCGATCCTTACCTTGCCGATTTTCAAAAAAAGCCGATGCTTTTGACGATTTTCCTACCGACGAAGAGTTGCAGGGCGTAGTAGTGGAGGCAACGGCAGATAAGGATAAGCTTGCGGAAAGCATCCGCGTGCAGGTGCGCGTTATCCGCAATATGGCAGAGTTGCAATATCATAAAACCGGCAATTATAAAACCTTCGGGTTTGAGGGTATGGATGAAATGAGCGACCCTAACCTGTACCGCCTTGCCAAGCGGGTAGTAAGGGTAGGCACGAAACTGTTGCCCGATCTGGAGGGCCGCGGTCTTACGCAGGATATGCTGACCAACCTGCAGCAAACTGCCGGAGACTTTGACAAGGCAATGGACACACAGGAAAACGAAATTGAAAACCGCGATTTGCAAACCCAGCAGCGTATTACTTTGGGCAATGCGCTCTATGCGGTATTGGTAGAGCTGGCTTCTATCGGCAAAAGTTTGTACCAGGATACCAATGAAGCGAAATACAACGATTATGTTTTGTATGATGAGAAGAAAAGCAGCACGCCAGCAGTGCCGCCGACTGCGTAAGGAAGGGATAAAATGTAAAAAACCTCAGCCTATGCTGAGGTTTTTTTGTTTTGATACAAAAGTAAAAATATAATATTCGGATGTGGCTTGATAAGGAAATAGTTTGCTGTATTATTTGATCTGTTCATTTCAAATAGAGCATACGCTATTTTATAATTAATGACAGATTTGGTATGTCAACTTCATTACCTGACTTATCGGTAGCTTTATAAGCTTGAATTGTAACAGTATTTGTTGGTCTTAGCGCTTTCATTCTTTTACGTGACTCATCACAAATTAGGTTTCCTTCGCAATAAAATGATGCAGTTCCGTCGAGTACATGCATACGTTCTTCATCAGTTCTAAAGTCTATGTATACATTTATTGATTTGATTGAAAGCCATGAAAAATTTGCGGTTACAGTTTTTAGCTTAAGTAAATCTTCAACTGATATTAATGAGTCATGATAAAGATCTTTTCCGTTTACTAATATCTTAAAATCTTTCTCTGTAAAAGATTGAGCATTTAATTGAGAATAATGAAAGCATGTAAATAATATAATTATTGAAAACAAGTAGCATTTCATTTGAAAATAATTTAGGTTGTAAACTCAAATATAGAAATCCCTAAAATTTTTGAAATAAAATTCGTCACTACTCCATTTACACAACAACAATTATAAACTAAAAAACCTCAGCAAATGCCGAGGTTTTCTTTTTATAACATGTCGCTCATTGCGAATCGCGATTTGTATCTCGGGTTATCTGTGGGCGCGGGCGGTTCGGGTCGCGGGGTGGTCTTTCGCCGCCACTATTTCCACCACCGGGATTGCTGCTGCCAGGTGCAGCTCCCTCCGGCTTCGGCATCAGCGCTTTGCGGCTTAAACGAAACTTGCCGGTTTTCGGGTCTACTTCCATTAGTCTTACTTTTACCCTGTCGCCTTCATTCAGCACACCTTGCATGGTTTCTAAACGCTTCCAGCTTATTTCACTGATATGCAGCAAACCTTCTTTTTTTGGTAAAAATTCTACAAATGCACCAAAGTCTTTAATACTTTTTACGGTGCCTTCATAGTCTTTACCAACTTCAGGCACAGCGGTAATGCCCATTACCCAATCTTTCGCTTTTTCAACGCCTTCTTTCGCCGTACCGAAGATGCTTACTTCGCCGGTATTGCCTACTTCTTCAATGTTGATGGTGGTTCCGGTTTCTTTCTGTATTTCCTGTATCACTTTGCCGCCGGGTCCTATCACGGCACCAATGTATTCTTTGTCGATGATAATCTTTTCCATGCGCGGTGCATGTTCCTTCACATCCGGGCGATGCTCTGGTATGCACTCATACATTGCATCTAAAATGTGGAGGCGACCATTGCGGGCTTGTGTCAACGCTTCACGCATTACATCCATGCTTAAACCATCCACTTTAATATCCATCTGCACACCGCAAATGCCATCGCGCGTGCCGGTTACTTTAAAGTCCATATCACCCAAGTGATCTTCATCACCCAGGATATCAGTTAAGATAGCATACTTGTCTTCCTTTGTAATCAGACCCATTGCCACGCCACTCACATGCTTCGGGATGGGAACGCCTGCATCCATTAAGGCTAATGAACCAGCGCAAACCGTAGCCATAGAAGAAGAACCGTTCGATTCTAAAATATCGCTTACCACGCGGATGGTATAGGCATAATCACTGCCCGGCATCATTTGCTTTAAGCTGCGCATGGCAAGATTGCCATGACCCACTTCGCGCCGGCTTTGTCCCCGCATCATCTTTACTTCGCCCGTGCTGAATGGAGGAAAATTATAGTGTAAATAGAATTTAGAATCGCGGGATACAGCAGCACTTTCTACCAGCAAATCATCTAAAGGAGTACCTAAAGTAACGGTGGTTAATGATTGTGTTTCACCACGGGTAAAGAGTGAAGAACCGTGAGGCGTAGGTAAAGGATCAACCTCCATTGCCAGAGGTCTTACTTCATCCAGTTTGCGACCATCCAAACGAACACGGTCGTTCAGTATCATATCCCGAACTACTTCCCACTCTAAATCGCTGAAATATTTTTTGGCTAATTTTTTATGTTCGTCAGTTGCTTCTTCGCCAAGGCTGGCGATCAACTCATCTTTAATTACTTTGAAGCCGGCAGAGCGTTCGTGTTTGCTTAAACCACTTTTTGCAATCTCATAAATCTTATTGCTTGCGTAAGCTTTTACCGTTTCTTTCAAAGCTTCGTTTTGCTCGGGCACTTTGTATTCGCGTTTGGTAGTAATGCCAACCAGATCGCGAAGTTCGTGTTGCGCTTTTATCTGCACGCGGATGGTTTCGTGCGCCAGTTCCAAAGCTTTTATCAAATCTTCTTCGCTGCACTCTTTGGCTTCGCCTTCTACCATCATCAGGTTCTTTTCAGTAGCCGCAATGATGAATTCAAGATCAGAATTTTCCATTTCGCTGCGCGATGGATTGACGATGAACTGTCCGTCTACACGCCCAATACGCACTTCAGACAACATCTCTTTAATAGGAATATCGGAAACTGCCAGTGCTGCTGATGCAGCTAAACCAGCCAATGCATCCGGCATTACTTCCATATCGCTGGATACAAGGTTAATGATCACCTGCACTTCGCAATAATAATCGTCGGGGAATAAAGGGCGCAACGCGCGGTCAACCAAACGGCTGGTCAAAATTTCGTAATCGTTCAAACGAGCTTCGCGCTTAAAGAAAGAGCCTGGAATACGACCTGCGGAAGCAAATTTTTCCTGGTAGTCAACGCTAAGCGGGAAAAAATCCTGACCTTCTCTGGGTTCTTTGTTAGCAACTACAGTGGCGAGAACTATACAGTTTCCCTGCCTTACCGTAACTGCACCATCTGCCTGTCGGGCGAGCTTGCCGGTTTCAATCGTTACTTCGCGGCCGTTACCTAAATCAAATGTTACACTCTTCGGTTGAGTCAGCATAAATAAAATCTGTTTTGAAAAAACCGGCAGTGCAAATGATAATCAATAGGAGTCCGGTTTCTGAATGAATAATGTGTCGTGGCAAGGCGGATGCAGTTGTTATAAAAAAGCATTCCCAACAGGAAAAATGCCGGTTGGGAATGAATGTATTGATAACATCGCTGCTTATTTTCTAAGTCCTAACTTTTCAAGTAAAGAGCGGTAACCCTGAAGGTCGTGCTTCTGCATATAAGTCAGCAACCGTTTACGCTTTCCTACTAACTGTAGCAAACCACGGTTGGTAGAAAAATCTTTTTTGTTGGTCTGCAAATGCTTTGAAATATCCAGTATGCGTTCTGTCAGTAATGCAATCTGGGCTTCGATAGAGCCCGTGTTGGCAGCAGTGCCGCCGTAGGTAGAGAAAATTTCCGCTTTTCTTTCTGTTGTTAAATAAGACATCGTAATACTAAATTTATTGTACCGTTCAAGTACGGTATTTTAAAGTGGCGGCAAATGTATAGGAAAGTTAGAGATTATCGAAACTTAATTTGGTAAGAAATTGCTATTAGTACTATAAAAATTCCGGAGGCCTATATTATTACAGCCTGTCAGCTCAATCAATTACTTAAGGCTGTTCTTTTGCAGAAGCCGTGTTTTGTTTTTTTTGCAAAAGGGAAACAGCCGAATCGCCATTGCCGATAAATGTTTCTTTGTTCTGAAAACCAACTGTTTTCTTTACTACCAATCCATTTGGATCTAAATACAAAAACATAGGTAAGCCAATTAAGGCATAGCTTTTACGGATTTGAATGCCATCGCTTTTTAGTGCGTCGTATCTTACATTGATAAAATGCTGATTATAAAAATTACCGGCTTCATCTGTAGTAAAAACTTCGTGTTCCATCTGTTTGCAGTAAGTGCACCAGCTAGTAAACACTTCCACAAACAGCATTTTGTTTTCCTTCCTGGCTTTCCCTAATGCCTGTTGCCAGGAAAGGGTTTCAAAATGAACAGACTGGCTGTTTGCACGAGCCAGTAACATGACTGACAAAACAAAAAAGATCATTTTTTGCCTCATACGTTTTGCCGGTTATCATTTGTTGGTAATGCTTTTTTGCTTTCGCTGCCACAAATCTCTCAGCCTTTCAAAGTCTTTGGTATAACTGAGGCTAACGCCCTGCCGGTTGCGCCTGCCCAGCGATGTAGTAGTGCCATCGTTGCTAAGGCTGCTGCGGTTAAAGATAACTACCCGCAGTTTCCTGTCTTTCGACAGCACAATTTGAACGGACACATCGGGCAGCCACTGGAAATTGCTGTTTTGCGAAGTAGTCGCAGTGCTGAGACCAAAGTCGAAGTCGCCGCCAAATGTGATGATAACTTTGCCATCCAGCAGACTCTTATTGATTTTAATGCCAATCTGCTGACGGTCTAGCACGCCTGTGTAAGCCGCACCCGTAACGCTGGAACTGCTGTAAGTAGAAGCTGCGATGTCGAGCTGAAGGTTTTTATCGCCGGTGATTTTATATAGTAAATTGCCAATGATCCTGTTTACTTCAGAAGTAATCTTTTGCGAAAGCGTGTTTACGCCCAGCGAATATGGATTGGTAGCCGCACCGGTAACTTCGCCATAAGGTGCAAAAGAATTAAAGACGATTAGATAGGTAACCTGCTTCAGCATTTCGTTGTCGTCGCTTTGCAGACGAGCGAGAAAGAGGTTAAAGTTGTTATCGTTTTTGATGGCACTTCCTTGCGGGAAATCGAGTCGGAAAGTAATCTTGGGTTGTGTTAGTTTGTCGCGAAGCTGGGCGATAACATACACGTCTCCGCGGTAACCCGAAACATTACTGAAAGCATTACCAATACTGCTTCCGCCTTGACCAGTAGTAAAGAGACTCTGGTTGCTGATTAAATCATTAATACTTACCCGTTCTGCCGTGTACTGAGCGTCTATATGTATATCGGCATCATATGGGTCGCCATTCCATTCAATATAGCCATCAGGCAATAATTCAAATGGGCGGCTAAGTAAAGACTGGAAATTGAAATCATATTTCCCACGTTCGATATTATACCTGCCTTTCATGGTCATATCGCCGGTGGCAGGCACTTTTATCTGTAATCTTCCATTGCCGGTTGCTCTGATAACGTCTCCCGTTACCGGGTCGAGTATCACATCAATCTGCGCCTGGTTGTTAGCTGTTAGGTCGAGGTCTATGCTCAGGTTACTTTGGTCGTTGTTATCGTCAGTCTGCTGTAAAGTTCCATAATGCTTGAACACAACAAAATCGGCTTCCGAACTTTTACTGCTGTTATCAGTAGGTATGAAGATGTGCGTAGTATCGTTCACCGAGCCAACAATGCTCATTTTCATATTATCCTGCGGACCTTTCAGGCTTAGCGTGGCTCTGCCGATAGCGCGACCATAAAACTGCTGGTTGTCTTTTGCCGTGGTGTTCATTAAAAGCATCTTATCAGTAGTCATATCAAAGTCGTACTGCATATTACTGAATCCATGTTCATACAATTTTCCTCTTACCGTTCCGGTGCGGTTGTAATCATCCTTGATAATAAATTTCCCAAAGTCAATTCCATTATCATTGAAAATAAAATGTGCAGAATCTATGTTGTAATGAACCTGTGTATAATTGACCAGCAGACCTGCCTTTTCAACCATAACATTACCGCCTAAATTCAATCCGGTTTTGTTGCTGACAACGGACAGGTCGCCGGTGGCAAGCCCTGTAATGTTGCTAAATAAGTCGCTCAGAAACATATTGACTATACCAATCTTCGTCTTGTTAAGATGCATGGAAATATTGGTTCCCGCGCCGGTTGTATCTTTTATGTTGATGCCGCCGTTTACATCAAAGTTGTAAGCTTCATTTTCTGAGCGCCCGGAAAAGTCAATATTTCCGCTGGCGATATTATATGCCGCATTTGCATTCACAACACCAATGGAGTCGTTATTCAGCCGGAACTCTTCTGCTTTCACATCGGCTTCTGCATGAAAGTTTCCATAGAAATCACTCAAATAAACTTCGCCGTTGGCAACGCCTTCTATGCGCGGCTCTTTCGTGAAGATGGGCATAAAATCGCCGAGGTTAATGTCTTTTAAACGCACTACCAGGCTATTGCCTTTCTTCTCCTGCGTGTCATCAGGCTCAATGGTAATCTCTTGGAAGCCTTGTACAAACTTTACGTTTTGCGCCGTGGCATATCCTTTCCTGATAACAACTTCACCCTGCTGTTCGAGGTTCCATTTTTTTTCGTTGATAATAAAAGAAGAAGGCTGAAAGTCAACCTTTACACCATCGGGCAATGTATAAATATCCGCATTCAGTTGCGCATCGTTTAGTGTGTTGTTGGCGCTGGTTTGTATGTGCACCACAGAATGGTCGTTCTGCGATTGTATGCTCATCTTAGTGTTGGGAAAATAAGTGCTGTCGCTTACCTGCATCTTATCAACATTGCCCGTAAGGTTAAGTGTTGTAAAATTACCATTGCCACGAAACGATGCATTCTCTACGGCAAAGTTGTTCCAGCCAAAATCGGGTACATAAGCCGATAGCTCAAACTTGCCCGAATCTTCTGTGTTTACGCTTCCGGTAAGCTGCACATTATCTAAACCATGCAGCCGCTCATCTATTACCTGCGCATAGCTGTTGAAGTCTCTGGTATTGATAGCCACTGAAAAGTTTTGATTCTTTGGTGTAGTCTTCGGCGGGTTGATATAAGAAGGATAATAATGACTTAAAAAGGCCTGGAAGCTATTGGGTAAATCAAGAATGCTATACTGACCCGACACCATTACATCAAACTCGTTGCTCTGTGCATACAGCACCCGTTTGTTGATGCTGTCAGAATAAGAGGAGAGCGTTAATGAATCGAAGCTTAGCCGGGTAGAATCATGCAATAACACTGCGTTTAAAATCTTCGCATCACCACGAAATTCATCAATATTCTTTCCCTGGAAGTTAAGGTCAAACAAACCGGTCAGACGAAATTTTTCATTCGTAAAATGAATGGCTTTTAAATTGGAAGAAGCTAAGTCGCCAAGCACATTAAACTTCGGCTGCGCCTGTGTAAGATCAATTTCTACATTACTTGTAAAATCGAAATTCGGATCACTGATTTTAAGATCGCCGTTAAAAAAACGGTTCTGGATATTGCCGTTAAAATCGATGTTCGAATACGTATAGTTGTTGAAAGCAAACTGGCTGAAATTGCCATCCAGACTGGTTTTTATCTTAGCAATGTCGAAGCTGCTGCCCGATACATTTCCATTAAAACTAACTAACCCAATCGAAGGCACGTCAATGAATTTACCAAGATCAAACTGCTGCGTAATAATCTTCCCTTTGTAGCGTGGTTCACCCTTCGAAGGAAGCTGCATATTTAGGTTGGCATATAGACCGCCAATAGCAGAACTGATGTTGCCGGTAGCTGTAAAGTTGTAAAGCGTACCATCGAAGTTGCCGGTATAGCGAAACAAACCCAGTGTAGCCAGGTTGGGGCTGGTAATTTCTTTTAGCTCGGGCACAATCGTGATAAGATCGGAATAATTCATCTGTACATTGCCGCCCTTCAGCATAATGGTAGTATGGTCAATATCCGGCAACCCTTTCATGCGCAGGCTGCCCGTTGCATACATACTGCTGCCGCTGCGGATAAAAAAATCGGGTACGGAGAAGTCGAGCACTTTACCATAAAAATGACCATTAATTTCGCCCTGCCGCTTCCAGTTTTTTAAAGCTGGCGCAAAGAAAGCAATGTCATCACTGCTAACGGACGAGTTCTTAAAATTGGCATCCATCACTACACTATCAATGTAGTCGTTCATGTCATCGTTGAAGTCGTCGTACTTCATTGCGTAGTAGTTGCCAATATGGCTTTTGGGTGTGCGCAGGTCAAGGTTTTTAAACTCAAAAATCTGCGGCGTCAGCCTCACATTCGCTTTTAATTTTTTGAGCTCAAAGCCGCTTCTCTCGTGGGCAGAAAGGTTTACCTCTCCTTTCATCGTATCTTCTAAAAAAGAAAAATTATTGATGGTGCCGTTCAGCTTGCTAATGTTGATATGCTCGCCATCGAAATAGGAATTCACGGGCAGCGTATCCTGGATATCACTAATAAAAGTGCCATTAGTAAGATTGATTTTTTTGATAACCAACTGCAATCCACCGGCATTAAAATACATTCCCGTATCTACAGATTTCGGTCGCAGACTATCGGGACGGAAGCCATCGAAATCGTAAAGCGCAAACAAGGGTTTGTCAAGGTCAATAGAGGAAACCACAAACCGGTTCTTATCCAGGTCTACCGAATCTGCCTGGAGCAATAAACTTCCCACCTTCGCCTGCATCTTTTGCCCGACCCATTCATCGTTTTGAACAAAGTTGACATTCTTTAAATCTACCTTCTCCAGCCCCAAACGCAATGGCTGGTTATCCGTAGAAGTTGTAGTATCGTCCGAGGCGAAATGGTCGGCAATAAACTGGTAGTTCCAGGTAGAATCCCGGCGGTGAAGATTGATATAAGCATCTTCCAGCCCCACATACTTAATCACCAAATTCTTTCGAATAAAAAACCAGTCGGTGATGCGCACTTTCAGGGCGCCGGCATACAGCAGCGTGTCTTTATGCTGGTCTCGTACCAGCGTACCTTCTAAATTGAGTTTATCGAAAAGAGAAAGACTAATGTGCTGAATACGCACTTCGGTGTGCAGGTCTTTAGAAAGCTTTGCCGTTACTTTTCCAATAATATAGTTCTGTACCGGCGAGGTTTGAATAAGCAGCCACACCAGCAGCAGCAAGGCAAATATTGCCAGCAGCACACGCCCGGTGATGTTCAAAATCTTTTTGACTGTCTTCATTCAAAGTGATAAAAATAAGCAGATATGGCAAAGCACGCATAAGAGACCAGAAATTCTATACTGCGTTGCGCAAATGTTTGTTAAAGGAAAGGGCACGCTTCAGCCGTTTTGACGGCTTTCATTTCCCTTCTTTTTTCTACATTTAATCCCGGAAAAAAAAGCAACCATTCTTTACAACCTTCTTTTTTTATGGCACACCTTGTTTACCCTGCCGGTTTTGCAGGGCAACAGAAACTATGGAGCAACATCGTTACCTATCATACCTCGCTGGGCAGCCAAAGCCCGCTGCTTCCGTTTCTGGCAGCGCAGAAAATAGACATTCCCACCCTGCAGTCGGCAGCCCTTGCGGCGGCACAGCAGCAGGAACAGAACATTACCCAAAAAACACAAAGCGAACTGTGCACACAACAGCGCCGCCAGGCCATGAAGCTGCCCTGGCTGCACCTGCGCGACGAGCTGCGGTACCTGAAAGCGTTGTATTCAGGACAAACAAGGAGCCTGGGTGAGTGGGGCGTTACGGTTTTGGCAAACGGTAAAATTGTTTATCCCGGCAAGTTTGCCGCCCGGGCAAAACTGGTGCAGGACATGCTGAAAACCCACAACAGCTACCCGCCCGGCACCAGCCCGCTGCAACCCTACCTTACCCAAAAAAAGATAGACCCGGCAGCCGATAGCGCGGCGGTGGCAGCGGCGCTGCAAAACGATGCTGATGCGGTGAAGAAACGGGGCGCTTCGCAACTGGCGGAGCAGCAACGCCGGAAAGAGTG
>CAZZZH010000140.1:0-11379 GCA_964658445.1 Ilyomonas sp.
TACAGTGGTGATAGATGATAGCGAAATGGTGATAGAATTAAGCAGAATGACTATAGATGAGAGCGAAATGCAAATAGAATTGAGTGGAATGATGATGGATGAGAGCGAAATGAGGATAGAATTGAGGGCGACGAACAAAGAACGAAACGTTTGGAAGAGGGAAAGAAGCACACGGGAACGATACGTTTCGGGTGAGTCGGATTTTTGTCTCTGTTTTATTTAAGTGAGAGGAGGAAGGAAGAGAGATTGAATTTGGATTTTGGTAAAAGCACCGGGGCGGTTTATGGAAGTGCGTGGAGAGTATGTATCGGGAAGTAGTTTGGAGTAAAATGTAAACGGAGTGATTTATCAATAAGAGGGCAAGGTTGGAAGTTACCGCCGGGGCGTTTGAGTTATATGATTTGCGGAGACGTAGGACTTTCGATATGATGCAGCGGTTTATCTTGCAGCCTTAAACTTTAGCGTATGCAGCCAGAGGAACTTAGTGATTTTATAAGCCGCCTGTTTGTGGAAATAGAAAAGCGGATACCCGGCTACCTGCAGAACCCGGAAGATGAACGGATAGCCAATGGTAACTGCGCTGCGTGCATAATTGACGCCGATGGCAACGTGTGGGGCAAACTGTATGGAACCTACCGGATACGGGCACGTGAAGCCTACCGGGTGGCATGGACGAAGGCGAGCCAGGTGTTGATAACGGGTTTGAAAACGGGCGAGTTTGAAAAGAAATACTTTGCCGGTGAAGTGGAGGACTTTGGGATTGAAGCGCCTGACTTTATCGGTTGGGAAGGCGGACAGCGACTGGTGCTTCGGGATGGCACGCAACTGTCGGTAGGCTTTAGCGGCATTCGTGGTATCTATGACCTGGAAATAATGGTGAAGGCGAAGGAAGCGGTGGAGAAAGAAATGGCTGGCGGATAGATGATGCTGGATTTTAGTAAATGTGAGTAGAGAAGAAGTTTTTTGTTGATTCCAATAATCTGCCGTGGTGGAGACACTACTTCGAAAAAAAGAAGGTGCCGGAAATGAAGAGTGCTAGCTAAAGGATTCCCGAAATTGTAACGGTGAAAAATTAGTTTTTGTTTTAAAAAGTTTGCTAAACGATTGGGAATGTTCGAACCCTAATTCGTAAGCAATTTCGCTTACCGATGAGCCGGTGGTCGATAATTTTTCTTTTGCTTTTTCTATCAGCTTGTTGTGAATGTGTTGCTGGGTGCTTTGTCCTGTCAGTACTTTGAGCAGTCCACTTAAATAGCCCGGTGAAATATATAATTCTTCCGAAATTTTTTGAACCGTCGGCAAACCCCTTGTTGCCAAATCGTCGCTGTTGAAATAATCACTCAGCCATTTTTCTAAGCGGTCGAGAATTTGATGATTGGTTATTTTGCGGGTAATAAACTGGCGTTGATAAAATCTTTCAGAATAATTGAACAAGGTTTCTAACTGAGAGATGATGATGCGTTGACTGAACAGGTCGATGTTTGAATGATATTCCTGCCGAACATTTTGAATAATGTTGTTGATTGTTGCTTCTTCTTTTTCGGAAAGAAACAGGGCTTCGTTTACTGAATAGTCAAAGTATTCATATTGCTTTATAAGTTTGGCTAATGGTGTGTTCCAAAGAAAATCGGGATGAATAAGTAATAGCCACCCGGTATGTACCGGAGGTGCATTTTTATCTACCTGAACACTAAAAACCTGATTGGGTGCTATAAAAAACATTACGCCTTCGTCAAAATCATATTGCTGCTGACCGTATTTCATTTTGGCAACAGAAGTTCTTTTAAGGGAAATAGAATAGAAATCTAGCACCCAACTAGTTGAATTATTTTCAGGCGAATGCCTGATAGAAGCATAATCGATCACGCTTATTAAAGGATGCTCGGGCTTAGGCAATCCTCTAAACTGGTGAAATTCGCTAATGGTTTTAATTCTGTATGGTTGTTTGTTGGTCACTTATAAAAACAATTATTGTTGATTATATACAGCCGCAAATTCCTTTGCAAAAGCCGCCAGCTTTACTTTCCCTAATGTTGGTTTGTGTTGGTTATAATCGGCAAATAATGTTCCATCACCATGCCTGGCGATATTCATTTCGATTAGGCCTTTTGCTAAGGAAGGATTAAAGCCGGCTGCTAACAAACCAGTCAAGAATTGTTCGTCGGGAATGGCTATCCATTTCAAATCGGGTTTGCCAATTGCTTCGCCTAATATAGTTGCTACTTCATCGCTCGTCAATTCATCGCTGGCGATGTAGCGGATTTTTCTGCCCTCAAACGGTGATTCCATTTCTTCGGCAATTACACTTGCGATGTCTAATGGCGAAACCCAGGGTTCTTTGTAGGAGGCTTTGTAGTTCTGCACAATTGCACCCTGTGTTTTTATTGAATTCATAAAGGCAAACATATTATAGTAAAAACCAACCGGTCGCATCGTTTTAATGGAAACAAGATCCGGCAATTCGCCCAAAATATTTTCTACCCAATGGTGAGTGGCCAACATTCCAACGCCCTTGTCGGTATGCGCGCCAATGCTGCTGAGATGTATCACTTTGGTTACGCCCGACTGCTGAATGGCTTGCACATAATTTTTGGCAATGGTCAACCAATACTCATCTATGTTTGGGTTAGGGTCAAAGAAATTGAAGGGCGGCTCCATTAAATACACGATATCTGTGCCTTTGAAAGCAGAAGATAAAAAGTCTGCATCGTTTAATGAACCGATGGCGGCATGAGCGCCCATGTTTTCAATTTCGCTTATTCTTTCGGCTTTACTGCTGATAATGGTAACCGAATGTCCTTTCTGCACCAACTCTTTTGCGAGCGGTTTACTGATATGCCCTACTGAGCCTGTGATTACTATTTTCATTTTATTTTTTTATAGGTGCAAGGTCAGCAACAATTTAAGAATCGAAGTAACCAAATCTACTTTTGTTGTAGTCAAAACAAAGGTTGGTATAATGGTCGTGTGGACATGCCGGTATGAGCGATAGCGTTTAAGAATTTGTGAAGGACTGGTAATAGCGATTTGCCAGGAAAATACTAAACAGAAGTAAGTAGAACTTCTAATGACAAAGCGACTGCAACCACGCTATTCATCGTTATTCATCCCGATAAATGACTTTCCCTTTTTGCGGGCAATGATGAGGTAATAAACAGGTATGCCGGCAAGCACGATGAGTAAGCCACGCAAGGTAAAATCGGGACGGTAAATAATAAGTGAAATGCTGAAGATAGAAGCGAGAATCATGTACACTGCGGGCAGCACCGGGTAGCCAAAGGCTTTGAACGGACGGTCTGCATCGGGGCGTTTTTTGCGAAGAATAAACACGCCGGCAATGGTAACGACATAAAAGAGCATGACGACGAAAGAAATATAATCGAGCAGGTCGCCATACTTGCCGCTGAGGCAAAGCAGGATGGCGACAAGGCACTGCAGCCAGATGCCATTAGCAGGTACCGCGGCTTTGTTGAGCTTACCAATGGTTTTGAAAAACAAGCCATCCTGCGCCATGGCATAATACACGCGTGCGCCGGAGATAACCAAGCCATTGTTGCAGCCAAGATTGGATAGCATGATTAAAAAAGCAATGACCACGGCACTGTGGGCGCCGAAGATCTGCAGCCCGGCCGCCACGCCCACGCGGTTTTCCGCAGCAAAAGCAATGCTCTGCGTGTCGGCAGGTGAGTTGCCCAAGGGAAGTACCGCGAGGTACACCACATTGCACAGGCAATATAAGGTGGTGACGATTAGCGTACCGAGAAACAAACTGAGACCGACATTGCGCTTGGGGTTCTTTACTTCGCCGGCAATAAAGGTGATGCCATACCAGGCATCGGAGGTAAGAATAGCGCCCACCATTGCGGCAGCAATGGCGCCAAAGATGGAAAAGCCGGTTACGTCTGTCCAGTAGTTGTGCACGCCATCGTAGCCCGGCAGGCTGGCGGAATGACGCCGGATGGCGAAGGGATGCTGCCAGTTGGCATGCCAGATATCTTTATTAAAAGCAAGCAGGAAACCAAAGACAATAACCGCCAGCAGCATGAGGAGCTTGATAACAGTGAGCACATCCTGTATAATCTTGCCCGTTTGTATGCCGCGCGTGTTTACATAACTTAATAAGATGATCTGCACAATGCCAAACAACTGCGCTGCTGATACATCGAGAAACTGAGTATGAAAGAGGATATGGCTTTCGCTGAGCGAGGGAAAAATATAAGCAGCAAACTTGCTAAAGGCGACACCCACAGCGGCGATCATACCGGTTTGTATGACGGTAAAAAAACTCCACCCATAGAGAAAACCAATCAGCGGGTTGTAGGCTTCTTTTAAATACACATACGTGCCCCCAGCTTTGGGAAACATGGCGCTTAGCTCTACAAAACTTAAAGCGGCTGCAACGGTCATCAACGCTGTTAATACCCAGGCGAAGACGAGCCAGCCGGCGCTACCTACATCCTGAACCATATAAGAACTCACGATAAAAATGCCGGAGCCTACCATGCTGCCGGCGACAATCATGGTGGCATCTAATAAACCCAGTCTTGGTTTGAAATGAGGTTGTGTTTCCGCTGCTATCATTCCGTTGCCAGTTTATAAAATATTCTTGCCTGCCCATAAATACGTAACAAAAAGGAAATCACCTTTCTGCTTCGTATAATAATATGTGCTTTATTCTGCACCGATGCATTACCTTCTCACCGTGTTTGTTGGCACAAAATAGAATTCATGAATAAAACCGCTCTGCTTTTTTTTATTGTTAGCTTATCCTGTTGCTGCCAGGCACAGGCTGCTTCTATTGTGCTGCACACCAGAGATGCCGTTGCATGGCTGCCGCAGCAAACGATACAAGGATCGTTGGTTGGCATGAAGGCGAAAAAAGTAACGGTGCACCAGGATATGAGAACGTTTACGGTTGCTGTTGAGAAAGACCATTCCTTCTCTTTTTCGCTTTCCCTGCATGATGATAAGAACCACATTTGGGTAACGGCAAACGAAGATGGTAAAACTGTGCAATCTGACACTGTGGTATTACAGTTGGGTTATCATCCGACACCGGTGATAAAGCCGTATGCGGTGGTTAATAACAATACGGTGGTATTGCATGCAGCCCTTCTTTCGAACCCGTGGAAGAAACTGAACTATCAATGGACAGAGGATAAAAGAAACCCTGCCGCGGTACAAATTAATGACGCGATGGATTCAACCGCAAGCGTGCAAATACCTGCAGGGAAGGGTGTTTACTATTTCAATCTTTCTGTCAGCTCCGGCAAAGACACAGCGCGCTTCCAGACCTATGTAACCCGATCTGAAAAGAAGCTACAGGCGTTCGATATGGATTCCTCTCATGCCGCATGGATAGACAGTGCGATTCTGTATGAGATAACGCCTTTTGCGTTTGTAAAAAATGCTACTTATGATGACATAACGGCGAAGCTGCCGGAGATAAAGAGCCTGGGCGTGACCGCCATCTGGCTACAGCCTTTGATGCAATGTGATGATAAAGGACAGGGCTATGAAGTAACTGATTATTTTTCGCTGCGCGATGACCTGGGAACTGAAGCGCAACTACAACATTTAATAACCACGGCGAAGGCTTTAGGCTTGCGTGTGTTGTTTGATTTTGTGCCCAATCATACTTCGATCCATCATCCGTACGCAGAAGATTGCGCTGCGTACGGAACTGACTCGCATTACTATAATTTCTACCAGCACCATACGAATGATGGTGCCATGTATTCATCGCAATACCATAAAGATGACAAAGGCTTTGTATATTATTTCTGGGACGACTTAGTGAACTTAAATTATGCTAACCCTGAAGTACAGCAATGGATGATAGAAGCCTGCCAATACTGGATCGATAAGTTTGACATTGACGGTTACCGTTTTGATGCAGTGTGGGGCGTGAATGCAAGACAGCCCCCCTTCGGCAAACGCCTGCAGCAAGAGCTAAAAAGTGTAAAGCCCGACCTACTGTTGTTAGCCGAAGATAAAGGTGCAATGAAAAGCACTTATACCAAAGGCTTTGATGCAGCTTTCGACTGGACAGCCGACACCAGTTGGGTATCGCAATGGAGCTGGCAATATGATTATAACACGGCAAATAACCTCGTTATTTTTAGCTTTCCGGTTACCGGGAAACGCGGTCAATTGTTGCGAAAAGCCTTGTTCAGAAACGGCGATTCTACACACCTGCGCTTACGCTTTATAGAGAATAATGATTTGCCACGTCTCATTCTTTCGCAAGGACTGGAACGAACGAAAATGGCGGCAGCACTTACGTTTGCCTTGCCTGGTATTCCATTGGTTTACGACGGGCAAGAGGTTGGTGTTGCAACAACACCTTCGCGAAAGCATCCCACGTTTGAACGGGACAAGTCTATACAATCGCAAGACAAGGATAGTTTATTTCCTTTCTACCAGCGCCTGGCAGCGATACGGTATTCCCATGCCTGTTTGCGGAATACTTCGATGGATAACATTACCTTATCGCCTGCCGCTACCATGACTGCCTTTCATCGAGGCGATGATAAGGAAGATATCATTACGGTGGTGAACATGGACGCCTCTGCTGATAACGCTTTATTGGACCTGCGACAGGTGTTGAAAAACAGAGCAAATGCATTTACCTTAACTGATCTGCTTACCAGCGAAATATTTACCTATAAAAACCCTGATGTTAGTACCATAAAAGTGCCTATGAATGGATATAGCACTCGTATTCTTTTAGTGGATACCCTAAAGAAAGATTGGGTAGTATTGGTAGACAAACGCAAATGATATTTTTGTTTAGAAACAGAACAGGCTTATGATTTTTGATGTTGTTGTATTAGGGCTTGGTGCTAACGGCAGTTCGGCATTATACCACTTGTCGAAGACGGGCTATACGGTGTGTGGAATAGACAGATTTATGCCACCGCATGCCTTTGGTTCTTCGCACGGGCAAAGCCGCATCATCAGGCAGGCTTACCATGAAAGCCCGATGTATGTGCCACTGGTAAAAGAAGCATATACGTTGTGGGACGAACTGGAAAAAGCATGGGGTAAACAATTGTTTTTGAAAACCGGCGGATTGATGCTGGGCGTGGCTGATACAGGTGTTGTAAAAGGTGCCGAACTGAGCGCTAAAACACACGGCATTGCTTATGAATACCTGGAGAGCGAAATCATCCGGCAACGATTTCCTGCCTTGAAAACCGATGATAAAACAGTAGGTGTACTGGAGAAAGATGCGGGTATTTTATTTCCGGAAGAATGTATCGTCGCCAATCTTTCTTTAGCCAAAAACAACGGCGCTTTGCTGTTGTACAACGAACGTGTAACGGAGATTAAAGCGAGGGATAAAAATGTTGAAATTATTACCGACAAAGGCAGTTATCGTACCCGGAAATTAATTGTTAGTGCAGGTGCCTGGCTGGGTGAATTGCTTCCTGATCTGGACCTGCCTTTGGCAATAGAACGGCAGGTGTTGTATTGGTATACCAATATAAATCCTTCTCTACAGGCGGCGCTCATGCCGGATGCTTTACCCATTTATATCTGGGAGTATGAACAGGGCAAAACATTTTATGGATTTCCTGATCTGGGCGATGGAATTAAAATCGCCAACCATCATGCGGGAATGCCGATACAGCCCCATCTTTTATCCCAGCACATCGGTGATGAAGAAAGGGCGGCAATGGATGACATTATAAAACATTACCTGAACATAGAAGCACGGTTTCATTACGCTGCTGTTTGCATGTACACCAACACACCAGACGAACATTTTATCATCGACTATCATCCGCAGAACAAGAACATTATCATTGGCAGCCCTTGTTCAGGGCACGGCTTTAAATTCTCTTCCTTAACAGGAAAAATATTAGCAGATATGGCGTTGGAGAAGACTGTTCCTTTTGATCTGTCGCCTTTTAGTATTGGGAGGTTTTCTACTGCTTAACTATTGAAATAAAGTGCGGTTATTTTAGTGGTTTTTTGGTTGATGCATGATTAACTGATCAATGATTGCCTGCACTTTAGCTGCAGAATTTTTATCAACGAAATAATATTGGTTTTTGCCTCCTTTATTCCAGGTATTGCTGCCATCTTTTGCTACCATAATATTGCCTTTCTGAACATTGTAATAAGATTGAACTCCAGTGATGGCAAGCCACGTAGTGACTTCATCCCAACTCTTTCTGCCGGCACTGTCTTCAGCCGCTTGTGGTATGGAAATTCGGAACACATCTTTTGTCGGATCGTGTTGTATTGCATCGTTGTGAATCAGTGGCAGCCCGCATTTGATTTGTTCGCCAATCTCAAAACCACAGAAATAAACTGGCTTCGGAAAGTGAGCAAATGCATACTGGGAAGCAGGTGCGTCTTTAAATACGTTGAACTCTTTTCCTTCGGGAAATTTGCCTGCCATAGATACCAGTTGCTTTACTTTTTTCTTCACCAGATCGATACCGTTTAATGATGAATAAACATCCGGCTTCGACTGCAATAAGTTTGCAATATTGGTTAAGAAACCAACGGTAATGATGGTAACACTATTATCAGGCTGTTTGGCTAACAACTTTCGGTACAGCGTTACTGCATCTTCCGCTTCGCTGTTCCTTTTGATAGCATGCGGATAGTTTGCAATCAAGGTATCGGTCCAATGCTGCCAGTCGCGCTGATCTATTGCTTCTCCTTTAGGCACACCGATCGGTATACCGGGTCTTTTAAAGTAGGTATTGAACACATTTAATACAGCGGCAACGCCTTCGTATTTTGTACTTGCTATGGTAGCGAGAATATTGATTTTATTACTATCGGCAAACGCATGCAAGACTGTGATGGCGCCAGCATCATCATAATCAGGACCCATATCTGTATCGAAGATGACAGGTACAGGAGTAGCTTCTTTTTCTCTTGGCAGGAAAGCGATTAAGAAGAAAAGCGCTAGAAAAACAAGAGGTTTTAGCATAAGTCGTTTTGAAATTTTCGCCTTAAAAACGATAAGACAGAATAAGAGTCTTATGAACTAACTCAGATTGCCATTTCACTTTATTATCAGTTCATAAACCCGCATAAATAATCAACCCAATACCTGCAAGAAAAAAGAAAAACATAGCCCCAATCAAACCTCTTGTAGTTGGTGTAAACGGTGAAAATTCTTTCCAGATAAACACGCCCCATAAGGCGGCAACTAAAGTAGCACCTTGTCCCAAACCATATGAAATAGCAGGTCCTGCTTTGCCCGATGCCAGCAAGTTGAACGAGTTACCAATGCCCCAGATCAATCCGCCGAGAATACCAATGAGATGCGTGCTGAAGCCTCCGGCAAAATAATCTTTGTAACTCACCGGAGCACCGTTTACCGGCTTACGCATCATGATGGTATTGAACAGAAAGTTAGAAACGAATATGCCAACCGAGAATACAACCACTGCGGTATAAGGTGTCATTTTACCAACGGCAGGCGATGCAAAATTGTCAAGGTCCATCGCTGCTGCGATGAAGCGATAGAAGAAAGACATAAGCACACCTGCAACCACAGAAAGAACAATGCCTTTTGTAGTGATGGTGCTATTGATGCCTTTCTTTTTATAAGCAATTGCATTTAAAACGATGGCAATAATAACCAGAAGCACACCAATGAATAAAGAAACTGCGTCACCTTTTTGCGTAGCATAATAATTGACAAAAACGCCCAGCACCAAGGCAATGCCAATGCCTACCGGAAACGCAACCGCAAGCCCCGCAATGCTGATGGCAGCACCCAGTAAAATGTTGGCGGCGTTAAACACAATACCACCTGTAAAAGCACTGATGATATTGCTTTGGTCGGCTTGCTGAAGGTCGGCAACGAAGCTTCTGCCTGCTGTTCCGCTGCTGCCTAATGTAAACGCAAAGAGCAGGGAAAGCAATAAGATGCCAATCACATAATCCCAATAAAACAATTCGAAGCGCCAAGTTTTTACTGCCAGCTTTTGCGTGTTTGCCCACGAGCCCCAGCATAGCATGGTGATGATGCAGAATAAAACGGCGATGCCATAAGAAGGTACGATGAACATAAGAATCGCTTATTGTATTTGACCTATTTTTTGCAGAAACATATCTACTTCATTTCGGCTGGGCGCTGATGATTGCGCGCCGAGTTTGGTGACGGATAAAGCTGCTGTTGCATTGGCAAAGCGAATGGCTTCCCTTATTTCTTTTCCTTCCGCCAAAGCCACTGCCAATGCACCATTAAACACATCGCCCGCAGCAGTCGAATCGACCGCTTCAACTGCAGGTGAAGGAATGATAATGGCATTATTATTATCATAAAATAAGGCACCTTCTTTTCCTAATGTAATGATGACATGTTGAGTTCCTCTTTCTATAAAATACTGTGCTGCTTTTAGTGCGCTGTCTTTATCACAAACGTCAATGCCACTGAGCATGGAAGCTTCTTTTTCATTTGGTGTAATTAAAAACAAGTGCTTGTAAATATCACCCGGCAAAGGCAAGGCAGGTGCAGGATTTAATATCACTTTCTTTCCTTTTTCGAAAGCAATCTGTATCACTTGTTCAACAGTGGCAAGAGGTGTCTCCAATTGAAGTAAAATAATCGCCGCTTCTTCAATAGCAGAAATCGCTTTGTTGATATCATCGATATCCAATGCAGCGTTTGCACCGGACGCAACAGCAATGCAATTTTCTCCTTTTTCATCAACGGTGATTAAAGCGATGCCTGAAGCATGTGCCTCATCGGTAAACACAAACTCAGTGTTGATGCCTTCTTTCTCAAACCCTTCTCTGGCTGTCTTTCCAAAGAGGTCATTGCCGACTTTAGCAATGAATACAACCTCACCATTTAGCTGTGCGGCTGCCACTGCCTGGTTGGCTCCTTTTCCGCCCGCGTTCATAAGAAAATTTCCACCCAACACGGTTTCGCCTGGCAAGGGCAGATGCTTTGTTTTAATCACCATATCGGTGTTGGAACTTCCGACAACGACAATCTTCCGTTTCATGATTTGAATTGTATCAAGTAGTAAGATGAACGATGATTATAAATTCTGTTTCTTCAATTCACTTACGGCGAAATCAGCCGCACGCGCCGTTAGTGCCATATACGTTAAGGATGGATTCTGACAAGCCGTGCTTACCATGCACGAGCCGTCAGTAATAAACACGTTCTTTGCAGCCCATACCTGGTTGTTGCCATTGAGCATCGAAGTCTTGGAATCTTTGCCCATGCGTGCTGTTCCCATTTCGTGAATGCCCTGTCCTGGCGATTGATTACTGTCGTATGCCTCCACATTAGAAAAGCCAGCTTTCTCTAACATTTCGGCGCTTGTTGCCAAGGCATCTTTCAGCATCGTTAGCTCGTTGTTTTTATACTCACAACTGATGTGAAGTAAA
>CAZZZH010000141.1:0-11309 GCA_964658445.1 Ilyomonas sp.
ATGTATTGGTAAAAAGCAAAGCCAGCGACCGGTCTGTTTATTTGCAAAGACCTGACCTTGGCAGATGCTTAGATGAGGCCTCTATAAAGTCAATGCTGACGAGTTCGAACAAAAAATATGATGTGTGCATCAGCATTGCCGATGGCTTATCGGCAGAAGCCATAAACCGTCATGCAATACCCGTTTTGCAACTGCTGACAGAGCGGTTGTATTATCATCGGTTGCAACTTGCACCTTTGTGTTTAATAGAAGGTGGACGTGTGGCTATCAGCGATGAAACAGGTAGCTTACTCAACGCAAAATTATCTTTGATACTGATTGGTGAACGACCTGGTTTAAGCTCGCCCGACAGCATGAGTGCATATCTTACTTATGCACCAGCAGTGGGGCTGACCGATGAAAGAAGAAACTGCGTATCGAACATACGGCCCGAAGGCCTTCCGTACGAAGAAGCCGTTGAAAAAATAATGTATCTGATAAAGGAAGCTTTCCGGTTACAGCTTTCGGGTATCGGGCTGAAAGACAATACTGGCAAAGGTTTGATGTTATAAAAAAGATCGCAAGAGCCAATTGTCACTATAAATACTTACTCCGGTTTATACAAATGGATAGACTGTGCTACCATTTTCCATTCGCCATTTATTTTCTCCAGTATTCTCAGTTCGTGCGAGTATGATTTGGTGCTGTCTACTGCCGTTGAAACTTCATCATGACTTACCCAGGCATCATTACCGTGTACGCTGAAATTAAAATTAAAAGCGGTAGCATAGCCGCCTTTGCCACCAACATTAGCAGAAGGATTTGCCATTACAGACGCCGGCACAACAAAGGCTTTTCCATCGGCCAGAGATACTAATGTTTGGCTGTAAGGTTGAATGTGCCAGCATTCCGCATGTGCTTTTACATCGCCGCTGCGCCAGGTAGCGGCTTCTTTTGCCAGCAGTTGTTTAATAGCCATGGTATCATTGCTGCTTTGTGCATGTGCCGAGGCAGCTACAAGGAATATTATTGCAAAAAGGATAGCTGGTTTCATATCTTTCATATGTTTTTTGAGACTACTAAAGTAAGCGTTATAGAGGAAGCATTTTTGTTTAATAATTTATTCGTTTTTATTAAAAACATGGCTTATTTTATTGTAATTATAAGCAACCAAAAGCCATTGAACCAAGCAAAAGACGATTATCTTTCCTCTAAAAAAGAGAGAAGATGAAGCCTAACACAGATGGCACAACCGTTAGCCAAAAAGTATATAGTAACCTGAAAGACAGGCTGGCAACCTATCCTGATGCGGCGCTGGTTTCACTGCTGCATTCGCTGATAAACTCACCGAGGGAGACCGCCTATCTTGCTTTTGATGCCGGTTATACCAAACGTA
This sequence comes from Ilyomonas sp., assembly GCA_964658445.1. Lineage (GTDB taxonomy): Bacteria > Bacteroidota > Bacteroidia > Chitinophagales > Chitinophagaceae > Ilyomonas. The sequence continues at coordinate 1,376 of CAZZZH010000141.1, forward strand.
CCGAAAAGCCACCTTCTGTTTTTCCCAAACTGCAGGAATGGCTGGGCATAGAGCCGGAAGAAGGAAGGTATGACCCCGAACTTCAGGAGCGGTTGAACGCAATGGGCGAAAATGTATTGAATTTACAGAAGATGTTAGCCGACAAAATAAAAGAAAACCCTGAAGATGTCGAAGAGTTAAAAAAGTTTGCCAAAGGGCTTATTGAAATTGTGAAAGGCGAGGATGAAGACGATCGTAACTGGTATAATGCAGCTGCCTGGGAGGGCATTGATCTGGAGTAAAATAATTGCTCAGTTGCTATAATGTCAATGTTTGGTTTGTTCAAAAAGTGCAATGCTGGGATTGTTTAATGAGCAGAACTTATTCACCTTAAATTATAAACTCGTCTTACCTATTATATGTAATAAAAATATCTCACTATACAATTATGTTTTCGCAAGACGCAATAAAAACATTTTTTTCCACAACGATGTTTTACCAGGATATAATGAATCACGGTTCTTAAAAGTTGATGAATATTATCCCAAACACTATCAGGAATACAAAACACTTGTTTAGCTATTTGATGAAATATTACATCGCACAAGTCATTTATGTCCCTGGATTGTGGAGGTAGATTTGGATTAACGATCTTGCACCCCAGTATAAACCTTCGTTCATGATGATTGAAACACAGCTAACCGAAAAAGAATTTATACAGGTAAGCCTTATTATGATGTATAGCCGGCCTGCATCGAGAAGCATTGCACTGGTGGCGCTTGTATTTTTGGCAGTAGGCATAAGCGGTTTTATTGCAGCGCCGCAAAACGCCAATCCATTGTCTATACTGGTTCCGCTAGCTATGCTTACGGCGCTGCCGCTGTCTATTTATTTCTCTGCAAAAAAAGCATTCAAAACCATTTCTCAGTTGCGTGAAGGCGTGACGTACCGGATAGATAAAAAGGGGCTGGTAGTAAAGGGAGAAACATACTCGGTTACGTATGAATGGAAAGATATTTTTAAAGTATGGGGCACAAAGAACTGGATACTCATCTGGCAGGATAAACAAAGAGCTTTGCCCATAGCAATGAAATATATAAAGAGCGGTCAAATGGCTGAACTGAAAGAGATATTGAATGAGAACGAGGTAAAAAACAACCTGAAAGTTAGGTAAGTAAATTGTGCTTTTTAATAAGGTTAAGCAGAGGGAATAGATTATGAAAAAACACATTGTTGTGCTAACGGGTGCCGGCATTAGTGCAGAAAGCGGACTAAAAACATTCAGAGATTCTGATGGGCTTTGGGAAGGGTATAATGTGGAAGATGTAGCCACACCACGTGCGTGGAAGAAAGACCCGCAACTGGTACTTAACTTTTATAACCAGCGTCGCGCCGATGTAGCAAAAGCCCTACCCAACGCGGCTCACAGAGGTTTGGCGGAACTGGAAAGTGACTACGAGGTTACTATTATTACCCAAAATATAGACGACCTGCACGAGCGTGGCGGCAGTAAGAATGTAGTGCATTTGCATGGCGAAATTTTTAAGATGCGCAGCGAGAAAAATGAGCGTTTTGTGTATGACATCCGGCAGGATATTTTACTCGGGCATTTGGCAGAAGACAAGGCACAATTGCGTCCGCACATTGTATGGTTTGAAGAAGAAGTGCCTATGATTGCAAAGGCAGCGGAGATCGTTTCCAGAGCGGATATTTTCGTAGTGATTGGCACTTCGTTAGCGGTATATCCGGCAGCAGGCCTGGTGAATTATGCACCACGTTCTGCCCCCAAGTTTATCATAGATAAAAATATTCCCGAAGTATTTTATATCCCTAACCTTACCAAGATAGAAATGCCTGCAACAGAGGGCGTGAATGAACTAAAAAGATTGTTGGATAAGGAGTGAAAAGAGTGAAGTGAGAGATGAATAAAAGAATGCATTAATACTTTCAGAACTCGGTGAACACGATGCCATATCTTGCCAATTCACTCAACACCGGCTCATAAATAGAAGCGATAACCGGAATGTGCAAACCTCGTTCGGTAAGCTTTCCCTCCAGCAATAATTTGGCAGTCACACCAAGTGGCAGACCAACGGTAGCTGCCATTGCCGTTTTTACATTGTTTTCTCCTTTTACTGCCAGGTAGCTGCTTATCTTTTTAGGTTCATCATGTAAGGTGTATTCAATTTCGTGCAGCATCACCACCATGTCTTTATCCGATGTTAGAAGTTTTAATTTTCTTTCTAAAATAAATTGCAACACATCGGCTACACTGCATTTTCCTTTATTGATGAGTGCTTCATCTTCAAGACCTAAATACAAAAGCTGAAGCAGCGACAGGCTTGCTTTATGGCTGAGGAACTCTGCCAATTGCGCTATCTTTTCACGCTCCGTATGAATATTGACAGAGATCAGGTTGCCTTCGTCATTAACCATCAGAAAATCGGTTTCTATACTTCGGTTCAGCAGACGCGCTTCCTGCTCCTTCTGCTTCAGGTTGAGGATTTCCTGTTTTACTTTTTTTGCAAACTCTACTCCTTTCTCAAGCGCTTCATACATCCACTCTTCAAAGTTTACTTTGTGGTAATGCGCTCTGAAGAATTGTGCAATAGAAAGACCATCCGTATCGTACCAGATGGTTTCATCCGTAAACTTTAGTTCAATCAAATTTTTCCAACCGATCATAAAGTCGGGATGGCGTAGTGTAGTACGTATAAAAGTAGCTGCATCTTCAAGACCGTACAACTTTGCATAGCTTAGCGAGTCGCGGTTGGGATACCAGGCATACTTACCTAAATTTGGAATTGCAACCGAGTGGTTGATGGTGAACAGATCTTCATAAGACTTCGAGATTTCGATGCCTCCCTCCTTATACACCGCTCCTGCTTTGCCCGCCATGATTACATTTCGCGGGTTCCAGCTTATCTTGTAATGCCATGGATTATCATCACTTTCCGTCGCCACTAAACCACCGCAATGTGATTTGAAAGAAGTAATGATACCATCTTTGTTCTGTATTCGATGAATAAGTTGCATAGCGCTCATGTGGTCGATGCCAGGGTCGAGCCCCATCTCACAGAGAAAAAGCAAGTCCTTTTGCCGAATGTCATTTTCGAGTGAACGGATGTTGTCGTCTATATAAGATGCCGTTAGTAAATGCTTGCCAAAAAGCACACAATCTTTGGCAACGAGTATGTGAAGCGAAGGTGGAAGAAGCGAAATAACAACGTTTGCTTTTTGTATTAATGACGTGCGTTGTTCATCGTCATAAACATCTGCCTGCACAGGCTTTACAAAGAGGTGCCTGCCTGTTTTTAGCGTGGCAGCCTCCAGGCTGGCATCGGCTACCCAAACGGTCCATTCGTATTGAAGTGATGTAGTTTTTAAATAATCAATAAGTACGGACGAAGATTTGCCTGCGCCAAAAAGAACAATGGATTTCATGCAACAAATTTGAAAGTTTTGGTGGCAGGCAAATCTTCTTAAGTCGACGCTTAATCAGCTACGAGATACAACGTTTTTTTCTCGGAACTGACCAACGAAACCTTGTATTTGATACTACTGGATTTGTCGCTGTCGGGCACCCGAAGCTCTACATTGTTGCCGCCGTCAATGTTTTTTACATACATGGTTTCACCTTTCTGGTACTTTCCTTTGCTATCGAAATACTGAATGTCTATCACAGCCAAATCGATAGGAAAATCGCTGACATTATTTACTAGCAGTCGCACGTTTTGAACACCGGTACTGCCGCCGCCTACTTTCTTTACAGAAAGATAATCATTAATATTTTTAGGTTCATTTTGTTTCAGCACGGGTTTCGTTTCCGAAGGAGTTGTAGTAGTGTTGTTACTTACACTTTTGTTTACAGAATTAGCAGGAAGCTGCGGTTGTGGCAAAGGTTTGCTCACGGCTGTGTTGTTATTTGTTTTAGCAGGCTCTGTTTTCTTAGGTATTGCTGCAACTGTTTTATCAGCGGTTTTATTGTTGGGCAAATGTGTTGAGGCAACACTCGTATTGATTTCTTTTTTAAGAAGTGCGGTTTGCGACTGAACCGGGTTGATTTTGTTTTTCACAACTGTCGTTACCTCTGCTTCTTTTGTAGCAACAGGAGCTGTTTTTTTAATTTGGTCATTCTTATTAACAGGGCTCGCCGCTGTGTTTGCTGCATTCCTGTCAGAAGTATTTGCTTTATTATTATTATCATTTTGCGCAGATGCCAGTCCATTATCACCTACAACATCGGCGCGCTCTACAATGGGTTTACCTTCTGTAACAGCAGCATCTTTTTGCTTCAGTGTATAGCCAATGTAGCCACCTACAGCCAGCACTATCAAAGCCACTGCAGCCATGATGTTTTGCTTTACCGCAGCCGTCGAAAGTGAAGAAGCCGGCTTGGCTGTTTTTTCGTTTAATACTTTTTCAGCATAGCGTTTTTTTAAATCGTCGAGCGATTCAGAATATTTTGTTTCTACTTCTACTGGTTTTTCAGCCTTTACCACTTTTGCTTGTGGCTGCCATTCCGTATATGCTTCCTGCCAGTTGGGAGCGACTGTTTCTTCTTTCGCTGCAACGGGTTCTTTGGGCAAGCGAACTTGTGTTGTTTCTTTAATCGTTCCATTGTTGGCTACTTCCATACTGCCGGCTTCAATCATGATGAGCTGACCATTAGAAATACGAAAGCGTGGTTTGGTTTTTTTTGCAGTAGTAGCCGGTTGCTGAGCCGTTTCCAGCGCTTCTTTACGTTTTAAAAACCGGTCGAATGGCTGTTCTTCCACAGTGGGTGCAAAGCTTTTTAACTCCGGTATCTCAGAAGCGTATTGCCATGCGGCGCCACGACCTTCTGTCCACAACAAATCATAGGGCTTCAAACCCATTTCTTTGAGTTGTAAAGTGGTGAATGGCCCACTTTCCTTATTATTTCGAAGTAAGCGGTAAAGCATATAAGTAGTTTTTAGTCAGCAGTGAAATGATGCACAACTTGATACATTTCTTTTGATTTAAAAATAAAAACTGCCAAAGTGAAAAATTATTTTATCAGATGTATGTTTTCAACAAGGGTTTGAAGGAAAGAATAAATTTTAGGATTCCGTTTTAAAATTCAATTAAAAAATTAAAAGTGTTATCATATGCCATTTTTTTCTGCACCGACTCGTTAGGTATTGAACTTATAAATTATGATTCAACAAAAAATCGATTTGCTTTTACCTTTCATTTAAATAAATATTGAACAACCGACACCTTGTTTACAGCAGGTAACAACAAAAGCTTTTAACTTTTTACAAAATATTCAGCCTTGCCATTTCAATATTTAACTGCAATCCATTATTTTTGCGCCCTAAAATTACCTGAAGGAGGTATCATACACTATGCTGATAATAGATTCGAAAGACTGCGAAAACATCGATAAAGCGCTGAAGAAGTACAAAAAGAAGTTTGAAAAAAGTAAAGCGCTGCTGCAGTTAAGAGAACGTCAGAGCTACACTAAGCCATCTGTTAAGCGTCGCACGGAAGTGCTGAAAGCCGTTTACAAGCAGAAGATAGCCAGCGGAACTATCGAGAAATAAATTTTTACTGTATACCTTTTTGGATAATTGAAGCCACACAAGTTTTATTACTTGCGTGGCTTTTTTATTGGCTTATGCGAAGCCCGCGCTTTCGCTTTTTCAGATAAACAAAAACCGATGTTGCGCACAGGAAAGCAACGCCACTTGCAAAAGACAGCCAGACAAATGTTGTATCAACGTAAGAGAACTCGATGGTACTTATGCCCGCCGGAATGCCAACTGAAATAAAAGTATGATAAGCTGTAATGATGGGTTGCGGCTCGTTGTTAACTGTGGCATGCCAGAATTTATAATTGTTTTGGAGATAGACTAATGTATCAGACTCTGGGGTTGTAACTTTTATTTTGATAAAAGAAGGAGTAAAGGCAACTACTTGTATCCCGGCTTTATTTTGCTTGCATGTGGCTATATCGTTTTTAAAAAATAAGTATGGTTGGCGATTTACAATTGCCGTATCGATGCTATTAAAATACCGTTCTGTACTTGTAAAATAAGATGGATAATCTGTAAGCGATGTTGTACCGATTTGCTTGTTGTAATAAGATAAGCTTCCGGTCAAACCAGTCATTTGCGGAGACAGTGTATCAATCTTGTTTACGGGTATAAATAAAGGTACGGGAATGCCAGCAGGGCTGCTGTTATATACCGATTGAATTTGCTTAACTGTAACAGTGCCAACACCTGTCACCGGCACATAAATAATCGTGTTGATGATCAGGTCGAGAATAATAACAACTGCTAATGTTTGAATCTTTATTTGCTGTTGAAACCGTAGCCATACAAATAAAAAAAGGGAGATAAAGAAACTGATGAATAAAGCTGCCGGAAGCGATATTAATTCAAAAAAAGATTTTGCTTTTTGCGTGACAGAAGATGATTGAACAAGAGAATGGAAAAACAAAAACAGTTCACGGTCATTTGCAATGCCAACAACAAAAAGTAATAAAAAAAGCAAGACGATGATTGCCGTTATCAGCCGTTTCCATGTTGTATTAAAGATGACATTTTTTTGTACCAGGGCTTGCAAGCCAAAGCCAGATATGCAACAACAACTCAACAATAGGAGCGAACGAAAATGCCCATTGGTACGGACATTTTTTACTATAGGTAAATGATCATACAAAATCATTTTAGCCGGATTGCCAAGACTTAGGAAAAAAAGAAAAATACCCGAGACGAGCAAGGGAATAATTACGGGCTTCTTTTGTTTAATTCCAAAAACAAAAAAAATGATTCCGATGGAAGAAAAATAAAAATTACGAAAGCTTATATCGTTTGAAAAAAATGCGGAATGCGCCACTGTAGAGAAAGGAAACATCAAAGAAATAAGGCTTGACAGCGCAGTTGACGCAGTTATGTTGTAAGGAATTTCTGTCACGTAACGCTCATACTCCGGCAGCAGGTTGGTGTAACTGTAAATAGCCGGCAACATAAATAAAACAACCAGTATAACCGATAAGCCGAAGTAAGATACAACAACTAAAACCTTTTTAGGGAGCAACCGATACTGAATAAAAAGATAACACACGAGAAAGACTAAAAGATAATAACAGAAAGCAATAGGCAGTGCCGGATGTCCACTTGCAAAAATGGCATACACAGACAATGAAAAAAGAAAACTGTTTTTATAACAAGGCTGTTCTGTTAACCGAAGTGCGAACAGCAAAGCAAGAGGAAAGAAAGCCGCAGCGGCAAGCGCGTTGATGTGCTGCAAAGCACCCACAAAAAAACCGGAACACATATACATACTGGCGACCGCTACGGCGATGACGACAGTGAAGGAAAAATATCTGCCCAACTTATACATAGCTATACCGCCGATGTAGATATACAGTAGCACTTCGGCAGTAAGCAGGTACGCATTGTACCCAATAGCTGCCAACAGCCAGACGATTGGATTGTAAAAAGCAAAGCCCATATCAGAATAAGTAGGGTATCCAAAATTCAGGTATGGATTCCACAATGGATTGGTACCGGAATGAATACACTCGCTAAGGAAAAATTTTTGTGGAAAATTGTCGCTGAACGCATCATTCTTCATTCCGAAAATAAAAGTGGAGAGAGGCAGATAGGCAAGTAACATAATGAAGAGCAAACAGACATAAGGCGTTGCACTTTTCCATAATTTGCTCATCGAGATTTTTTAGCGAATATAGGCTTCGTCGTTTCGAGAAAACATGGATCGTTTTGGTGAATAAAGTATGGTGGAGAAAAGAGACCATACTTATGCAGCTACCAACACGTCTTATTGTGTATATTCACTTCAATTATTGCAGAATATGTCACAACATTATTATACCGAAATAAAAGATTTTTTATACTTCATTCAGTTTGAAAGAAAGTATTCAGAACATACATTCTTGGCTTATCAAAATGATCTGGAACAATTTGCTGCTTATCTTGCTTCTGCTTACGACGCACCTTCCATTCAAGAAATAAAAGCTCCTTATATACGCTCTTGGCTGGCGCATTTGAAAACAGATAAAACCTTAACCAACAAAAGCCTGAACCGTAAAATATCTACACTAAAATCTTTTTTTAAATACCTTATGAAAAAAGGTTATCTCTCGCAAACGCCAATGACCACTATTATTTCACCTAAAATCAATAAACGACTTCCTTCCTTTATCGGCGAGAGTGACATGGAGCAGTTTTTTAAAGAAACAATATTTGAAGACAGCCACAAAGGAAGAACGGAATACCTGATACTGCAATTGTTTTATCAGACAGGTATGCGGGTTAGCGAATTGGTTGGGCTAAAGGAAACAGATATAGATGAAGCCTGCGCAACAGTTAAGGTATTAGGCAAAGGAAATAAAGAACGCCTTATTCCGGCATCTAAAGATTTACTTAGCCGCATCAAGGCTTATATCAATGAGAAACCCGTGCGACAGCCTGGCGTCGATCGGGTTTTTTGTACAGACAAAGGGAAACCGTTTGTAGCCAGAACAATTTATAACATCGTAAAAGCCCATCTGAGCAACGCTACAACCATCGATAAAAAAAGTCCTCACATACTTCGTCATACCTTCGCTACCCATTTAATGAATAATGGAGCGGAGCTAAATGCTGTAAAAGATTTATTAGGTCACTCCAGTTTAGCGGCAACCCAAGTTTATACACATCTTACCATTGAAAAATTAAAAGAAGTATATCAAAAAGCTCATCCGAAAGCATAAACTTTCTAAACACATTTTTTAAATTTCTACAAAAAAATTATTTCCCTAACTGAAAATGATATTAAAATTTGCCTGGTTTGATTTTTATGTTTTAGGTTTTGCTAACTTGGTTCTGCAAATCAAAACGATTCAATAACGGTATCTAAATTTCCTCACACTAAAAGCAAACGAATATGCTGGTAAATCTTCAGGCTGTACACTTCAATGCCGACGCAAAATTGATTGAGTATGTAACCGGAAAGACACAACGCTTAGAAAACTTTCATGATCACATTATTAAAGTAGATGTGTATTTAAAACTTGACAACTTAGTGCATACAATCAAAGACAAAGTTGTTGAAATCAAAATTCAGGTTCCGAAACAGCGTTTTTTTGTAAAGGCATCTTCTAAATCTTTTGAGCAATCGTTTGATGGTGCTTTGAATTCCGTTATTAACCAGATAAAAAGAAAAAAAGAAAAGATAGCCGCTGCTTAATTTTTTATGAAACCTCGCATAAGCGAGGTTTTTTTATAACTCTTTTGTTTCCTTAGTTTTTTCGTTTGCTATTGTTTTTATCCATCTCTTCTACTCCCGCACTTATCTATTGTTTGCCTCGCTTCTTTATTTCCTTTAAAAAAAGCTTTATAGAATTTTGCCAAATAAAGTTTTCGTCTACCTTTGCCATCCCGAAAAAACGGGTAGTTCTTTTCTGCGCCACTTTAGCTCAGCTGGTAGAGCAACTGATTTGTAATCAGTAGGTCGTTGGTTCGATTCCGACAAGTGGCTCTTGTTATTGAAAATTTATATTGTCAAAAGATGTTTGAAGAACTTAGATTGACAATTATAAATAATACGGGCAGGTGGCCGAGTGGTTAAAGGCGACAGACTGTAAATCTGTTCTCTCCGGAGTACATAGGTTCGAACCCTATCCTGCCCACTGTTATTATTAATGGACGATTCTTAATCGGAATTGACAGTTAAGAATCATCCGTTAATTAAAATGCGGAAGTAGCTCAACTGGTAGAGCGATAGCCTTCCAAGCTATAGGTTGCGGGTTCGACCCTCGTCTTCCGCTCTCTTTGAGATGATATAACAGATGACAGATAACAGTGTTTCTCGGTCATTTACAACGGTTAGCTAATCATCTTTTGGTACGCCGTTGTAGCTCAGTGGTAGAGCACTTCCTTGGTAGGGAAGAGGTCGTGAGTTCGATTCTCACTAACGGCTC
>CAZZZH010000142.1:0-11228 GCA_964658445.1 Ilyomonas sp.
GAAGAAGACCAATTAAGAAATGTTGAAGTGCTGTATTGTGTATCGGGCGGTTCTATTATTGGTGCTTATTATTACCTGAAAATAAAATTACTGTATGAAAATAAAACCGACTGCGAAATAACGAAACAGGATTATATCAACATTGTAAAAGAAATAGAAACCGACTTTCTTGACGGCGTGCAGAATAACCTGCGGATGCGCATCTTCAGCAATCTCTGGCTGAATGTAAAAATTATTTTTTTTAAACATTATTCACGCACACACCGCTTGGGCGAGCTATATGAAAAATATTTATTCAAGAAAATTTTTACAGATAAAAATGTATTTACCGAAGATGGAAAATACAGAGAACTGGTAAAGAATAACAATGGAAAAATCTTCATGTCAGACCTCTTTATTAATCCTAAATTAGAACCCGGCGAGCAGTTCAACTTCAATACCGATAACTGGCTGCGCACCCACAAAGTGCCGCAACTTGTGCTGAACGCAACCAGCATGAACACGGGCCATAACTGGCAATTTACGGCTTCGTACATGGGCGAGCCAGCCGCCAGTATAGAACCAGATATCGATGTAAAGCCGCGCCTGCGCCGCATGTACTACGAAGATGCCCCGAAACGCTACCGCAAGTTTCGGCTGGGCTATGCTGTGGGAGCTTCGTCCTGTGTGCCGGTAATGTTTCACCCGATGCCGATGTTCGATCTGTATCCGGGTATTGACTTGCAGTTGATAGATGGCGGGCTGAACGATAACCAGGGCATCCGCTCTTTGCAAGAAGCCGAGTGTGTCAATATGATTATCAGCGATGCCAGCGGGCAGTTGCCTACGGGCAATGCGGCTATCAACAACGAAGCGGCAATTTTTTTCCGGGCAGATAATATTTTGCAGGAGCGGCTTCGCGAGCTTCAGTTTAAAGATGTAAAAGAACGTGAAGCCACTACACAGATTGCGACGCTCATTAACCTGCACCTAAAAAACGGGCTGCAGCAGGAACCGGTAAGCTGGCTATATTGCGCCGACCCGCCCCGTACTGTGTACGACATAAATACTGATGGAAAAACCGACCTTACCCAATATGGTGTGCTTCGCAATGTTCAGTTGCGGCTGTCGGAAATACGTACCGACCTGGATTCATTCAATGATACAGAAGCTTATGGACTAATGTACAGCGGCTGGAGCCAGACCAAACTGCACTTTCACCCTGCATTGAATATGGAAGAGTGCGCACAAAGCAACGATAACTGGAAATTTATGGGTATAAAAGCCTATGCTACTAACCAGGAAGAAGCTGCCACGATAGATAGCCTGCTTAGCGCCGGTAAGTACTTAGCTTTTAAGCTTTGGTATGTAAGCAAAACTATTCGTTACTCACTCATTACGCTTGGTTTTATCTCTGTTATCATCTTAATTGGTTTAACCGTTATCCATTGGCACGATGCCTTCCATTTTACAACTTCGATAACGGTGCAAGGAATTGTATGGGTTGTTGTTATTTATGCTATCGGTATGGTTTCTAAGTTTGTTGCCAACCTGCTGGATTATAAAGGCTACGTCTGGAAAAAGATTGGCGAAGTAGCCGTTGCGGTGTTGGGGTTTCTTATTTGCTGGCTCTATGTTACGCTGTTCAATCCCATTTACAACCGGCTGGGCAGATTGAACAAAGAAATAAAGTAGCCTAGCTATTGCACAATCTTTCTTTACTTATAGTAGGATAGAAACAGTAGAGGATTATAGCCAAAAAATGGAAAACACATCTCAAAAGTCACCTGTAGATGTGTGGGCGGCAACGGGCAGCTAACGTCTGCAAAAAATCTTTCTCTTTCGGTTGGTAAAAAAAGAATGGTTCCGAATACTTTTGCAGCTATCTATGCGGGCAACGTATTTTATTTTCCTTTTCGTTCTGATGAGTGCTGCACTGTATGCGCAAACCGATAGGGTGCCGCCAAAAGATTCTGTGAAACGAAATATTGTCCCCGTTTCAGGCATTACAGATTCTGTAAAAAAAGAAATTTCTGTTGCAGAAAAACAATCTAGGCCATTAACTTGGCAGCAGGATACTGCATTCAACCATTTTTTTCATAATAAAAAATTACCTAAAAATAAGCAATCTGTTTTTGCCATTAACGCTGTGCGGCAGCCGGCGCACGAGGATGATCAATTTTATATTTTAGCCGGGCTGCTATTATTGGCAGGCATTATAAGAGCTTTATTTCCTAAATATTTCTCCACGCTGTTCCAGATATTTTTTCAATCATCGCAGCATCAACGGTTGTCAGCCGAAAGCTTTGCGCAGGATGCTTTGCCTGCCTTTCTTATGAACCTGTTCTTTGTGTTTTCGGGCGGGTTGCTCATAACGGTTTTTTTGAAGGAAGAAGAGGCTTTGCAGCGGTTTTCATTTCTTTTGTTATGGCTTTATGCTTGTGCCGCATTATCTGCTGTGTATATTGCTAAGTCATTCTTCATTACTTTTTTCGGCTGGGCTTTCGCTGTGCCAGAGCCTGCTGCCAATTATCGCTTTATTGTTTTTTTGGTCAATAAAATGGCAGGACTGGCGTTTCTGCCTTTGCTGCTTATTCTTACTTATTCGGGTGTAGATGTAACGGTGATAACAACACTTATTGTTGTACTCATTTCCATACTCTTGCTATACCGTTATATTATATCGTTAAGCCTTGTGGGAAAAAAGCTGAAAATAAATCCGCTGCACTTTTTTCTATACCTTTGTGCAGCAGAAATATTGCCCTTATTAATCACCTATAAGGTATTATTGTTAACCAAAGAGCTCTGAAATTCTATATTTAATTTTCTGAAAGGCAACGCATGTTAAAAAACGGGGTAAAAAGCAGTGCTGGCCAAAAGAAAAGCGGCAAAAAAATTCTCATCACCCAGCCCAGACCGGAAAGCGATAAATCGCCGTATTTCGATTTATCGAGAAAATATAATGTTGACCTTGTTTTTTATCCTTTTATCAGGCTTGAAGGTATACCTGCCCGTGAATTTAGAAAACAAAAAGTAGATATTTCTTCCTTCACAGCCGTTATTTTCACCAGCCGCAATGCTATTGATCATTTCTTTCGCATGTGCGAGGAAATGAAGATCACTATCAGCCAGGAAACCAAATATTTCTGTGTTACGGAAGCTGTAGCTTTATACCTGCAGAAGTTTATTTTGTATCGCAAGCGAAAAGTATTTTACGGAGCTGATGGCTCTAACAAATCTCTGTTTGATGTCATTAACAAGCACAAAGAGAACGAGCGCTTCCTTTATGTGTGCAGCGAAAACCAGCAGGACAATGACATTGTAAACTGGCTGAAAAAAAATCGCTGCGAATTTCAACTGGCATTTATGTACCGCACCATCAGCAACGATATTAAAAGCGTGATGGAAGAAGAAACGTACAGCCTCATTTGTTTTTTTACACCGAGCGGCGTAAAAAGTTTATTTGATAACTATCCCGGTTTTCAGCAAAACGGATTGCTCATCAGCACATTTGGCAGCAATACGCTGAAAGCTATAACGGATGCTGGGTTGAATGTAGACATCCAAGTGCCTTCGCCACAAGCACCCAGCATGGTAGCGGCGTTAGATAAATACTTGGCTTCAACCATTCCTGCAAAAAAGAAATAAAATATTACCGATCTTCAGTAATCTGTTTTCCCGTATTTCTGTCTTCCTCAGCTCTATGATCTGGTTCTACATTTGCCTTAATTATTTTCTTAACACTATTGCAAATGACCGGTTACAAGCATACCAACCATCTTATACAGGAAACAAGCCCTTATTTATTGCAACATGCCCACAACCCGGTAGATTGGTATGCCTGGGGTGAGGTGGCTTTACAAAAAGCAAAGGAAGAAAACAAACCCATCTTAGTTAGCATTGGTTATGCGGCTTGCCATTGGTGCCATGTGATGGAACGCGAAAGTTTTGAAAATGAAGAAACAGCCGAGCTGATGAACCGGCATTTTATCAATATAAAAATAGACCGAGAAGAGCGACCCGACTTAGACCATATTTATATGGATGCGGTGCAGGCAATCAGCGGCGGCGGCGGTTGGCCGCTCAATGTATTTTTATTACCTGATGGAAAACCTTTTTATGGCGGCACTTATTACCCGCCAGTGCGTGCCTTCAACCGCATGAGCTGGACAGAACTGCTGACGGCTATTCACGATATGTTTACCCAAAAAAGAAATGAAGTAGAAGCACAGGCAGATAACCTGCTGCATCATTTGTCTTCTGCCAATGCTTTTCTACAGAGCCAGGTATCAAGCGATACCGATTTTAATATTTCACAACTTGATGTTGTTAACGACAATATTTTAAAAAATGCCGATACTGATTGGGGTGGCTTTGGTAAAGCACCTAAGTTTCCGCAGACATTTTCGATACAGAATTTATTGAGGCATTATTATTATACCGGCAACGAAACTTCTGTAAAACAGGCTTTGCTTTCTTTAGATAAAATGATTGGCGGTGGTATTTATGACCAGTTGAGTGGTGGCTTCTCTCGCTACAGCACCGATGAAAAATGGCTGGCACCTCATTTTGAAAAAATGCTCTACGATAATGCGCTTTTGATTACGGTTCTTAGCGAAGCTTATCAACTTACAAAGAAAAGTTTGTATGCAGATACCATCCGCGAAACATTGCAGTTTATTCAACGTGAAATGACATCGCCCGAAGGTGGCTGGTACAGTGCTTTGGATGCTGACAGTGAAGATGTGGAAGGAAAATATTACACATGGAGTAAAGCGGAAATAGAAGAGATATCAGGCAGAGAAGACGGTAATTTATTTTGCTCAGTTTATGATGTAAGCGAGAGCGGCAATTGGGAACACACCAATATTCTCTGGCTCTCTCATAATAAAGATTGGGAAACGGTTTTTTCTGATGACCCGGTTCTAAAAAATAAAATGGCTGACTGTCGGGAAAAGTTATTGGCAGCTCGGCAGAAAAGAATTCGCCCGCAAACAGACGACAAAATTATTCTCGGCTGGAATGCTTTGCTGATAGCGGCTTGTTGCAAAGCCTTTGCTGCGATAGGTGATGAAGCTTTCTTAAAAATGGCGGAAAACAACATTAGGTTTCTTCAAAATAACTTACACAAAAACGGCATATGGCAGCATAGCTGGAAAGATGGCAAAGCTAATCATCCTGCTTTCCTGGATGACTATGCTTATTTAATCTGGGCTTATATCCAGTTACAGGAAGTAACTGGTAATGGCAATTACCTTTTCAAAGCAAAAGAATTGACCAGTTATGTCATTCTTCATTTTAGTAATCCAGAGTCATCTTTGTTTTATTATACGCCCGGTTATCAGGTGGATGTTGTGGTAAAAAAGACAGAAATCCACGATGGCGCAACACCATCGGGTAATGCTGTTATGGCAATGGTTCTACATTATCTTTCTGTTGTCTATGATAAACCGGAATGGAAAGAAAGAGCTTTATCCATGCTTGGCAGTGTATCTGCTGCAATTATAAAGTATCCAACGTCCTTTGGTGTGTGGGCGATGGCCTATATGCAAATGATAAGGGGAGTAAATGAAATAATTGTTATCGGAAAAAAAGCGGCAGACCGCTTGAGCGAAATACAGCGACGATTTATTCCTGGAAAGATTATTCAGTCTTCCTCAGACATAACAAATCATGAAGATTTTCCGTTGTTGAAAGACCGGCAAAAAGAGGGTAAAACATTGATTTACGTTTGCAGGGAAGGTATTTGTAAACAACCGGCAGAAGATATAGAAACGGCATTGTCATTATTAGAAGTACTTTTATAAAAACTTGTGAACATTAAGAGGAAATGATCTTTTTTGTTCTTTAAAGCTTTTTTATATAAAATTCGCGCTTATTTTTGCTTTTACCAAAGCTAAGCAGGCAATCGAAAGCATCACACACAATCTGGTTCACTTTCCGGCTTAAAAAATTTTATAGCGCGATTAAAGAATCTTAATGCAATATATTCCTTTAATGGGCCGTTAAATTGTATCATTGTGGAGTAATAGTATTTAACGAATAAAGGTTTCAAACAAAAGATAGATGAAGACCCAACTTATTACATTTCTTGCGTTCGCAGCGGTGACGGTTTCTTCAGTAAGCTGCACCATTGGTAAGGGAAAAACCAAAAGCGCAGTGCCAGACGATGGCCAGCTTAACGGTGTGGCTGTAAGTTCCCGCAACAGCATGTTTAAACCGAAAGGTATGGTGTTCGTTCCGCCCGGAACCTTCCATATGGGACCAAGCGACGAAGACGTTAATTTCAGTTTTACATCGCGCAACAAGCAAGTCTCAATTTCAGGCTTTTGGATGGACGCCACGGAGATTACGAACAACGAGTACCGGCAGTTTGTATACTGGACAAGAGATTCGTTGGCGGCTGTAGAGCTGGGTTACATCAAAACCGGTCCTGATGGCGATACCTCTATTGATCGTAAAAAAGCAGGTGTTATTAAGTGGGGCGATAAGTCAACTATGGAAAAGTTATCTAACCTTGTTTTAGCGCCTGATAATCGTATCTATGGAAAGATGGATTTGGATCCGGATAAAATTGTCTACAGTGTTCAAGGTTATGATTACGACGAAGCTGTAAAGCGCTCCAACATTGGTCGCCCACGTAAAGATTTTATTTATCGTTACGCACAAAAAGTATATCCCGACACATTAGTTTGGATGAGAGACTTCTCTTATTCTTACAACGAACCAATGGCAAAACGTTATTTCTCGCATCCTTCTTTTGGAAACTACCCGGTAGTGGGTGTATCTTGGAAGCAGGCGGTAGCTTTCTGTAGCTGGAGAACTCATTACATGAATAGTTTTTTAGAGCGACATAAATTTGCGCAGGAAAGCGATTTCCGGTTGCCAACCGAAGCGGAGTGGGAATATGCAGCTCGTGGCGGTCGCTCGCAATCAATGTATCCTTGGGGTAATTATTATACCCGTAACAAGAAAGGTTGTTTACTGGCTAATTTCAAACCGGGTCGTGGCAATTATCCTGAAGACGGCGGTTTCTATACCGTACGTGCAGACGCCTATTGGCCAAACGATTTTGGTTTGTATAACATGGCGGGCAATGTTTCAGAATGGACAGAATCTTATTTCTACGAAGGCTCTTACAACTTTCAGCATGATATGAACCCAACTGTTCGATACAATGCAAAAGATACTGATCCACCATTAATGAAACGTAAGGTTGTGCGTGGCGGCAGTTGGAAAGACGTGGCTTATTATCTGCAAACCAGCTCAAGGCAATACGAATATCAGGATTCTGCAAAGTCGTACATTGGCTTCCGCTGCGTAATAGATTTACCGGCACAATTAAAAAAGTAAAATACAGGGGTTATTTATTCTATCCAACAATATAAACAGCAAAGCAAAAGCTGGCTGAATGTATTGTGCACATTGGCTTAATCAAAACAAAACATAAAACAAAAAAGAGAAAAATGGCAGCTGCAATTCCTCCTAAAGTTAGTAGAGTCGTTGACATTCTTGTATCCGTTGCTGCGGCAGTGGTAATCATTGGTGCATTATTTAAAATTGAACACTGGACCGGCGCTGACCAGATGCTCATTGTGGGCTTGGGCACCGAAGCGGTTGTGTTTCTTATATATGGTATATTGTATATGCGCTATCCGCCGGTGGATGACATGGAAGTGCATCTTCCTAAAGAGCTTCAGCCAGCTGGTAATCCGGCATTATCGAGCATGGAAAAAATGCTGAAGGAAGCCGATATTACGCCGGTAAATCTTTCTAAGCTAAGCGCTGGTTTTCAAAAACTGGGCACTACCGTAGATAAGATGGGCGAAATAAGTGATGTTGTAAAAGCCACGGGCGATTATACAACAAAAACTAATGAAGCTACTGCAGCCTTAGGCACAGTTAAAGACGCTTATTCAAAATTTGCGACTTCGATGAACGCTTTTAGCAGTGCTTCCGAAAGCACAAAAGGCTTTCACGATCAGGTGCAGGTTCTTACTAAGAATATGTCATCGCTCAATACCATTTACGAACTGGAATTACAGCAAAGCAATAACCATCTGAAAGCCTTGAATTCTTTCTATGGTAAGCTGACTGCGGCTTCTGAAGCAATGTCTACCAGTGCAGAAGATGCCAAGCGTGCGCAGCAGCAGATTGCAGCACTCGCTACCAATCTTTCTAAACTGAACCAGGTATATGGCGGTATGCTTACAGCAATGCAGTTAAAATAAGCAAACAAGAAATTCATTTTAATAAACAGACAGGAAAGCAAAGTTGCTCTGCAATTCTGTTTTCCTGTCCATCACATTACTAAAGACAAAATTGTACTACTACAATGGCACTACCTAAAGAGCCACGGCAAAAAATGATTAACTTGATGTATTTGGTGCTTACGGCTCTGCTAGCACTGAATGTATCGTCGGAAATCCTGAATGCCTTCAAAACGGTAAATAAAAGTTTAAATAACGCCACTGCCAACATTGAAGGGAAAAACCTTCAAATGTTTAATTCTTTTGAAGATTTAAAGAAGGATGAAACAAGAAGGGCGCAAGCCGAAATCTGGGAAGCCAAAGCCTCGCAGGCAAGGCAGTTGGGTGATGACATGAATAAATATATTCTGGATTTGCAAACTAAGTTAAAAGAGGAAGCCGACTACGATAAGGAAAAGAATACTTATAATGAAGGAAGTCTTGAAGCCTCAACCAGATTAATGACCGAGCAGGGAAAAGGTCAGGAATTACACGATAAGTTAGAAAATTATAAGAAGGCTTTGCTGAATATTGATCCTAAATTCGCATCGGAGTCAGGCAAAAATCTGCCTATTGATGTTTCCATGCCTAATGTTGAAAATGCAACTAACAATACTTGGTCAACGGCCTATTTTCATATGACGCCGGCTATTGCAGCTATGACTATTTTGAGTAAGTTTCAAAATGATGTTAGAAATAGCGAGTCGCAGGTTGTTGAATACTGCTTATCTCAAATCGGACGTGTTGTTTTCACCTACGATCAGTTTCAGGTTATTGCCAACTCAAGCGCAACTTATTTAATGCCGGGTGAAGACCTAACAATAAATGCAGGCATCGGAGCGTATAGTAGTAAAGCAACGCCAACAGTTACGGTAAATGGTGTTACTGCTTCTCCAACACCTAACGGGGATTATGAATTAAAAACAAAAGCAGAAACAACGCCTGGAGATTATGTGAAGCATGTTGTAATCAACTATAAGAATCCGAATACGGGTAAAATGGAGAGTACAACGAAAGATATAAAATATACAGTTGGCTCACCAGTAGGTGCAACGATAAGTGCTGATGCTGTAAAAGTTCTTTATGTTGGTTTGGATAATCCTATCTCTGTTAGCGGTGGCGGTGTAGGCGATGAACAAATTCATCTTTCTATGACAAATGGGACAGCTACCAAAACTGGACCGGGTAAGTATAGTGTACGGCCAGGTAAAGCGGGTACTCCAGCTGTATTTACATTAGATGTCAAAGGCAAACCATCTCAGTTCGAGTTCAAAGTAAAAGATGTTCCGGATCCAGTGGCTAAAGTAGGTCAGAGCAAAGGTGGTCGTATGCCGGTAAACGATTTCAAAGCTCAGTTTGGTGTCCGTGCCGACCTCGAAAACTTTGTGTTCGACGGTGTGAAATTTAATGTTACTGGTTTTACCATCGTGTTGCAAGGCAATGGATTTCCGGCGCTTGTGGCAAGAGATGTAACCGGCGCTACATTCGCAGGTATCAGAGACATTATTGAAAAGGCAAAGCCGGGCTCAGCCGTTACGATAGATAATATTGAAGTAACCGGTCCGGGAGGCAAAAGGCTTCTGCCGCCAATCCAGTTTAATCTGTATTAGTATTTGTATAAATCATTCGATATGATGGGTCATTTCATAAAATTATCGCTGGTTATTTTAATGTTTGCTTCGGTTGTTAGTGCCAGTGCGCAACGGTCAAAGCGTACAAGAAGCTCATATGGTTCTACGCCTTCAACAGGGCAAACAACAACTCCGGCTAACAATACCAAGAGCGACTACAATACACAGCCGGCCGCCAACCAGCCCAAACGTTCTTCTTATAACAGCGCGCCCGGACAAACCGACACAACTGCACCAGCCGAAGATTTGAATGTACCCATCGATACAATAAGAGGTACAGGCGGAGGATTTAATGACAGTATTAAGCAAACTGTATTGGGTGTTATTGATGGAGCTTACGAGCCAAATATGGTAACACAGAAAGAAGTATTGCCCTATCAAAGTATTCGGGAAGATGATGCTGTATATCGCGTAAGGGTTTGGCGCGAAATTGATACTCGTGAAAAAATAAACTTGCCTTTTCGCTATGCAGGAGTAGATGATAACGGCGATCAGCACTTTGTATCCATCCTTTTAAAAGCCATTAAAGAAGATACGGCAAGCTTCTTAGCCTTCAGTAACGACGACGACAGATTCACTACACCTATCACTTACGATGATGCTTTAAAAGCTTTAACCAAAGCCATGACCGGCGGCAATGCTTTTACCACATCAAAAAAATATGATGCAGAAGGTAATGTAGTGGGTAAAGAAGTGCGTCCTGCACCCATAGAGCTGGATTCTATTTATAAATTTCAGTTGAAGGAAGACTGGATTTTTGATAAGAACACAAGTCGTCTTACGGTGCGCATCTTAGGCATTGCTCCTGTAGCAGGTTATAAATTGTCGACTGGCGAATTAATGGCAGGTTCCGAGCAACCTCTGTTCTGGGTGTATTATCCAAACCTCCGACCCATTTTAGCCAGATACCAGGCTTACAACCCGAAGAACCTAAGCGGTAATATGACATGGGAGGAACTTTTCGAAAACCGTATGTTCAGCAGTTATATCGTTAAATCTACCTTAGATAATCCGGGCGACCAGCCGTTTAGCAAATACATCAACGATCCTTTGTTCCGCTTGTACGCAGGCGATAGGGTCAAGGATAAAATTTTCGATTACGAGCAAGCACTCTGGTCGTATTAATCAGGAGTAAAACATAGCTTTAAAACGCCCGAAAGGGCGTTTTTTTATTTGGGATAAGCACTCTTTCTGGGCATTATCAAGTTCCTTTTACCGGTTTACCCAACTCAGCTATGTACGACTTACTCTTAAATTCATCTCACCAAACGAGCCGCTACCACGAAAAGACTTTTCAATAAAAGAAAAAGTTATGTGGACATAGCATAAAGCCTTGCGGATGAAAGAAAAAGCCTTGCGGATAAATAAA
>CAZZZH010000143.1:0-11225 GCA_964658445.1 Ilyomonas sp.
CTGGCCCGCTTCATCAGGCTATACTGAAACATCTGCGGCGTAATGGTATCCGAGGTAAACATCACCATCTTTTCATCCAGCGCCTCTGTGTCTACATACTTGTTAAATAAACTGATGGCAAGCTCTATTTTCTTCGTGTTGTCTGCCGAAATACGCGAGGGAATCGCACCTACTATTTTAGAGGTTTCAAAAGTGCCCGTCTTTACCGAAATAATGGGCACAACTGTTTGCAAACCTTCAATCAGTTTCATGATGGGTTCTTCGGGTTGTGTGTCGGCAGTAAGCACAATGCCCGCAATTTTAGGGTAAGAAGCCGAAGCATTTGCCTGCAGCGCGCCAATGATGATATCACCTCTATCACCCGGTGTAATGATGAGTACGTTTTCCTTGATGTATTTTAAAAAATGAGGCAACTGCATAGCACCAGTAATGAAATGGTCAGCCTGGTTAGACAGTAGTTGCTCACCGAATAATAACCTGCCCTTCAGGTGTTCGTTTATCTCTTTCAGGGTCGGGCTCAGCAAGCTTTTGTTCTGCGGAATCACAGACAGGATAATGCTTTCCGGCAATTGTGTTTTCAGCAGTTCGCGCACATCGGTCTCCTGCTCTGCCGCCACTTTGTTTACAATAATGCTCAGCACCTGTACTTCGCGCGACTCAAAGTTGCGCCATACATTGAGGGCAAAGTTTACAATCTGTGCAGTTGTTTTATCCTGACCCGACACTACGATGATTGCCGGTGCATTTAGATTTTTAGCAATCAGGATATTGTACTCAAACTCAAACGCAGTGCCTTCTCCCACAAAATCACTGCCTTCCAGAACGGTGAAGTCGTAGTTCTCTTCCAGCTTTTTATACTGGGTAATGATGGTGTTGATAATGTCGGCTGCGCTGTCGGTCTGTATGCGGCGAAGCACCTCCTGCCGGGTGAAGGCAAACGCATCCTCATAGCCCACGGACAAGCCAAAATAGGTAAGCACCGTTTCAATATGCACGTCTTTTTTATGGCTCGCATCATCGTTGATAATCGGTTTAAAATAACCTATCTTCTTTGCCTTGCCCAGCAGCATACTAACTAAACCGATGGTAATAACCGATTTGCCGCTGTAAGGCTCTGCCGAGGCAATAAAAACCGTCTTCGTCATGTAGAGATGCTTTGCGGCGAAAGTAAAGCAGAAGCAACAAGGGGCAAGCTGCCGTTCTTAAGTTATCTGTCTTACCGGCAGCAATGGCATAGTTTTATCTTTGTTCTACCTTGCGTCTTTCTATTGTTTTCTTTAAAATAAAAAATACCATGTTTGACCAGATTTTAGATTTAGTAAAAGAACATCTCGGCAACAATCCGCAGGTAGCCAATGCTATTCCTCCCGGCCAGGCAGATGAAGTACATAAAGAAGTAGCCACACACATTAATAATGGCTTGCAGAGCGCGGCTGCCACACAAGGCGGGGTAGGTGGTTTGCTTTCTCAGCTAACAAATAGTTTAGCATCGGGCAACCCGGTTACCGGCGCTATCGAAGGCGGTTTAGTAGGAAGTTTGGGAAGCCGGTTTGGCTTGTCTCCAGCAGTTACCGGTGCTATTGCTGCGGCGCTTCCGGGCATCCTGAAAAAGTTTGCCAATAAAGCCAACGATCCGAATGACAGCAGCATCACGATGGATGGTCTGAACAAGAGTTTCGGGGGTGGAAACTTAGGTGGTTTGGGCAGTATGTTTGGCGTGGGTAAATAACTGACCGCCGATAAAAAAGGAAGCCATAAAGAAGGTCGTATCAATCACCGGAATGATTCCCTTTTTTATGGCTTCCTTTTACTTTATTTAACCCGGTAAACCGCAGCTTCGTAAGGCTTTAGCGTGCTGCCGTTAGATGGTGTTGAATAATTATCCAGCAGTAGCTTTGCGCTTTTTCTATCAAACCCTGTCTTTATCTCTGAAGGCTTTTGAATAAGCCTCTTCATTAACGGTCTATAGCCATTGCAGCAAGTCTTTGTAATCAGTAATACGAGGCAGCGAAGTCTCTTCCGGATACATACCCAATTTATCATACAACACCGCATCGATGCCGAGTTCGCGCGCAGCCGGTATCTCGGAATGCAGGTCGTCGCCAATCACCAACACTTCCGGCAGGCGATAACCGTGTCTTTCCAAAATGCCCCTGAACACAGCGCCCTTTGTATTGCCCGCAATATCGACAATATGAATTTCTTTGAAGTCGTCTTCAATACCCAGGTTTTTAATCTTGCTCATTTGCAGAGAGTAAAAGCCGCTTGTAACAAGGTATTTGTCAAGCGGTAAATTTCTTGTTTCCCCGTAGTCGGGAAACGGATACATCGGTTTGTTGTACGTAAGCGTCTGCAGGTGCTGAATGCCTTGCTGCGTAAGGCTTTCGCTGAAGCCGTGGAGAGAAGCCAATACCTGAAAGGGCTTGCGCATCATATCCATTTTAATGGCGCTGAGGGTGCTGTTGTGCCCGCCGTCCTGTTCTATTATTCGTAGCAGCGGGCTAAACAGGTCGTCGCCCACTTCTGGTGCAGAATAGACCGTATTGTCGAGGTCAAAGATGATGGCTTTCTTAGTCATGTAGAGGATAGTTACGTGATGCTGATGTCTTCTGTTCATGCAGAACAAGGTTACGTTTTTTTGTAAACCGGAAGATGAGAAAATTAGTCTTTCCGTTATGGTGGCGGATGACTACTTTGAAGTAAAAGGCGAACACTGTATTGTTATTTACAGGGACGATAAGAGAGCCGGCGCCCTGATGGGCTGGTCATAACAGACCGGGCTGGTTATGCCTTTTTGTTTCATGAGGTTTTATGCTTTATGAATGTGTTTTGTAACGATTAATAGTATTAACGTTTGAACCTGTTAAGGATCTGCTGAAGCACAAAGGAGATAATACAACTGATAGTTGCCGTGAGCGCGGTGGTGAGTAATACCTGCGCCAGCGAACTGCCGTTGAGTGACTGATAAAGACCCGCGAGCAAGCCAGTGGTGGTGCCGCTGATTGCTGCCAGCGGATTGATGGTTTCGTTTTGCATGATTGTTTGTTTAGCCCCGCCCAAACCCTCCCAATGGTTGGAAGGGTTGTGAGTGAGGTTTGTGTTGTTGAATTGATACTTTGCTTATTCGGGTGTTGCCACTTTAGCGACCATACAAGCATTGAATGCACCATTGTTGAGCGAGTACATCTTCTTGTTTACTTCCTGGAGGAATTCGACACCAAAAGCAATGAACACGGGGTGCTTGCTGTTGGCTTCTGTGTTTAAGACCAG
Organism: Ilyomonas sp.; assembly: GCA_964658445.1. GTDB lineage: Bacteria > Bacteroidota > Bacteroidia > Chitinophagales > Chitinophagaceae > Ilyomonas. Next base: position 3,271 of record CAZZZH010000143.1, read on the forward strand.
CGAAGTATCTGCCGCCGTATCGTTGCCGTACACCAGCGCATCGGTTGAGGCGGTATTGCCCGTGAAGGTTTCTCCTTCAAAGTCGATCGCTGCAATGCCACCGAACAAACGGAAGTGCGTGGTGCCTGAAGGCGCTACGATGCCTACCGAAGCGATAAATGAAGGAATGGTAACTGTTGCTTTGCCTGATGCGAGATCCCATTCTATTGAATAGGGTGCAAAGACGGTAGCCGACAGTTTTGCATTGATGTTGAAGTCGAAGCCGGTGACCAGGGCGGCTTCTCCATCGATGACGTTGCGCTGCCCCCTGTCGCTGGTCTCATCTGCCTGCACCACTTTTAGCATACGAGCCGTGAGGCGGCTGACCATGCGACCATCTTTTGCCTTACTGATCGTGTTGCGAAGGGAAGTACGCAGGAGTTTAGAAGCTTTGCCCGCCCTGCCAAACTCGGCGTTGTTTTCGCGGGTTCGCTGGAATGCGGCATCGGTAGCGATTTTATCGCCTGATACCCCGCTTTTGCTTTTTACCATAAACCCGTCTTTTGACTTGAAGAATGTGAGGTTACCAATGGTACCCTGAATCGGCAATATGCCTTCCTGTTTTGCCATGATTGTTTGTTTTTTACTTTGTTTTTAAAATATTTGTTTGTTGCATTTCAGAATCCACGCGTTGATTCCATTTGCAGTGCAAACTTAGTATGCTGCGCAGGGCAGGAGTAGTAGCGGGGGTAGCGGTATGGGTGTAATCTAGTTGATTTACAATGCGTTGTTAGTTTTTTTTGTGCTTCCTGTGCTAACATCTTTAGAGTGGAATAGCTTATTCAAATTTTGTTCTTTCTACTTTTTGTCTTGGTTACATCGGAGTCTGATAATTTTTTAATTGCCTCAGTGAGAACGCTTCGCTTAGTTATTTGAATAATCATTGATTTTGTAAATTTTGGCGAGGTTGTTTGTTCTCAGTTGTTTGAAACATTTTAAAGCTGTTTACAGCTTTTATCATCCTCTCTTCCTTTTTTCTCTTGATAGAAAAAAGTAACAAAAAAGATCAAGGACGGCATGATCGCTCCGCGCATCCGTCCGTGCTGGCGCGCCTTCCCCTATAGCTTGCTACCTTATCCGCAAAGTTGGTTTTCGGGAAAGTAATGTTTCGAACGCTTATAATGCAGAATAGGATGAAAGGTCTACGTTCGTGTGAATAAGATAAATCTAATTCTTTCTTATGCATTCATCTGTTACTTTTGGCATTTTAGAATTGTAGCTATTGCTAAATACACCTGATTTAATGAGGAATAAAAGAGCCGTTATTACAGGGATTACGGGACAGGATGGCGCGTACCTGAGTGAGTGCTTAGTAAAGCAGGGTTACCAAGTAACAGGGCTTGTAAGAGGCTATAATCATATCAACACGCGGGGGCTTTCCTACCTGGGTATAGCTGATAAAGTGAAGCTGCGCGAATGTGATCTCACTGATATCTACCAGGTGATCACGGTTATCAAAGACATACAGCCCGATGAGATCTATAACCTCGCTGCGCAGAGCTCGGTGTCCATGTCGTTTGAGCAGCCGATGGGTACCATTAGCTTTAACGTGTTTTCCGTTTTAAACATACTGGAAGCTATTAAACTGATGAAGCCGGACACCAAGTTCTACCAGGCATCGAGCAGTGAAATCTTTGGTGTATCCAAAGACCTTCCCCTGCGGGAGAACCATGTTATTAACCCCGTAAGCCCTTATAGTATTTCGAAAGCTACAGCCCACTGGATCACCAAGAACTACCGGGAGGCTTACGGTTTCTTTAGTTGCAGCGGGTTCCTGTTTAACCATGAATCCTTTTTGCGAGGAAATAACTTTTTTGTGAAAAAAGTGATCCGTGATAGCTTACAAATCAGGGATGGAAAAAAGGATGTGCTGGAGGTGGGAAACATTGATGTAAAAAGAGATTTCGGGTGGGCGCCGCGCTATGTAGAAGCGATGTACCTGATGCTTCAGCAGGAGACGGCTGATGATTACCTCATTTGCTCGGGAACGTCTGTTTCGCTTCGCTCTATCATCGAGTTTGTGTTTGATTATCTTCATATCCCGATTGATAAACTCGTAATCAATCCGGATTTTTACCGACCTACGGACATCCCGGATATCTACGGCGATAATACCAAAGCGAAAGCCAAGTTAAACTGGCAGTATGATCTGTCGTTCTATGATGTTCTAAAAATTTTAATTGATGAAGAGATTAAGTATAATGAGCAATGATTTTATCTTAGGAGAATATACAGGTAAAAACTGAAACGGTAAAGCTGTTATAATTTAGATCAATGGTTTTGCATTCCAGTTTTTTGAACTTTACGACAGGCCCAAAGTGTCGAGTTTAAAATATTTTGCCATTCTATTATCCAAGCAGGTGATCATGTTATAAAAATTAAGTACAGCTTTTTATAAAATATATTTAAATTACATTTGACATTCTTAAAATCTTATTTCTTATGCCTGTTTATAAAGAATACAGTTACTCAAATGCAGACTATGATCATACCAATTCTTATATACTCAATCCAATATTAAATATTTTAGAAAAAGGAGGTAAAAGAAGGGTATTAGATATAGGTTGCGGTAATGGCTGGCTCACTAATTTATTGATTGAAAAGGGGTATGAGGCATATGGTATGGACGCCTCTGAGTCGGGAATAGAAATAGCCAAAAGAAAGAACCCTGATTATTTTTTTGTACAAGATCTGACAAAAGATGATCTGCCTGAACGCCTACTAAATTTAGATTTTAACACAATCATTTCAACAGAAGTTATTGAACATCTTTATGCTCCCCGTGACTATGTGGAATTCTGTAAAAAAATATTGCTTAGATCTGGCGGTGGGGAATTAATACTTACTACTCCCTATCATGGTTATTTAAAAAATATTGTTATTTCTCTTGCCGGAAACATGGATAAGCATTTCACCGTGCTTTGGGACGGCGGACATATTAAGTTTTGGTCAAAGAGCACATTATCAAAATTACTTGAAGAAGCTGGCTTTACAGTAACAAATTTTACAGGTTGCGGGCGTTTACCTTACCTGTGGAAATCTATGATTATCTGCGCAACGATCAGGTAATTTCTACTAAAGGATAGTTACAATCCGCCTTATAGCACGACGCAAAAAATAGATTAATTAACGAATTACATCAATACTTCTTTAACTGGTTGAGCATGTTGTGAAGATGTTCTTTAACGATATTGATAGCGGCAGGTTCCGGGGCATAATATTTTACACGCAAACTTTCCGCGGAGATATGGGTAGCCCGGGTGGTTTGCAGAGCGCCGGCTATTATTTTGAGGAACTCTGTTTGGTTCTTGTGTTGAACAATGCCTATATCAATAAACAGACGGCATAAAACAGCCACCTGACTTACGGACAACGAGGTGAGGACAATGTCCTTTTTTGCGACACCCGGTGTGTTGACCCCATTGTTTCCATAGATGGCTGCCAGGGCAGTTCTTTTTACCCCTAAAAAGTGCAGCTCTTCGTTGATTGCCGTTACGATTCTCTCTTTCGCCCCTCGTGTACCCGGGTACAGGCTCAGTTCAGAGGTTTGGATTTGCTGAACTTCTTTTTTGTATTGCTGCCATTGAACCAACGCATCTTCCAAAGACGGGCTTTCCGATATCGTAACCTTGAGATGGTGTATTGTATAACGGATAAAAGCAGGATCGTTGAAGCTATGACGAATCAATACGTTTGTTACCGCATCTAATGTATTGTGCTTTGCTGAATCGAGTAAGGTGCTTTTTATATCCCCGCAGATTGTTTCAACATAAGAAAACTGCCGGTAGGTGAGTTTGCCGGATAGTGTTTTCAAGCCATTCTCCAATCCGTTCTTTATGACTGCGATCAGTTCCCCATCCGTCTTTTCTGCGCCAAGCCCGCTTTCCAGTTCATCCAGTTGTAAACGGATTTTTTCCCTTTCCTTTTCCGCCAATGCCAGGGGAACGGACTGATCATCATTGTAATATGACAGAAAGTATTCGCGAAACCAGAACAATTGGCCCAGTAGTGCGTTTTCTAATTTTTCAATTCCTGCCCATGCCTGACCGTCCAAGCCATCTTTTTCATTAGCCCTCTGCTTACCCAGATAGATACTGTTTGCAAGGCTTGTACAACCTGCTACATAGATGTTGACCCAGGTTTGCAGGGCTTCGTTGTTCATGCCAACGGCTCCCTGCAGGAAACCCTGCTTACTTTTGTAGGTGTCTTCTATTGCTTTGGCTATTTGTGCCCACCACTCGCCACCCATTGGTGGGGATGATATTGTGTTTTCCGGATTCAGCCATTCTTCTACAAAATAATGCACTGCCCCTAAGGAATATGACATTGGAACTGTTTTTAATATTATTAGTAAGTTATGTGGCTTAAGTCTTTTGAAAGCAAAATCGGCGACCCCCTCATTCCGATCTGTAATTACAACCGAGAATGATGTATACAGAATGGTGATTTGTGGTGCAAACCGGCTTTTCCTTTTTTAACTCAGAAGCCAATGCAAAGGTAAATAATAAAAAATATCGTCAAAATATTTTAGCTAATATTTTTAGTAAAATTGCTTATTATTTTAGCTTTTTTGCTTCTTAGGTGGTTTATAGAGCGAAGTAATCTGTGCACTGTTTTTCGGGTTGTTAGGCAGGTGAAACTGGTTTGTTATTTTCAGGTATCCCAGTTTGCCTGTCACAGATTGCTTCATTCTCCACAATGATGGTAGCAGCTTACCATTTGTTATAAAAACATCTTCCGGACGTGTGTAGTGCGCACAGGTTTTGTAGTTTGCTCCTTTCTTACTTTGCCGCTACCGAAATTTATGCAAGCCCAGATGTTTACCCTATTCAGCTTATTTATAGACTTTCATGAACTCTTCATGAACTATGTACGGAGTAAGTATGGAGGATCTATGGAGTAAACATGAAGAACCTATAAACCAGAGGAATTAAATTTTTAAGGAGCTCTTAATAACGAGCTAAGCACTAAAATGCGTTTAAAAGCTATATTTGCGCACCTCACCGAAATACATCTGATGCTAAGACGCTCAAATCAAGGACTAACTGCGTTATTGTTTATTTATTTTCTTCTCATTTTTGCGAGTGCGTGTAAAACTACTAAGGTAGTTCCTTATTTTTCTGATTTCCCGGACAGCGCCCGTCCTGCGGTAACGAAGACTGTACCTTTTAAGAATCCGCTGATACAGCCGGATGATGTGTTGTCAATCACACTGCAGACAATTGACAACGTTGTGAGTGCACCTGTCAATACAACCAATAGCTCGGATGTAAACGCCAGCGGTGCCAGTGCCGGAGCCGGCGGGCAGGCAATCAGCGGTTACCTAGTCGATAAGAATGGAGAGGTAGAGCTGCCTTTTATTGGAAGAATAAAGGTTAGCGGGTTGACAACTGCCGAAGCCCGTGATACTATTACGAAAGCGGCTGATAAACTGTTCAACAGCCCTATTGTAAATGTGCGGCTCATTAATTTTAAAATCACTGTTTTAGGGGAGGTGAACCGACCCTCGACCTACGTTATGCCAAGCGAAAAAGTTACGCTTTTTGATGCGATTGGTATGGCCGGGGATTTAACTTTGTATGGCAGACGAGAAAATGTATTGCTTGTCAGAGACAGTACCGGTGATAACCGACAGATGGTGCGATTGAATCTGAATTCGAAGAATATTGTGAGCTCTCCCTACTTTTATCTACAGCCTAACGACCTTATTTATGTAGAGCCCAACCAAGACAGGATTGTTGCGAGTGACGCTGTAACCGCACGCCGCATCACCATATTAACTGTCAGCTTTACTGCTATCACCACTTTGGCCTTAATTCTTTCACGTTTGTAATTTTATTTCCATCGATGACTGAACAACAGTTAAAAATAGCCGGGCAAGAACAAAAACTGTTCGACGGAAAAAAGCTTCTTAGCCGAGTTATAGACTACTGGTATTTATATGTTATTTCATTAATTATATGTGTCTCTTATGCGTGGTTCAAGGTGCATTATGCTACCCCAATGTATAAAGTGTACGGGCAAGTATTAGTACAGGACGATAAAAACAGTGGCGGAAGCAGCCAAGCGCTATCCGGCGGCGGAATGGATTTCAGTTCCCTTTTCAGCGGAAAGGTAAATATGGACAATGAGCTCGCCATCTTTCAAACAACCGATCTCTGCCGCAAGGTTGTAGATAATATGAAGCTTTATATTTCCTATTATCATAAGGGAAGTGTAAGAGCAGTAGAACTTTACAAAGGAAGCCCTTTCGAAATAGATTTTTCTTCCCCTAACGATTCTATTACTCCGATAACCCTAGAGCTTAAATTTCCTAAAAAATACAGCAATACATTTTCTGTTAAAACCGGCGGTAAAACTTTTTCCTGGCATTTTAATGACACCCTGCATTATAACAATACCAACTATTATTTCATTAATAAGGGGTTAGGATTCGATACCACTGCTGTTTATATTGCTCAAATTCAAAATCCGGATGCTGTGACGGCAGGAATAGCCGGAAGCTTAGGCACTTCTCTTCTTTCCTCTAAAAGTACCATTGTCAGTCTTGTTTACAGCACCAATTTACCACAAAAAGGCGAGGATGTGCTAGGTGGTGTTATGAAGGCATATGTCAACCGAAATCTCGACCAAAAGAACATAACTTCTGATAGTACAATAGATTTTATTAATAAGCGTATTGCTTTAGTGGGCGCGGATTTGGGAAACATCGAATCGACAATACAGAAGTTTAAGCAAGAAAACAGAATTGCAGACCTTGACGCTCAATCACAACAGCTGATTACCAATAGCAGTGATGTATATCAAAAGCTCAGTGATATAGATGTACAATTAGAGGTCATCCGAACCATGCTTGAGTATGTTCAGAACGAGCGAAATAACCGCCGCCCAGTACCGGCTCTATTAAATTCGGATCTTACTTTTTCCGGCTTGCTTACTGCCTACAACGATGCACAAGTGCAAAGAGATAAAATGTTGCTTTCGCTTAAAGAAGATAATCCTATTGCTGCTAACATGGATTTACAAATTGCCGGCTTACGAAGTGATATAATAAAAAGCCTGCAAAGCCAACAAAGAGCATTAACTATCAGCCGACAAACAATTGCTGCCCAAAACAACTTACTGAATGGTCAAATAAGAGACGTGCCCGCTAAAGAACGAGATTTTTTAGATTATTCCCGCGAACAAGGCGTGAAACAGGCGCTTTATCTTTTTCTTTTACAGAGGCGCGAGGAAATTGCTATTGCAAGAGCGTCTAATTCTTCGAATGCCTTTATTATATCTGCACCCAAATCAAGCCATTACCCGTATGAACCTGTAACAAGTACCGCAATCATTGTAGGTGCTTTGCTCGGCCTTGTTTTACCAACAGCATTTGTAACTATCAAGTATTTACTTAATAATAAAGTTCAGAGCCGCGATGATGTAACTGATATTACCCCAGCCACCATTTTGGCTGAAGTAGGGCATAGTCCCGAACAGGGTTTACTGGATATCAAAGAAAAAGGAAGATCGGTATCTGCTGAACAATTTCGGATTTTCAGAACCAATATGGATTTCGCAATCCAGAATAAACAGACTCCGGTGGTTCTTATCACTTCCTGTCTAAGTGGTGAGGGTAAAACTTTTATTGCCGCCAACATAGGGCAGATCTATGCCCTCAGCGGCAAGCGTATTTTGCTAATGGAACTTGATTTACGAAGACCCAAACTTAGCAGGATGCTGAATCTGAGTAACGAAGTTGGATTTAGTAATTTTATTATTTCCGATAAACCTATCGAACAATTTATTATACCTGTCGACAGTACGAGTACAAATTCTTTGTTCCTGCTACCCAGTGGTCCGATTCCGCCAAACCCAGCCGAATTACTGCTGTCGAACAAGATGACCACACTTATGCAACAGCTTAAGCAACA
>CAZZZH010000144.1:0-11196 GCA_964658445.1 Ilyomonas sp.
CAGTTCCTGCTCATTTATTTTATAAGCCTTGTGGGTGGCAATCTGTTTAGTTTATTTCTTCACCGCCATCACCCCGACTATAGTTCCATCGGTTCGTCGGCGGCTATCAGTGGGGTTATGTTTGCTACCATTGCCCTTATTCCGGGTATGCACATTGGCTTTTTCCTGTTGCCCATTTCTGTTCCCGCATGGCTGTATGGCTTGCTGTATATGGGTTTCTCTATCTATGGCATTCACTCGAAGAGAGATAATGTAGGGCACGAAGCTCACCTGGGCGGCGCGCTGGTAGGCATGTTCACCGCGCTGTTGCTGCAGCCATCGGCTTTTGTAAATAACTATGTCGCCATTTTGGTGATTTCGGTTCCGGCTATCATTTTTATTTATCTCATTGTAACCCGCCCCGAAATGTTGCTGGTCGATAATTTGTTTTTTAAAAGACACAAAAACTACTATTCGCCCGATCATTTATACAACGAAAAAAAGTACAGCGAGCAGCAGGAAGTAGATCGCATTCTCGACAAGATAAGCCGCAAAGGAATGAGCAGTTTAAGCCGCGAGGAAAAAGAAAAACTGAAGCGGTATTCGCAAACCATCCGGTAGGTTTCATTTGTAAAAACCAATACAGGCTTGTGTTTCGGAACAAGCAGGCATCTAAAATATATGCCTTTAACAACAGTGCACCCTTACAAAGCGTTTACAATTTTCTTCTGTATCTCTTCCATTTCTTCTTTAGCCAGCGATAATTTTCCACGCGTAAAATTGATATCGTTTGCATTGTTGATCGGCAGCAAATGCACATGCGCATGTGGCACTTCAATACCAATAACAGAAATGCCGCAACGGTTGCAATCGAATGTTTTTTCTATTGCCTTCGCAATGGGTTTGGCAAACAAAAGTATCTCTGCTAAATAATCATCTGTAAGGTCGAAAAACTTATCCGTTTCCGTTTTCGGAACCACCAGCACATGACCTTTTACCAAAGGATAGACGTCTAAAAAAGCAAGGAACTGTTCGTTTTCTTTTATCTTGTAAGAAGGCAGATCGCCATTGATGATTTTCGAAAAAATAGTCATAACCCAATTTGTTTTTAATAAAGAACAGCAACAAGAATAAATAAAAAAAGCGACCTGAAAAAGGTCGCTTTCCTAATGTGTTTACTGGCCCGCTTCGCTGCTTTAATTCAATGCATGATCAAAATGCCGTTCTACTTTGCCAATATGTTTGTTCATGGTATCGTAGGCATCTTCAGCAGCATCTTCTATGTCGTCAGCCGTTTTTTTTTCACCAAACGAATCCTGCAGATAATATAACAGACCTGCTACAGCTACACCGGCAATAATAGAGGCGATCAATAATTTTTTCATACTATCGTTTTCTTTCATCAGGCAATCGCTGTACCAAACGAAATGTAGTATTGAATAGTAAAAGACACTGGCTACTATTCGATATTACCTCTTACCTCTTAAATGCCAATGTCCAGCACCTTAAACTTCATCACTCCATTTGGTGCGGTTACCTCTGCTACTTCGCCTTTATGCTTGCCCAGCAGGCCTTTGCCGATGGGCGATGTAACAGATATTTTATTCAGCTTCAGGTCGGCTTCTTTCTCGCCCACAATCTGGTAGGTTACCGTCTTTTTTGTAGCCATATTGGTAATGGTTACCTTGGTGAGTATCGATACTTTGCTGGTGTCTATCTCGCTGGCATCTACAATGCGGGCAATGGCTATTTGTCCTTCCAGCTGCGCCATTTTTGCTTCCAGAATTCCCTGTGCTTCTTTAGCAGCATCATACTCGGCATTCTCTTTCAGGTCACCTTTTTCTCTTGCTTCTGCTATGGCTCTCGAAGCCGCCGGCCGTTGTACCGTTTTCATCTCGTGAAGCTCTGCCCGCATTTTGTCAAAGCTTTCTTTCGATACATACATTACATCACTCATAAAAAAAGTTTTAAGTGGTACAAAAAAAATACAACGCCGCACCAATGATGCAGCGTTGCACAAAATCAAAAATAGATATTTTAAAGAAACGAAAAAAGAACAATGATGATCCGGTAATTTGTTTGCGCGCAAAACAAATTATTTTAAAGAAACCTTAACCACCTTTTTTTATTTCCATTATCTGCATTCTATTTTTACAGGCAAGTATATTTGTTGAATAAATAACAACCACCATGGCAACGGAAAACGATGGCAGCTATGTAAAAGGCGAGCTTCATGCACACATCTATACTATCGAATGGTATCACCCGCAGGGTAATTCATTAACCTCGTCTATGCTGGCGGCTATGCTGCACGAGGTGTCGTATGCCTCGCACAGCAATGAGGTGCAGTCCATTGTATTGCGGTCTGCCGGTGCTGCTTTTTGTGGCGGTGCATCGCTTACCGAACTGCTGACGATACAAACGGAAAAACAAGGCGTTGCTTTTTTTACTGGTATTGCCAACCTTATCTTAGCTATGCGCCGGTGCCCTAAATTTATTATAGCCCGTGTGCATGGCAAATGTGTAGGTGGTGGTTTAGGCATTGCGGCTGCAGCCGACTATGCCATTGCTGTAGAAGAAGCTGAAATAAAATTGAGTGAACTGACCATTGGTATCGGTCCTTTTGTAGTAGGTCCGGCTATAGAAAGAAAGACCGGCGTATCTTCTTTCAGCCAACTGGCAATTGATGCCGGCAATTGGCGAAATGCAGACTGGGCACGGCGAAAAGGCATTTATGCCGAGCTGCATCCCAGCCTTGAAAGCATGGAAGAATCGATTGCCCGGCTTACCAATTCGTTATCGCACTACAGCCCCGAAGCGATGGCAGAAGTAAAGAAAATGATATGGAACAATACCGAGCATTGGGAACAATTATTGGCTGAACGCGCTGCCATCAGTGGCAAACTAATATTGAGCCCTGGTGCTAAAAAATTCTTAGATAAATTCAGGGAGAATAAATCGGCGACACTGTAACGTTTTATTCATTTCTATTTGTACAATGAAGTAAGAATCGGACGCAAAAATTGAATATCGTTCTTTTTCTTTTTCGGGTTTTACAAATAAACTGTCGCTCTTGATTTCTTTATTTTTTATGTAAATAAAAAGGCGCACGAAAATTATTTCGTGCGCCTTTTTATTTTTAAAAACCTGACTTAATTCTGTAAAATCTTCGAGGCTTCTGCCGATAGGTTTCCGCCCATCAGTTTAGCGGTAACAGGTGTTCCGTGTTCGTCTAATAAGTCTTCTGTTGCTGCCTGCTTGTTTAAAAATAACTTCATTAGCGGACCGGCTGCCAATATGGTAATCATTGTCATAATTACCAAACCAACGAAGATTTTTTCATCAATAATTTTTGCCTGCAAGGCTACTGTACCTAATACAATTTCCTGCGAGCCACGCGCATTCATACCGAACGCAATAGCCAGCGATTCGTTCTTTTTCATACCGCTCATTCGGGCACCAAGCCATGCACCTACAATCTTGGCTACGCAGGCAATACCTAAAATAAGTGCCACAATAGAAAGATCGAAATTGGTTACAAAGTTTACCCGTAAACCCACAGAAGCAAAGAATAAAGGAGCAATAATATACACTACAAACTGTTGCAGTACATGCTGCGTCGTATCGGTAAAATGTTTGGAATCGCCAACGGCAATGCCCGCTAAGAAAGCGCCAAACACGCCACGGATGCCAAGATATTCTGTAAGCACGGCACCGAGAAAACAAAGGCAGCAACTTACCGTGATAATACTGCCGGCACCAGAGAAATATCTCTTGGTAAGCCATAGCATTTTATCTACCAGCCATCTTCCTGCTGTTACCATAAACAGAGCAAAAGCCAGCACTACAAAAACAGAAGCCGTAGAGCCATCGCTCTTACTCGAATCCATCATTTTTATGATGATTGAAAACAATATCCAGCCTAAGAAATCGTCTACCATTGCGGCGGTAACAACCAGACCACCCACCTTAGTTTTAATAATATCTAAATCGAGAAGCACTTTTACAATCACCGACAGCGCCGTGATAGATAAGGCAGTGCCAAAGAAGAGCGAGGAGATATAAAGTGGCGTTGTATTGTTAGCCGGGAAAATAGAATCGTGAAAAAACCAGATGGCTGCAAAGCCCAAAGCAAATGGAAAAGCAATGCCCATAACGCTGATGGACGTTGCCTGCCTTCCCTGCCTGCGGATTTGTTTTAAATCTACTTCAATACCGGCTACAAACATCAGCAGGATAACACCAATATTAGCCAGACCATCGAAAGCGCCGTAAGAGCGTGGCTGACTGATAAAAATATCGTTGAACAAATTGGGAAACGCAGACCCTAACAAAGAAGGACCAATGATGATGCCGGCAAGAATTTCGCCTACAACAGCAGGCTGTTTAAACTTGCGGCAAAGCTCGCCCCGCACGCGCGCAACAACAAGAACAACACTAACGATAATAAGGAAATGGAGAACTTCTGCAGAGCTAAGCTTTGATACCATGAGTAAGTTTTGATGTAGGTAATGTTTGAGCCTTTCAAAAATAGCTGAATTTTTTTAATGCCTACCGTTTGCGTAGGATTAAAATTTATTAATACAAGTTTTCTCACTGCCTTTCAATGCTGCAACATAGATTTTATATCTCTCCAAACAATTCGCACCTTACTTTTACATTCATGCCGCAACAGCTTTTTTTATTTGATAATGAGCCGCAAAAGGAAAGCCTGCCATTGGAAGGTAAAGAAGCGTTGCTGCCTGCGGAAGACAGCGCAGATGAAGCTGAAGGGCTTGCCCCCGTTGAGTTCAATGAGCTGGCTGCAACCGCTGATAACCCGGAAGCAGAACCGTTTACCGACCCCTTTATCACCTTGCAGCAGAAACAGCAGGATAAGATAGAGACGATGCTGCTGATGCCCAATAAAAAGCGCGGCCGCAAGTCGTTCAAAGACATGGATGAAGAAGCCATTCTGATAGATGTGCCGGAAGACGAAGTGCTGTATCAGAAGCAATATTATCCAACGCGCGTAGTGGCAGAATGGTTTGGCATCAGCACCACCCAACTGCTCGCCTGGGAGAATGAATTTTCTATTTTAAAGCCCAAAAAGAACGGCAGAGGAGATCGCCTCTTCCGGCCGGAAGATGTAAAGAACCTGAAGCTGATTTATCATTTAATACGCCGCCGGAAGTTTACGCTGCAGGGCGCCAAGCAGTACTTTGAAGAAAACAAAAAGCGGCTGAATACAACTATCCAGTTAACGGAATCACTGCACAAATTCAAACAATTTTTATTAGAGCTTAAAGCGATATCAGGATGAAAGTTTTCTTAATGTTTATAACGGTTTTTATGGCGGCTTCGGCTTGTTTTGCGCAGCAAAAAACAAGCGATAGCGTTCAGCCGTATTCAATAACTATTACGCCCAAAGAAAAAGTTTTGAAAGGCTTGCTAAGCCGGTCGGTAATAGAAAGCGATACGACGTTTAAATGGTTTAAAGACAACTATAAACTGGGCAGGGTAGATGCCGCTGCGGTGGATGCTTTTAAAAGGAACGGCGACAGCATACACATGATTATTTTCGGCGGCACCTGGTGCGAAGACACGCAGAATTTATTGCCGCAATTCTATCGCCTGGCAGACGCTTCTGGGTATCCGGATTCGAGCATAACGCTGGTGGGTGTAGACCGTAAGAAAAAAACATTGGATAACCTTAGCGATGCGTTTCACATTACCAATGTGCCCACTTTTATCGTAATGAGAAACGGTAAAGAAATAGGCCGCGTGATAGAATACGGAAAATATGGACAGATAGACAAAGAGCTGGGCGAAATAGTAAATGGGCAGAAGTAAGAGCTAGATGAGCAATTTACTTTCATCATAATGACAACTATCAATCAATAATATATGTACGCTGCGAATGCTAACCGTTATAAAGACATGAAATATCGCCGCTGCGGAAAGAGCGGCATTTTATTACCTGAGGTTTCGTTGGGCTTATGGCACAACTTCGGTGGCGTAGATGTATACGAAAACTACCGCGCCATCCTGCGCGCGGCTTTCGATGCGGGCATCACGCACTTCGATTTGGCCAATAATTACGGACCGCCGCCGGGCTCTGCTGAAGAGAACTTTGGTCGCATACTGAAACAAGATTTTTTATCCTACAGAGACCAATTGATAATCTCTACCAAAGCGGGCTACCACATGTGGGAAGGACCTTATGGCGAGTGGGGTTCTAAAAAATATTTAGTGGCATCGCTGGACCAAAGCCTGAAGCGCATGGGGCTGGATTATGTCGATATTTTTTACAGCCATCGCCCCGACCCGAACACGCCACTGGAAGAAACGATGATGGCGCTCGACCTTATTGTTCGCCAGGGTAAAGCCTTATATGTCGGCATTTCTAATTATCAGAAAGAAGAAGCGGCACAAGCTATTGCGATATTGAAACAACTGGGTACGCCGTGCCTGATTCATCAACCCAAATACTCGATGTTTGAGCGCTGGGTAGAAGGTGGTTTGCTGGAGGTGCTGGAAGAAAACGGCGTGGGTTGTATTCCTTTCTCGCCGCTGGCGCAAGGGCTGCTAACCACCAAATATCTGAAGGGTATTCCCGAAGATTCGCGGGCACACAAGGCAAGCGGCTTTTTGCAGGAGGGACAAGTAACGCCCGAAGCCATAGCTAAAGCGCAAAAGCTAAACGAATTGGCGCAACAGCGAGGTCAAACCCTGGCGCAGATGGCGCTGGCGTGGATACTGAAAGATCAGCGGATTACTTCAGTGCTGATTGGGGTAAGCAAATTGCCGCAGCTGGAAGATTGTTTAGGTGCAATTGAGAATACGACCTTTAGTGGGGAGGAATTGAGTAAGATTGAAGAGATATTGAAGTAAAATAATTAGTTTCTAATACGATAAAAACCTGTTGCTTTTCTGAATGCAACAGGTTTTTTATTTTCTTCTTACAAATCATTTTACTAAAATATTTGATACCGGTTCTGTTTACCAACCCAGCAAATACGCAAACACCAGCGGCGCTACGATCGTAGCATCGCTTTCAATAATAAATTTCGGTGTATGAATATCCAGCTTACCCCAGGTAATTTTTTCGTTGGGTACGGCACCGCTGTAAGAGCCGTAGGAGGTAGTGCTGTCGCTGATCTGGCAGAAATACGTCCAGAACGGAATGTCGTGCATTTCTAAATCCTGGTACATCATCGGCACCACGCAGATGGGGAAATCGCCGGCAATGCCGCCACCAATCTGGAAGAAGCCAACGCCCTTGCCGCTGCTGTTGCTTTTGTACCATTGGCTTAAGAAAATCATGTATTCGATGCCGCTCTTCATGGTGCTGGCGTTTAGCTCGCCTTTTATACAATATGATGCGAAGATGTTGCCCATGGTGCTATCTTCCCAACCTGGAACAATGATGGGAAGGTTGCGCTCGGCGGCAGCAATCATCCAGCTATGTTCTACAGGTATTTCGTAGTTCTCTTTCATCACGCCGCTCAGCAGCAGCTTGTACATATATTCGTGCGGAAAGTAGCGCTCACCTTTGCTTTGCGCATCGCTCCATATTTTATGGATGTGCTTCTGTATGCGGCGAAACGCTTCTTCTTCGGGGATGCAGGTATCGGTAACGCGGTTGTAGCCGTTTTCCAGCAAATCCCATTCTTCCTGCGGGCTTAAATCTCTATAGTTCGGAACGCGCTTATAAGAATTGTGCGCCACAAGGTTCATGATGTCTTCTTCCAGGTTGGCGCCGGTGCAACTAATAATGTCCACCTTGCCCTGGCGTATCATTTCGGCTAAGGAAATGCCCAGCTCTGCGGTGCTCATGGCGCCGGCAAGGGTTATCATCATCTTGCCGCCTTCCAGCAAATGTTGCTCGTAGCCTTTGGCGGCATCTACCAACGCGGCAGCGTTAAAATGACGGTAATGGTGCTGTATAAATTGCGAAACAGGTCCTTTGTTCATGGCTCTTTTTTAAGGCCGCAAAAGTAGGGTAAAGGCAGGGAGTAGCGCATATAAAAACAGCTTTCCGGCTGACGGGAAAGCTGTTGGTGATTTATATAAAGGAAGGAGTTTCTACCTCTGGTAATCGCTTACATGACCGCGCACATCCGACTGCAGAATCACTTGCTTACCATTGTGCTGAAGCTGCATGTAGTAAGTTTCATTTCCGTCTGCGTCTGTAAAATCAATAAGATCCGTTGGCGTGTAGACGCTGTATGTGGTGCTGAGAGCCTGTTGTGCCGCCTTAGGCAAATCCTGCAGCGAGATTGTTTTAGAAATACCAACGATATTATTTTCATTGTTATAAAATACCGATACTTTATCGCCGTTCAGGTCAAAAGAAGCAGAGGTGAAGCGGTCGGTGGTTTTCCAGGTAACATTGTCGGCGTTCTGAAACTGTTTTTGAAATTGTTTTACTAAATACTTACTTACATCGGTGGGTTTGGCAAAGGCGCTTGCAGCAAAAACAATGAACATAAACGTGGCAAGAGCGGTGGTTTTTACAAAATGATTTACAATTGTTGTTTTCATAAAATGAATGTTTAGATGATTCGTTATTTTATTTTTCGTGTCGTTTAGACGGTGTAAAAGTAGAGAGGGTAACAAGCCGTGTGAAGTGAATTGTGATTAAGCGAGGTTGTAGTGGGTTTGATTATGATGAATGGCGAAGCGAGACCTGTCAGAAAAAGAGAAGCAATTACTGTAAGGCTTACCAGCATTGCGTTTCAGCAGATTTTTTATCAAGTATTAAAGCTTAGCCAAAACCGGGATGAGATAAGACAAGGAAAGAAGGCATATAGGATAAGTGGTAAAACAAAAAAACAAATGAACTACCTGGCACACGCTTTTTTATCGTTTGAAGAGCCGCAGATATTAGCGGGCAATATGATCAGCGATTTTGTAAAAGGCAAACAGAAATTCGCATACGCTGAAGGCATACAAAAAGGGATTGCCTTGCATCGGCACATAGATGCTTTTACTGATTCGCACGCCGTTACGCACGAGGCAAAGCAATACTTCAAGCCTGCCGTTGGCTTATATGCCGGTGCGTTTACCGATGTTGTGTATGACCATTTTTTAGCACTGGACGAAACGCAACATACGCCTGAACAACTGAAAGATTTTACGGAGCGCACCTATGCAACTCTGGAAACATTTACGGATGTTATGCCCGAAAAATTTGCCCGCATGTTTCCGTATATGAAAGAGCACAACTGGCTATACAATTACCGCACTATGGCAGGCATAGAAAAAAGCTTTGGCGGCGTGGTTCGGCGTGCAGCGTATCTTGATAGCAGCGAAGCCGTTTTCGAAGCCTTTGCAGAGAATTACATTGCCCTGAAGGATTGCTATAAAGCCTTCTTTCCGCAGCTAAAGCAATATGCACAAGAGCAGTTGCATTTATTAAATGCAACTGATAGCAACTGAACACCGGTGGCTTAATAGCTACACATTACTTTTGCGCTATGTGCGGCATTGCAGGCATCGTCTCTCCACATTCCTTATTTGTTCAAGAACACAAACTACAGTTGATGGCTGGTGCGCTTGCACATCGCGGGCCCAATGGCGAAGGCTTCTGGACAAATGAAGAGCGAACGGTTTCTTTTGCGCACAGAAGGCTTTGCATACTCGATTTGTCAGGCGATGCGGGCCAGCCGTTTCATTACCTGCACTACACACTTATCTTTAACGGCGAGATCTATAATTACTTAGAGTTAAAGGCCGAGCTTACGCAACGTGGCTACGCTTTTACTACAACCTCCGATACCGAAATTATACCTGCCGCTTACGATTACTGGGGCGAAGAATGTCTGCAGCATTTTGATGGTATGTTTGCCCTTGCCTTGTATGATGAAAAGCAGCAAAGCCTGTTCATCGCACGCGATCGATTTGGCGAAAAGCCTTTGTATTATTATCCCGTTTATGCAGAGCGCGGTAGGTTTCAGCAGGTCGTTTTTGCCAGCGAAATCAAAGCTTTGTTTGCCGCAGGCGTACCTAAAAACCTGAACGGAACAATGATGCTGAACTACCTGGCGCTTGGTTATGTACAGAACCCGATTAAGAAGACTGCTACGTTTTATAACAACATCTTATCGCTGCCGCCGGGCAATTGTTTATCCATCCTTCCATCGCCTGGTAAAATAAAAATGCGTAAATGGTATGTGCCGAAAATGGATACCCTTTCTGTTAGTGAAACGGATGCAATTGAAAAGTTTGCTTTCTTGTTTTCGTCCTCGGTACACAAGCGTTTGCGAAGCGATGTAGCCGTAGGAACCAGCCTGAGCGGGGGTTTAGATAGTAGCAGTATCATCGCAGCCATTCACGGCTTAAAAGACAAGGGCAGGCAGTGGCGCAATGCTGCATTCACAGCGGGTTTTAGGGGTTTCGAAAGGGACGAAACGGCTTACAGTAAAGAAGTAGCAAGTGCTTTTGGCGTTCAGCAATATCTTATCGAACCAACGGCTGATGATTGGGCAACTCACTGGCAGCAATTGATGTACTACCAGGACGAGCCGGTGCAAAGCAGCAGCGTGCTTACACAGTATTTAGTATATGCTTTGGCAAAAGAAAATGACATCACTGTTTTATTGGATGGGCAGGGCGCGGATGAAGTGTTGGGTGGTTATAAAAAGTATGTGCATTGGTTTCTGCAACAGCTTTTGGTAAGCAACCGTTCGTTGTTCAGCAAAGAGAAAAAGCTGTTGAAACAGCATCATTTTTTAGAGCAGTGGAACTTCAAAAATTATATTGCCGCATACTATCCTCATAAAGCTGCCAAACGCTTGCAGCAACGAGCTTTCACACAGGTAAAGCAGCAGCCACATTTGAATACTGAATTTGTACTGCGCTACGCAAATGAAGATACTTTGCACAAGCCCGTGGTAAGGCAGCTTGAAGATATCCTGCACTACAATACGTTTACATTCGGGCTGGAAGAATTGTTGCGGTATGCTGATAGAAATTCAATGGCGCATTCCCGCGAGGTAAGGTTGCCTTTCCTGCAGTATGAACTGGTAGAATTTGTTTTTTCTTTGCCATCAACAATGAAAATAAAAGATGGATTTGCGAAATGGATTTTAAGAAAAAGCATGGCTGATGTATTGCCCCAAAATATTGTATGGCGATGCGATAAGGTTGGCTACGAACCACCGCAGCAGCAATGGATGCAAAACAAAAAGATTCAGGAGATGATTATGGAAAGTCGCAAAAAGCTGGTGAATG
>CAZZZH010000145.1:0-11166 GCA_964658445.1 Ilyomonas sp.
GAGGAGCAACGAACAGGGGAATTTTAGCTTTGCCAAAGCCGATACGGGTAAATATATTTTGCTGGTAACGCATAAGACCTACGCCGATTATGTTGACAACATTGTGGTAAAAGATTCGTCGCTTATCGATCTTGGCAACATTGCGCTAACCTTAAAAGCCGACATCCTGAACGAAGTGGTAGTGAGACAGCAGATAGCTGCCATGCGTATGAAGGGAGATACATTAGAATACACCGCAGACAGCTTTAAAGTGCGAGAAGGCGCATCGGTAGAAGAGATGCTAAAGAAGCTGCCCGGCGTGCAGGTAGATAAAGATGGAAAGATAACGGCGCAGGGCGAGACCGTGCAAAAAGTATATGTGGATGGTGAAGAATTTTTTGGTGATGACCCAACCTTAGCCACAAGGAATATACAGGCAGATGCGATAGACAAAGTTCAGGTGTTTGATAAGAAAAGCGACCAGGCCACCTTTACCGGCATTGATGATGGTGAGAAAACAAAATCTATCAACCTGAAGCTGAAGGATAGTAAGAAGAACGGTTATTTTGGTAAGCTGGATCTTTCAACCAACTTCAAAGATCGCTGGAACAACAGTGCCATGATCAATAACTTTAAAGGTAAAAATAAGCTCTCTGCGTATGGCATTACCAGCAATACCGGCAAGACGGGGCTTGACTGGAACGAGCAGGATAAATATGGTGGCAGCAGCAGTATGCAGTATGATGATGATTTTGGCGGTTACTATTACTCTTTCAGCAACGATGATGAATTTTCCAACGGCTCTTATTATGGTGAAGGATTGCCTAAAAGCTGGAGCACCGGACTGAATTACAGCAACAAATGGAACGATGATAAGGTAAGCCTGAACGGAAGCTATAAATACAATAAGCTTAATTCTGAAGGTTCGGGTTCAACGGTATCGCGGTCGCTGCTGCCGGGTGATGATTTCTTTACCAACCGCGAAAATTCGTACACGTTTAGTTCGCGCGATCGGCATTCTGCCAACGCAACTTATGACTGGCAGATCGATAGTTCAACCTCGGCAAAAGTTACGGCAACCGGATACGCAGGCTCTTCTTTATCGCGCAGCAATTACTTCAGTTCTTACACCAATGCAGCAGGCGTGGTTGTCAACAATAACAACCGCTTTACAACATCCACCGGCAATAACCAGAACCTGAATGTGAATGCTATTTTCCGGAAGAAGTTCAAGAAGATTGGACGTTCCTTTTCTTTAAACCTAAATGAGATCTACAACAACAATACATCAACCGGTTTGCTGAAATCGCTGGTGAATTATTATGACCCTACTAGTGGCGCTCACCTGCGTGACAGCATCACCAACCAGCAGAAAATAAACGATGCTGTTATGAATGTTTTTTCTGCCAAAGCCGTTTATACCGAGCCTTTGGCGAAGAAAGTTTTTGTAGAGTTGAACTATGCCGTAAGAAGCAGTACCAGCGATTCGAAACGCCTGTCTTACGACAGTACTGCCAACGGAAAATACGAAGCTTTGAACAATGAATACAGCAGCCACTACCAGTTCAATGTGCTGACTAACACCGCTGGTGCAGCCTTCCGCTACAATGGCAAAAAGCTTACGGCATCTGCCGGCACCGATGCCGGTTTTACGCATTTTTACCAGAACGATTTGTTGCTGGATACTTCTTACAAAAGAGACTATACCAACTTTTTTCCGAAGGCAACATTCAACTATAAATTTGATGGCAATACACGCATCAATCTTAGCTATAACGGCAGTACCAAGCAACCATCTATTACGCAGATACAACCGGTGAAAGACAATACCAATACTTTGTTTCAATACCTGGGCAATTCTGCTTTGAAGCAATCTTTCACGCATCGCTTCAACCTTAGCTTTAATAAATACAATGTGTTTAAGCAGCGCGGTTTCTGGTTCTGGAGTTCGTTCTCTACTACCAGTCATGCCATCGTTACCAGCCAGGTTACCGATACCTCGAAAGGCGTTACCACACTGCAATACATTAATACGAATGGTAACTATAATTACAATGCGAGCATCAACTTGAATGGTAAAATAAAGCAGCTGGATATGTATGTAAACGGAGGCTTCGACTTCAACGGCAGTAAGTACAGCAACGTTGTAAACGGCAAGGATAATGTTACCAACAACAATGTGCCTTCGGTAAATATTGGTTTAGGTAAAGACAAAGAAAAAAAATACAACTTCTGGTACAATTATAATTTCGGATATAACTTCTCACAGTCAACGATACAATCAGGATTCTCTACCAACTACTGGACACAGCATCATCAACTGAGCGGTAATGTAGTGTTGATGAAGAAATGGGAAGTGAATACAGACATCAATTACGACCTGCGGCAAAAGACGGATGTGTTCACGACCAACAACAATGTATTTCTCTGGAATGCGTATGTAGGCAGGCGGTTATTGAAGAATGATAAGGCGATCATCAAGATAACGGCGAACGATATTTTGAACCAAAATAAAGGCTTTAGCCGCGATGTAAACAGCAACACACTAACCGAGCGAAATTATCAAACCATCCGACGCTATTTTATGCTTGCTTTCACCTGGAATTTTTCTAAAAACCCTGGCGGTACGCCATCACCATCAAATTAATGATAACTATGAAGCAGCTTGTAATGCTTATCCTGATTGGTTTTGCGGCAACGCGATCCATTGCGCAGCAAACCTTTATTACCAAGGGCAAGATAGAGTTTGAGAAAAGGGAGAACCTGCATAAAATGATAGATATGCAGATAGAAGACTGGGATGAGCAGGGTAGCTCGTGGGTAGATGAAGTAAGAAAAAATACGCCTCAGTTTGCCTTGTATTACTATGATCTTTTGTTTGATGAAAACAAAACGTTGTACAAACCCGGCCGCGAAACACCCAACCAGAAATCGGACCTGTGGGGACAAAGTCCGGTGAAGGAAACCACTATTTACACCGACCTGCAACAGCACATGCTTACGTCGCAAAAAGATGTGTTTGGCAGCTTGTTCCTGATACAGGATTCTGCGCGGAAAATTGATTGGCGCATAACCAATGAAACGCGCGAGATTGCCGGCTTCGAGTGCCGCAAAGCGGTTGGAAAAATATTAGACAGTGTTTATGTAATTGCCTTTTATACCGACCAGATCTTAACAACCGGTGGACCCGAATCTTTTAATGGTTTGCCCGGTATGATACTCGGCGTAGCCATACCAAGAATCAACACTACGTGGTTTGCCACAAAGCTGCAATTGGAGCCCGTTACAGATGCCAATCTTACGGCGCCGATAAAAGGTAAAAAACAAAACAATGCAAGCTTTATTAAAGCCTTGCAGGACCTGATGCAGGACTGGGGAAAGTCATCTGGCAGGCGAAGGATTATACAGGCAGTGATATGAGTTGATGCCAGGTATCTTCCCTTATTTCTTCAGTTCGTTCAGCACTTCATACATCTTGTTGCTTATTTCTTTGGAAGAACCATTGTAGTTGTTTACAATAAAAGAAAACACATATTGCCTACCATCGCTTGCGGTTTGATATCCCGAAAAAGCTCTTACACCGCCAATGGTTCCCGTCTTCATGTGCATGTCGTTCACAACAGGCAAGGCGTTGTAAAATACAGGATACCAAGGTTGACTTTTTGCATATAATAAAGCCTTTACAAGCGCATCGGTTGTTACCCTTGCGCCTGCCGATAACCCACTACCATCGACAATACGAAGCGCGCTGCCTTCAAGACCTTTATCGCGCCAAAACTTCTTTAGAATCTCTACACCATCATCGGTATTGCCTTCGCCGTTCTTTTGCAAAGCGAGTGTTTTTACAAAGTCTTCGCCATAGAGGTTAATGCTTCTCTTCAGGAAAAAATAGATGAGGCTATCCATGGTGGGTGAGTAAAAATTACCGATCACACTATCGTACTTCGGAACGTCTTTCTTTTGCAATGCAAAATCAAGCGATGTCTGAAACCCGCAACTGCATTGGATTGTATTATCGGCAAACCCTTTCTTCAATGCAGATATGAAAGGTGTAAACGGCTCGGGTAGCGAACCGGAGATGGTAAACAAACCACCTTGCGGAATGGTGCCTTCTATTGTAGCAACATCGCCGTACGGCGGCAAAAAAATCAGGCTGTTATCACCGCTGCCAGCGGCTGCCGTAGTAAGTTTATTAACAAAAGTAACGTTCGGCAAAGCCGGCTCGGCCTTTACGATCTCCGTTTTCTCGCCCACGTTTTTACCGGGTTTCAACTCCATGTCGTATTGGTTCTCGTGCCAGTTCAACGCCCAGGTTCCGGCGCCGTAATAGTTGCCCATATCTTCCCAGCTCCAGCCGCCGGGAATGGGGTTTTGGGTAAAGGCGGAAGCATCGATAATCACTTCGCCTTTTATGGAGTTGATACCTTTTTTGCGAAGCAAAACGCACAACTGCTTCATGATGGTATCGGGCTGTGTTTGTGTGTATCGCCAGCTACCGAATGATGGATCCCCATGACCAAGGATAAAGAGATTGCCTTGCAGCACACTGTCTTTTATTTTACCGCTACAACCTATTTCGGTTTTGTATTGATAGTCTTTTCCCAATAAATCCAACACTGCAATGGAAGTAAATACTTTCATGTTGCTGGCCGGCGCCACGCCATACTGATCGTTGTAATGATAGATGATTTTGCCATTGGTATCGGTAACGGTGAGGCTGGCAATGGCGTGTTGCAATTGGTTGTCTGCCAGGAAATGCTTCATTGCAGCCGGCAAACGTTTTTCTATGGATTGAGACCGACCCGAACCCGCGATACATACCCAACACAGCAGAAAGAGAAACCTGTAAAGCATAGCCCGAAAATAAGTAAGCTAGCAATAACGGGGAAGTTTAAGTATTGTTTTAAGTGGGTTTATTGCCTAATCGCCGGCAAGGGCAAAGAGGAAACGACAATTGCCGCGCTTCATTTCCTCTTTTTAAGTCATTACTTCTGCTGGTAGGCATCAATAACAAACATGAGTGTCTGACAACCTAGGTGAAATGCGAAGATGATGAGAATGAGAGCAATGATCATCATCTTAGGTCCGTTGATCATGTTCTTTGGTTCAATGATGACGATCTTTCTTTTACGCAGATAACAATGACCGTTTTGCTGGTAAAAAGCGTTCTCTGACTGAAGAACCGGCGTCATTGACGCATACAACGATGTAACGTACGAATAAGAAAGATGTTGATACTGAATGATTAAAGAATTTGGTATTTTTTGGAGTTGCGCATAATATTGTGTTGTGTGCAGGTTTTGCAGTCCTTAAAATTGCTTCAGAGAAACAAATGACAGATTTCATTCGACAATATTTTTTTAATTCAGAAAACGCTGACAGTATTTTTAATTCTCCTGCGACAGAAAAGCAGATAACTGAAGTGGAAAGTGCCTTGGGTTTAACCTTTCCGCATGACTACAAAGACTTCCTATTGACAACAAATGGTTTTGAAGGTGAAGTCGGTGACAATGTAACCATTTTTGAACCTGTTGAAAATATTTTACGAGCTACGGAAGACAGTTGTGCTGAATTTTTCCCTTGGGCAATCTTAATTGGTTCAAATGGAAATTTGGAAATGTTTGTTATTGACAAGCGCAGTTCTCCTTTTCGATTCGGACTACTTCCATACATTGCAGACGACAATGATTTTATTCCATTGGGAACTTCCTTTGAGCAGTTTCTAAAAAGGCTCAAAGATGGAACAGCTTTTCAAAGACAGTAATTGAACATGCTGAGTGACAGATAAGCAGCGCACAACATTTGCTTTCCACAACAGCGGCTGAGGTACTGCTATGTAGCGAAAGAACAAATGTTTATTTTACAACATTATTCATCTATAGTACTGCCAATGCCGCTGCCGCGGCAAGCAGTCAGACGTTGATGAATAAACCTTTTTCATACCCCCAAACGAAATACTTTTGCTCCCTAACTTTTGAAGAAGATGAATCAGGTAACGGCCTCCATTATCACCATCGGCGATGAACTTTTGATAGGACAAGTAATAGACACCAACAGCGCCTGGATGGCGCAGGAATTAAACAAGATTGGTGTGTGGCTAAAGCGCCGTGTTGCTGTAGGCGATGTGTGGGAAGAAATATGGAATGCGCTGGATGAAGAAGCAAAGAATACAGATATTATACTCATCACCGGCGGTTTGGGGCCTACGGCTGATGACATCACCAAACCCTTGCTGAACCAGTATTTCGGTGGGAAGATGATAGTAGATGAAGCTTCGTTAAACAATGTAAAAACCATTTTCGAACGCATATCGAAACGCCCGATGCTGGACGTGAACCTGAAGCAAGCCGAAGTGCCAGATGTATGCACACCCATACCGA
Source organism: Ilyomonas sp. (assembly GCA_964658445.1). Classification (GTDB taxonomy): domain Bacteria; phylum Bacteroidota; class Bacteroidia; order Chitinophagales; family Chitinophagaceae; genus Ilyomonas. The sequence continues at coordinate 6,360 of CAZZZH010000145.1, forward strand.
ACAAGCGTGGTACAGCGCCGGGTATGTGGTTTGAAAAAGAAGGTAAAATTTTTGTGAGTATGCCCGGTGTTCCTTTCGAGATGAAAGAGATGATGACGAGCTATGTGCTGCCACAATTGCAACAGCATTTTACTATGCCTTTCATTGCTCACAGAACCTTTGTTACGTATGGTTTGGGCGAATCTTTTTTGGCAGAAAAAATACAACCGGTTGAAACCACATTGCCCTCACACATCAAGTTGGCATACCTGCCTAACCTCGGCATGGTTCGGCTTCGCCTTACCGCCAAAGGCGATGATAAAGCGGCACTGGAAAAGGATCTGAACGATATTGAACAACGGCTGCAACCTTATGTTCAGGACGTGCTCGTGGCTACAGAAGACATCAGTATGGAAACGGTACTCGGCAGGCTGCTCGACAAAAATAAAGAGACCGTCGGCACTGCCGAAAGTTGTACTGGCGGCTATATCTCATCGCTCTTTACTGCGAATGCAAATTCCTCTTCCTACTTTACCGGTAGCGTGGTTTGCTACGATACAAAAATAAAGGAGCAAGTGCTGATGGTTGACAAAACACTTTTGCAAGAAAGAGGAACCGTTGATAAAGACGTGGCGGAGCAAATGGTAAAAGGTGTTTTGTCTCTTTTGCAAAGCAATTATGCAATAGCCACTACCGGCCTGATGGGACCTGGCAATGGCGGCGAAGACAAACCTGTAGGAACAACATGGGTAGCCGTGGGCAATAAAAATAAAATTGTATCCAAAGAGTTTTATTTCCGTTTCGACCGCAGGCGAAACATAGAGCTTACTGCTATGAATGCACTGAATATGCTTCGTTTATTTATCCTCGAAAACACAAGCACAAACGACTAACGTTTATTATTCTTCAAACCTTTATTTTTGATTTTTGAAATGCTTGCTCTCACTGCTTTGTAACCAGCAAAGGTAGTATCGCTTGTAAGCGTCTGTTTCATTTTTTATAAAAATTATGTATGGCAATAGTTGATGTGGTTATGCCAAAATTGGGTGAAAGTATAATGGAAGCTACCATCTTAAAGTGGCACAAAAAACCCGGCGATACCGTTGCCAGCGATGAAACGATCTTGGACATTGCTACCGATAAAGTGGATAGCGAAGTGCCGTCCACGGCAAGCGGCGTTATAACCGAACTGTTGTATAAAGAAAACGATGTCGTGCCCATCGGTGCGCCTATTGCGCGGATTGCCACCAATGGCGAAAACAGCCAGCCAGCAACTGCTACGCAAACTCAGCAATCAATCGCTGAAGAGCCGGAAGAAGAAGTGCAGGTGCCGTATGCACCCCAGCCAAAGCCCGTGCTGTCAAAGGCTTCTGGCACTATCAATCGTTTTTATTCGCCTCTTGTGCTGACCATTGCCAACAGCGAAGGCATTTCGATGCTGGAACTGGAAACCATTCCCGGAACCGGCAGCGACAACCGCGTAACCAAGAATGATATATTAGCGTATTTAGAAAACAAAAAAAGAGGCCATTTACTAAAAGGTAACAACGAAGCAAAGCTGCAACCGACGCCAGCAACAACTCAGCCCGTTGCGCAGCAACCCGCCCAGCAAACATCACCAATGACCGAAGTAAAACCGCAGGAAGAGCCAGCCAAAACCTATAATGGCAATGTAGAAATTATAGAAATGGACCGCATGCGCAAGCTGATAGCCAAACACATGGTAGAAAGCAAGCAGACTAGTCCGCATGTTACGTCTTTCTCCGAAGCCGACGTGACCAATATGGTGTTGTGGCGTAATAAGGTAAAAAACGATTTTGAAAAACGTGAAGGCACGAAGATCACCTTTACACCACTGTTTATCGAGTGCATTATTAAAGCCATTAAAAAATACCCGATTGTAAACAGCTCTGTCGATGGTGATAATATCATTCTTAAAAAGGATATCAATATCGGTATGGCAACGGCTTTGCCAAGTGGCAATCTTATTGTACCGGTAATCCGCAACGCCGATTATATGAACCTGATTGGCTTAACCAAATCGGTGAACACATTAGCTGCTAATGCCCGCAATGGCAAGCTAAAACCGGATGACACAAAAGAAGGAACGTTTACATTTACCAACGTCGGCACGTTTGGAAGCCTGATGGGAACACCGATTATTAACCAGCCACAGGTCGCTATTTTATCAGTGGGTATTATTAAGAAACGCCCCGTGGTAATTGAAACAGAACAAGGCGATACACTCGGCATCCGCCACATGATGTACCTGTCATTAAGCTACGACCATCGCATTGTGGATGGCAGTGCAGGCTCTTCTTTCCTGGCAGAAGTGGCAAAGGAAATTGAGAACTGGGACGAGAAAAGAAGCTTGTTCTAGCAGTTGTCTTCAGGCATCTTTGCCCGACCTTTTAAAGGGCAGCGGAAAGCGTTGCCGGATACGGCTGATTACCTTCTTTACCGACAAAGAAGTAGAAGAAATGGTTGCTAGAAACCTTCTTACGTCAGCCACATCATTCAGGTAATACCTGGCAGCCGACATATTGTTTCCCACCTTTATCGTAAAAGCTTTATTAGCCAGCGCGGTAAACATATCTTCATCCGTAGTATCGTCGCCGATGGCTAAAGCAAAATCGTATTGTTTCTGGTTAATGTAATGCGTTGCTGACTTACCTTTATTGGCTTCAATGCTTTTTATTTCCACAACTTTATTACCTCGCAGCATTTGCAAACCGAGGTCGGCAACTACATAGCGAAGCGTGTTGATTAACTCCGAAGCACGGGTCTCACCAAGCTCATTTTCTACTTTGCGGAAATGCCATACAAGTGAGAAAGTTTTTTCTTCTACAAACGAGCCGGGCGTGCGTTCTATGTAAGTATCAAGCACCGGCTGGATGTCTTTTTTCCAACTGGCAGAAAGTCCTTTTAACTGGTCCCAGTCTTTACCTTTTTCTTTGTACCAAACGCCATGTTCGCCAATAAGATGAACCGGCATATTGCCAAACCATTCACCTAATTTGGTGTGTGCTCTGCCACTGATAATTACGACATCGTTGTCATCATTAGCAGACAAATCGGTAAGCAGTTGATACAATTCTTTATCTGGGTTGGCTTTACCAGGCGCATCAGCAAAGCCGGTAAGCGTGCCATCGTAATCAAGCAGCAGCAGGCGTTTCGTTGCCTTTGCATACTTTCCTTTTATGTATTCTTCGAGCCTTGGTGTTATATATTTGGTTTGCAGGGAAAGCTGGCGCGTCTTTGTCTTTTCTAAGTTGTCCATAAACGTATTCACCCAGTTAACCACATTGTAACGCTTTACCAGGTCGCGCATAATCTGCATTCGCCTTCTTTGTTCGCCGGGCAACATTTCAAGTGCCGAAACGATGCTCTCGCTCATTTGCTGAATGTTGTTAGGGTTTACTGAAATGGCATCGATCAGTTCTTTTGCAGCGCCTGCCATTTCGCTTAAAATCAGCACACCGTTATCGTTGCGGCGGCTGGCAACATATTCTTTACACACCAGGTTCATGCCGTCGCGCATGGGCGTTACTAAACACACTTCTGCCAACTGGTATAAGGCTGACAATTCTTCAATAGCAAACGAGCGGTAGAAGTAATGAATGGGCAGCCAGTTGTTGGTGCGATAGCGCGAGTTGATGTTGCCGACTAGTTTATCAATTTCATCGCGCAGGTCTTTATATTGCTGCACTTTATCTCTCGACGGAACAACGATCATATACAAAGCCACCTGCTGCAGGTAGTGCGGATTATTTTGCAGAAAAACATCGAACGCCTGCAGTCGTTGCAAAATACCTTTTGTATAATCGAGCCGGTCGATAGAAAGAATGATGCGCTGATTAGCGAAGTCTTGCTGTAATTGCGCAAGGTTTTTTTTCACCGTAGCATCATCAATCAGTTGTTCATATTTCGCATCATCAATCCCCATCGGGAAAGCTTCTGCTACGATCTGCCGGTTGTGGCAGGTAAGTACATTGGTAGAGTATGGCACCTGAAGAATGCGCGACACGGAAAACAAAAAGTGATGCACATCATCATACGTGTGGAAGCCAACCAAATCTGCGCCCAGCAAGCCGTTCAGCAGTTCGGCGCGCCAGGGAATAAGGCGGAATAATTCATAAGAAGGAAACGGGATGTGAAGAAAAAAACCGATAGTGCATTGTGGCGATTGCTTGCGGATAAGTGTTGGCAACAACAGCAACTGGTAGTCGTGAACCCATATTATATCGCCGGGCTCTGCCACGGCTAAGACAGCCTTGCAAAACTTTTCATTCACTTTGCGGTAGCAATCCCAGTAGCTTGTTTCGTAATTGGCATAGGTAGATAAATAATGAAAAACCGGCCACAAAACTTCGTTGGAGAAACCCTCGTAAAACTGTCTTATTTCTTCGGCAGATAAAAAAACCGGGAGCAGATGGTTTTCTTTTAACTCGGCGGTTATCTGGTCCTCGTTTTCCTTCGGCACTTCCAGCCCTGGCCAGCCTATCCAAAGGCTATCTTTCTGTTCCGAAAAAATAGAACTTAATCCGGTAGCCAGCCCGCCTTCGGCAGTAGTAAACTGGTAGCTGCCGTTTTTTACCACTGCTTTTACCGGCAACCGGTTCGATACGATAATCGTTTTACTCATCTCCCCTTCCTTTTCTTAACAGTTCAACATCGTTAGCACGAAGCGTTGTGCAAAAATGGTTCCGGTAAACGATCATCAGGCTTTTACCTCGGAAAGATATTTTTGTATTACCTGCACAATATTGCGATGCATATGGTTGGTATAATTCACCAAGTCGGGCGGCTTTACCCACAATATTTCTTC
>CAZZZH010000146.1:0-5240 GCA_964658445.1 Ilyomonas sp.
AGTGGCGGCGGCACACATACCGCGGCAAAGCTATACTCGATAGCTTCTGCACATAGCTTTTCAATGTCGGCAATTGTTGTCGTAGGCTTTAAAATCGTATGATCTATGTAACGGGCTAACTGCATAGCGAGCAAAAGTAAAACCTTACTGTGCAATAGCAAGAAACAAGTTTATCGGGCAGTTCAAAAATCATTTTCTGCAAAATCGTTTGCTTCACTTTTACGAAAAGAGAGAGACTTAAGATAGAATTTTCATCACTTTATCAACGATCCATAAAGGCGCAATTTCGTTCAGGCAGGCAAGATGATTAGGGCAGGGCTTATTGCCAAATACAGAGGAAGGACGACACTTCAAATCAATCTGAACACAATTGTCCAACAATTGCCCCCAGCCCAAAAAGCCAAGATAAGGATGCGTACCGCCCCAAACGGAAACCACAGGAACGGCATATAAAGAAGCAAGATGCATATTGGCAGAATCCATACTGATCATTACATCCAGTTGAGCAATACAAGACAATTCTTCGGAAAAAGAAAACGAGCCGGCTACGACATGGATGCTTTTTCTATCAACCGCTGCCATCTGGTTCAAAAGCGGTACATCTTCTTTACCACCCAACAGACCGATCTTTACTTGTCGATGCTGCAATAAAAGAGCAATTACCTGCTCCATCTTTTCCTGTGGATACGTCTTTTCTTCGTAACGCGCAAAGGGCGCAATACCGATAATTTTGTACCCTTTCTCTTTCCATTCTTCCCATGCTTTCACAGGTGTTGACTGTAAGCTTTTTATTCCCTTTTGTACATCTAATTCAACTGGTAAATCTAACTTCTTAAATACATCGGCATATCGCTGAAACGTAGAAGGCAAAGGCATTAGCACTTTATGATGTTGCCGCGTCAGCATCCTCTTTTCTTTTCTCCCTTTATCAATAACAGCTATTTTTTTACCAGTAAAAAAAATACGTAGAATCTGCGTGCGGAGAACGTTGTGAAGGTCGGCTATCGCATCGAATTGAACATCCTTATTCAACGATCTATATAAACGATACAACCCCGCAACGCCTTTGTGTTTACCACGGATATCAGCCGCTACAAAATGCAACCTTTCGATGTCCTCGAACAAAGGTTTTACAAAAGCAACCGAGACAAAAGTTATGTGCAACTGCGGGTATTGCTGCAATAATAATTTTATAACCGGAACCGTCATCGCAATATCGCCCAGCGAGGAAAAACGGAAGACAAGTATATGCTTGCATGTGATCAATCGGGTTACTTATTTTGTTGATACAAAACCGGGTTCAAGGATGCATCGTTGTACATCTTCATCTGTCGATACACTTTCATCTTTTTATTGCCCGCAGCAATGTCCTCCAACAGTTGATTAATGGAAAGTGAAAGGTCGATTCTTTGTTCTAACAGAACAGTCAATTTATCATAACAACGCTTTCTATGCTCGGGCGTGGCATCAGTTCTTTTTGCTTCTATCTGCATGTGATAAATCTTTAGTTCTAAGATTGATAATCTGTCTATCGCCCATGCCGGGCTTTCTGTGTTAATAGTAGCAAAAGGTGCTACACTTATACCCTTGTATTGCTGCAAAAACCAATCATCAATCTGTTCTACTTTATCAGTTCGTTGCTGATTCGAAGCGTCTATCCGGCGTTTGAGCTGCAATGCTTTTATTGGATCAATATTCACATCACGTATGATGTCTTCAAGATGCCACTGCACGGTATCGATCCAGCACTTGGTGTATAATATTTCTTCGATAGAATGTGACGGATAAGAATGGCTCAAAGCCACATCGACATTATCTTTCAAGTGATAATCAAAAATACATTGCTGAAAAACATGAGTGCATTGTTCGCTCGTCATACTACAAATGTAACAGTGCAGAGCAAATAATTATGGCTCTATAAAATTGAGGTCTTTGCCAAAGGTTTCGCGTAAAGAAAAAGCAGCTAGGAAAGCAGGTACAATAACGATAATACCTGTAACCCAGGCACCGGTTAGATAGCTTTCATCTGGTGTGAATGAATGCTGCGACAGCAGGGTTCGCAAGAGTGTAAACAATGCGATAATGCCATACAATAAACCACGCACAAAATTGGGAATGGTAGTAGCTGCCGTAGCCCTTAAATTGGTACCAAACTGTTCAGCCCCAATGGTCACAAAAATAGCCCAGTAGCCATTGCTGAAGCCCAGCGCCGCACACAACAAATACATGGTTTGTGGAGTGCTGTTGTAAGGCAGCGTAAAAAACAAAAAGATAACAATGACATTGAGTGTATACCAGATATACAATGCTTTTTTGCGGCTGCGCAATCGCTGACTTACAAAGCCGATTGCCACATCGCCAACCGATAAAGCGGCATAGGCAAACATCACCGACTTGCCTGCATCTACTGTACCTTTTACATGCATAGCGGCGGCAAATTCTTTAGAAAAAGTAACCAGCACACCGATCACATACCAGGAAGGAAAACCAATCAGGATGCTTAGCAAATATCTCTTTAGCCGCTCGCCTTTACTGATAAGCATCAGGAAGTTGCCACGCCTTATATCGGCTTTTTTCACCTGCTGAAATAAACCCGATTCGAACACGGAAATGCGAAGCAGCAGCAGGACAATACCTAAGCCACCACCAATAAAATAGCAGGTCTGCCAGCCGCTGTTATCAGCCTGTACGAAGTTTTGTTTTACGGCAAAGGCAACTACAGCGCCCAGCAAACCAATACCTGCCACGAAGGATGTAGCGATGCCTCTGCGCTCCTTCGAGACTAGCTCGGAAACTAATGTAATGCCTGCGCCCAGCTCGCCCGCCAAACCCAAGCCAGCTATGAATCTTACCCAGGTATATTGATCCACCGTATGCACAAAACCGTTGGCAATATTGGCTAACGAATACAAGAGAATGGAACCAAACAAAACACTCAACCTGCCTTTTTTATCGCCCAGCATTCCCCAGAACAAACCCCCGATGAGCAAGCCAATCATTTGTATGCCGAGAATGTGCTCGCCGGTTGTGGTAACCTCTGCATCGGGCAAGCCCAAATTTTTAAGACTCGGTACGCGGATGATGCTGAAAAGAAGAAGATCGTAGATATCAACAAAATAGCCCAAAGCGGCTACCAGCAAGGGAATGGTAAATATGGATGCCTTGTTTCTGTTCATAGGCGGTAAGAAAAAAGTAAGTACAATCGTTAATGGTAATGAGGTGCAGTTTAAAGGTTAAGCCTTTGTATCTGCAACGTTTCTTTTACCCAAAAATAATTTGAAAATCACCGGCAGTGTAGTGATCAAAATAATGCCAAGCGCAATTACTTCAATATGGTCTTTCAGGCTGAAACCATACTTATCTTTTACCCAGTTTTCCAGAAAATGTCCGCCCAAAATCATAGTGGAAACCCATACAATGCTGCCCGCGATATTATAAAGCGTAAAAGTTGTTTTTGGCATTTTTACAATGCCTGCAATAATGGGTGCAAACGTGCGGACAATAGGAACAAACTTAGCGGCAAACACAGTTCCTCTTCCGTATTTTTCATAAAAATCATGTGCCCGCAACAGGTATTTCCGCTTGAAGAAAAAGGAATCTTTTCTTTCGTACAACAGAGGTCCTGTTTTGTTGCCAAACCAATAGCCAGCCATATTACCTAAGAACGACGCAATAATGACGAGGATGATGATAACACTGTAATGAACATGGTAAAAGCTTTCAGAAAGCTTGCTTACATAAATACCTGCCGCAAAGAGCAGGCTGTCGCCCGGAAGAAAGAAGCCTAACAGCAAACCGGTTTCGGCGAAGATGATAAACAGCAAAGCATATAAGCCGCCGTGAGCAATGATCCAGTCTATAAGATTATTCAGCATGAAGTTGCCTGATTTTTAGTCTTCGTTTTATTTAGCAATAAAAAAATTACGTCTTCTCTAATTTCCCCTCCCATTTACTTACAACGCTTGTTGCCAGAGCATTGCCAAGCACATTGGTAGCCGTGCGAAACATATCGCAAAAGTGATCTATCGGCAATATTAAAGCAATTCCTTCAGGTGGAATTTTAAACATAGCGCAGGTAGCGGTTACCACTACCAGCGAAGCGCGCGGCACGCCCGCGATTCCTTTGCTGGTCAGCATTAGTACAAGTAACATGGTAATTTGTGTACCGATATCCAGATGCACATTATATGCCTGCGCTATCGCCATCGAAGCAAAGGTCATATACATCATGCTGCCGTCGAGGTTGAAGGAATAACCAAGCGGTAAAGTGAAGGAAACAATGCTTTTATCACAACCAAATCGCTCCAACTCTTCTGTTAGTTTCGGAAAAACAGCTTCGCTGCTGGTCGTGCTAAATGCTATCACTAATGGCTGAGCAATACGGCTTAATAAGGTAGTGGTCCGGCTTCGCAAAATGAGATAACCAACCGCAATCAGCACCAGCCATAGCAAAGCAATGCCAATAATAAAATAGACAAAGTATTTACCATAAAATAGGAAGATAGAAGGACCCTTAACTGCCAGCACAGCAGCAATAGCACCAAACACACCCAGAGGTGCAAAGTTCATTACATAGCTTACCATTTTTAAAATGATATGCGCTACCGCATCCAATGCTTTTATCACCATTTTTCCCCGTTCACCAATCGCTGCCGTAGCCACGCCGAAGAAGACAGAGAACACCACAATCTGCAGCACCTGGTTTTGCGACATAGCATCAATCACACTTTTGGGAAACACATGGTCGATGAAATTAGGCAGGCTAAACCCTTGCGTATTGCTTACCAAATCGGCAGCGCCTTTCGTATCTGCGTTCGACAGATCAATGCCTTCGCCGGGTTTAAAAAAATTAACCAGTACCAGACCCAGCAGCAAGCTTATGAGCGATGCAGAAACGAACCACAGCAAGGCTTTGCCGCCTACTCTTCCCACCGCTTTTAAATCGCCAAGCTTGGCAATACCCACCACCAGCGTACTGAAAACAAGCGGCGCAATAATCATCTGCACAAGGTTGAGAAAGATTTTAGTCAGCAGCTTCAGGTTATCAGAAACTGTTTGCGCAGTAGCCGGCGAGGCAGACACATAAATCCAGTAACCGAGCGCAATACCCAGCACCATGGCGATGATAATAGAGACGGTCAGCCGGTTTTTCATAATGCGAAACGATTGTTCTTAAAAGTGGCTTCTTGGAATGATCAATTCCTTACTTTTATTGTTTAGCTCCATTGTACAAAGCAACC
>CAZZZH010000146.1:5250-11126 GCA_964658445.1 Ilyomonas sp.
AGGTAGCAATATCCTTTTTTTCAGACGCAGTTAGGTGAAAAGAAATAGATGCCATCTGCTCTTTTTTTGATGGGATATATTGAAACGAAAGACGGTAAATATTATGCCCGTAACCTTCCGATAAATAATCCAGCTGGTTAAGCTGGTTATAAGTTTGCAGCCGGAACCAGTTGTATTGCAACACCAAAAATGGCTTGGTTAAAAAGCCAAGAACATTATCGGTTTCCAGCGGTCTGTCCCAATCGCCGGCCTGTCGGTCGCGTATCTGTATAATGATAATCTTACTTGTGTTCTGCTGCAGCCAGGCTTTAAACGTATTGATAAAACGGAACGTTGTTTCCTGCCCGAAATTATCACGCAGTCCTGCATCCAGGACATCAATTACAGGATCGCTGGGCAGCCATACATTTGGCAATACATAAGGGAAAGTAGCGTTCATCCGCATAGCAGAAAGCACGCTTACGTTCAGCGGATTTTTATCTTTAAAAAAAGAAACAAAATCTACCGCATCCACTTCTTTGGTAGGAATACGTGTGGTATCGAAGCCCGTTTGCATCAGCCACCGTTTCGGGTTTGGGCTGATAATCATTTGCCTTCCATCACGGCTAATGACTGCATTCCATATCAGGCTTGGAATCAGGGCTTCAGCTTCGGGCGTTTTATAGTCGCCTATTTTTTTATTCAGCACTTCATGCGTGTTGTAGTCAAGCTTTTGCTCCCATGCAGAGGCGCGATCTTTTACATAGCTGTATCCATTCACTGTAAAATGGCTCGCTGGTCCCATCACGTCGCGGGTTATCATCGAAGAAAACAAAGGGTTTAGCAGATCGCGCGAGATATTGTTGGCGTACTTTGAATCCTGCAGATTTATGTTTTTTCCCTTTACTTTTTCGTAGTATAAACCTCTGAAATAAGTAGCGCCCATCATACCACCCGACGCGCCGTTGATGAGCACTGTATGCGGCATTAACGCACCTTTGGTAAGGCTGTCAAGGCGCTGTAATACATTCATCACAAAGGCCGAGCTGCGGTTGCCGCCACCGCTCACATCTATTAAAAACATCACCGGCTTTTCTTCTTTCTGACGGGCTTTCCATTTGTTTAGCGTTACCAAAAAACTATCTTCATCTGCCTGAATATTTTGCGGCGAAGCCAGCGCCTCCAGTGCCGGTTGGCTGTACGTGGAAGGTGGAATTTTTTTATCGTAATTCAACCCATAGGCACGGTTGCGAAAGTCGATCACATTGATATTGGAAAGCCAGTTGATGATAACATAAATTAGAATCAACACCGGTATGCTCCATGTTTTTAAAAATAAAGAAAAAGCACCCGCAAGGCCAATGAGGATAGCGAAAAAAATAGTGGCGCTTGCGGCTGCCGGTATCTGAAATACCGTGCTGTCGCTGAGATAGCCTACCAGCAATAAAAAAACAAACGCAATCAACACAGCAAGTACCGCGGCTAAGTGATGGCGCTTAAAAATAGTTTGTAATAAATCGTCGCTATAGTGGCGCACATCGCGTGGTTTGCGAAGACCTAAGGCAGCGCTTAAAAACCAGTCAACTCTTATCTCGCCTTTATGAACCGGCAAAGGATTTTTGATAATGGCGGTTGTGTAGTGCTCGTTAGCTTTGCTGATCATTGCTTTCATGCGGCGGTAAATAGTAATATCAGCGCCATAAAAATAACCGAACGCAATCAGCACGGCAATGATGAAACCCAGCAGGAATGCACTGTTTAGCCATACTACATCGCTTACAGAAATCAGTTCTTCATACAGATCGTACTCTACTGCGTTTACGAAATAAAAGACAAGAAAAACGAGCGGAATAATGCTGTTATTGATACAGTATTTTAAAAATGGCTGCGATGTTGTAGCAAGAAACCGGATGTGTTTGGTATGAAGGATGAACGTGGTAATGTTCCAGCTCATTACAAAGATGCCTACAGCAAAGCCCAGAAAGCCGGTGCTCAGCGGCGTTACATTGCCCCAGTATTCCGGCGCTAAGTACAAAGTTTCGGCACCATACACCTGTAGAAAATGTCCTGCAACAGTTGCAAACAGAATGATCCAAAACAGTAGCAAAAGCTGGTACCGCCGGAAGTGCAGAAAGAATAATTGTATCGGCAGAGAATAATAAAAGCCTGTGAAAATCTTTTTCATCCCAGCTTAGTTTTCGGTTTCAGCTATCGAATATAAAGAAGCGGTTTTATTTTTTACGTTATCTCTCTTTCTCACGCCTCACCTTTCACTTCTGCTTCTCACTTTTTTCCTGTCGCCAATCAGCCATTCTATCAGGTACGTAACCACAGAAAGCAGGATGCCGAACCAGAAAGCTGACCACCAGGTTCGTACGCTGAAGCCCGTTACCAGCATAGACGCCCATTTGATGATGAGTGTATTGATAACAAGCAGAAACAAACCCAGTGTAAAGACAGTAATTGGTATTGTGAGCAACACCAGCAAAGGTTTTACAAACGCATTCAGCAATGCCAGCACCAACGCAAACACAATGGGCGTAAGCACACCAGTGATGCTGATGCCGGCAATAAAGTTGGAAGCTATAATTGCCGCCAGTGCCGTTACCAATATTTTACCAATAAACTTCATAGTGTATCATATTACAGTAAGCTGATAAAAAGCTTCCGGTAGCAAATATTTGTTGGCCAATGCCTGCAATTCTTCTGCGCTTATGTTCTTTATAGTGTCGAGACTTTTATAAAAATAATCTTCCGTCAATCCTTGCAGTATATACAGCTTCCATCGGTTAATTACCTGGAATGGTCCATCAATATGACCCAGCAGAGAACCAATCAGGTAATTACGCACAAGGTGCAGCTCTTCCTCACCTACAGGCTCGTTGCGCAACTGTTCCATCTCGTAATAGACTTCTTTTATCGTAGCTTCTGCCACATCTCTTCCTACTTCCGAAGTGATGGACAATGCCGATGTCTGCACATGGTTTTCCAGGTAGCTGTGTATGCCATACGTATAGCCTTTGTCTTCGCGGATATTGCTCATCAGCCGCGAGCCGAAATAGCCACCGAATATGGTATTCAGCACCTGCATCTTCGGGAAGTCTTCGTGATGCCGGTTGGGAAAAGGCTGCGCAATGCGGATGGCTGCCTGCACACCTTTCGCATCGTTCAATACCTCGTATTTTTTTTCTGAGGCAGGCTTTGGCAAATGCTGATGATAAGGAAAAGAAGTAACCGTAAAAGGCAGCGAACCAAAATGTTGGTTCAGCAGTTCTACAATGTTTTGCGGAAGTTTTCCGGCTACGAAAATGGCGCATTTGCCATGCGTGTAATATTGTTGATAAAAGCGTCGCAGGGCTTCGTGTTCCAGCGCATCATACGCATCCGGCGAGGTGTACCTGCCGTACGGATGTTCTTTTCCAAACACGTATGCATCAATCAAACGATTGGCAACAAAGTCGCATTTCTTCAAGTTCACCTGAAGTTTCTGTTTTTGATTCTGACAGTAAATCTCCAACTCTTCTTCCGGAAAAATACTTTCCGTCAGCAGTTCGCTCATCACCGGCAGCAGCTCGGGCGTATGTTTGCTCAGGCAGTGCAGCGATAGCGAAGCAGTTTCGTTGCTGCAGCTGCGGTTCAGGTAAGCGCCATAAAAGTCAAAGTGTTCATTGATATCAAAAGCGCTTCGCTGCTTGGTACCGTTTTTCAATAAATAATTAGTAGTCGCCGCCACTATATTCTTTTCCTCATACCAGTTGCCGGCACTAAACACCAGCTCCAGTTGCAGCACTTCCTGCTCACCCGCGTTGATGGCATACACCGGCGTACCATTATCCAGCGTATAAAAATCATACGGCTTCAGTTTCACATTAAATTCTACGGGCTCGTGTATCGGCGGTGGCTGCTTCCTGTTCAGTTTTGTCGTCATAGATAAAGAGAACAAAAGTAAAGCTTACCACTGATGGCAGGCAGATGAATTTTCAGCATTCACTCCTTTTAAAATCATAAAATCATTTACTCCGCAATGTCCATGACAGAAGACGCTGGCGCCATAGCAGCAATATTTCTAAACAGAAATATCTCACCCTATTCAGTAGGTTAACATAGCATTCTAATGGTAAACAACGCTTTCAAAAATTATATAGTAAAATTCACCAAACAGCGTGCTGCTTAAAAAAACATTAAGCCTTTCGACCCTCTTTTTCGTAAAAAAAACACATACTATTTTTGTATTTCGATATCTGCAAATACCGATATCCTATGTATTCGCCTTATCAAGCATCAATATCATCAAGAGCAATAATAGAAGAAAGAAACCCGAAGGTTTACAGGACATAAAAGCCCGGCTGCTCATTTAATTATTGAAAATAAAACTGACCAATATCACCAACATCCAATCAATCATGAAAAAGTTTTCTTACGCCGCCGGCGAAAAAGCGGCTACCAAACCAGCCAAAACAGGCTTCCGCATTGTGGTACACGAGTCCATTTCACGATTTCCGGTAAGCAATACCAAAATCACATTCTTCCCCGGCGGACGCACCGTTACCACCAAACAAAAAGGCATGTGCTTTATAGAACTGGAAGAAGGCACCTACAGCTACACGGTAAAAGCGCCCGGCTTCCCGCAGGCGGAAGGTATTGCAACGGTTAAGACTGGCACCATGCAGCTTCTTTACATCAAGCTCGAAAGAGAAAGCCAAAGCAAGGCATCAGCCAACATTAAATAACAAGTGGAGAATAAGTTTAAACAAAACCTTGCGCCGTCATTCCGCAATTGCCCTCCACATCGTACAATAACATCGTACATCGAACGGCAATTGTGCAATGAAGATTGCAGCACTTCGTTTAAACATTTGGGTTGCCGCTATGATCCTTTTTTCTTCCTTCAAACAACCACCAAAACCGCCTGCGAGGTACTATTTTATAGTTCGTAGTTATGTAGGTATAAATGTGCTGCATCGCTTCATCAATATCATCCGTCAGCAACACAAGGTTCATGTCTTCCGGCGATATAGTGCCCCGCTTGGCCATATCCGCAATCGTTTCCATCAGTTCTTTATAATACTCTTTTCCATACAGCACAATCGGGAACTGCGTAAGCGTTTTCGTTTGTATTAATGTAATGGTTTCAAAGAATTCATCCATGGTTCCAAAGCCGCCCGGCATAATAATAAAGGCATACGAATATTTAATCAGCAGCGTCTTGCGAATAAAGAAATAATCAAACGTTATCGCCTTGTGTAAATATGGATTTTCCTTCTGCTCGTGCGGCAGTTTTATGTTGCAGCCAATGCTCGTTCCGCCGCTTTCAAAAGCACCTTTGTTTGCTGCTTCCATAATGCCCGGCCCGCCACCCGTTATGGTGCTGAAACCCAGTCCTGCTATGCGTTTTCCAAACTCCCGCGCTGCTATATAATAACGGTCATCTTCGCCAAACCGAGCCGATCCAAAGACTGTAATACAAGGGTTTTCAAAGTGAAGTTTACGAATACCGGTAAAGAACTGCCACATCACTTTCAGCAGGAACACAAACTCGTAGCCACGGCTTTGCCCGCCGTCCAGATACACATGTTCTTTCGCAGGAATAATGCGTTCCGATTCTGTCATAATAAAAGCAACAATTAATCAGTTGCAAACTTAACTGCTCACCCGTTCAAGTAATTGTTATAAGTATAATTGTTATTTGTGTTCTTATCTTTCCTCTGTTTCTATTCACCTTCGCTCAAGCCACACTACCTGCACACTCATTGAGGTAATAAATTTTTTTTATCATCAGCATCTTTTACTTTAGCCCCGACAAATCAACACACATGCGCATCATCTCTTACAACGTAAATGGCATTCGCTCCGCCATGAACAAAGGCTTTATTGAATGGCTGCAAACCGATCCGGCA
>CAZZZH010000147.1:0-5238 GCA_964658445.1 Ilyomonas sp.
CATTGTTATGCAACAACCGAATATGGAAAACAAAGCTGACAAGCCGACCGACCTCCCGGAACCAATTCCGAACCAGTCGGGTGTAGAAGCAGAGCAGCGCGGCGGATGGTTCAGAAGATTCA
Source organism: Ilyomonas sp. (assembly GCA_964658445.1). Taxonomy (GTDB): domain Bacteria; phylum Bacteroidota; class Bacteroidia; order Chitinophagales; family Chitinophagaceae; genus Ilyomonas. The sequence continues at coordinate 123 of CAZZZH010000147.1, forward strand.
GAAAAGGTATTACCACTTCTACTGCAGAAAAAAAAGAAACGCCCGAAGGGCTTTGGAATAAATGCCCTGAGTGCAACTATATTACCACTACTACAGAGCTTGCCGAAAATCTATTTGTTTGTCCCAAGTGCAATTATCATCATCGCATCGGCAGCGAAGAGTATTTCGACTTCCTTTTTGACAACAGCGAATACGAAGAGCTTTTTGATAACATCCGCAGCAAAGACTTCCTGCATTTTACCGATCTGAAACCTTACCAGCAGCGCCTCGACGATATTTATGCAAAGACAGATTTGAAAGATAGCATGCGTGTAGCCGTAGGCGCCGTGAGTACACAAAAGATAGTAATCGCCTGCATGGATTTTGAATTTATCGGCGGCTCTTTAGGCAGTGTGATGGGAGAAAAATTCAGCCGCGCAGTTGACTATTGCATTGAACACCGACTGCCTTATCTCGTCATTAGCAAAAGCGGTGGCGCACGCATGATGGAAAGTGCTTTCAGCCTAATGCAGCTTGCCAAAACCAGCGCTAAGCTTTCCCAGCTAAGCGATGCTAAACTGCCTTTTATTTCATTATTAACCGATCCTACTTTTGGAGGCATTTCGGCTTCGTTTGGTATGCTTGGCGATTTAAATATTGCTGAACCCGGTGCGCTCATTGGGTTTGCGGGTCCGCGCGTTATTAAGGAAACGATCAAAAAAGATTTGCCTGAAGGCTTTCAGCGTAGCGAATTTTTATTGGAACATGGCTTCCTGGATTTTATTGTAGATAGAAAAAAGCTAAAAGAAAAGCTCGCTCAGCTGGTGTTTTTGTTTGCGCATTAGTAGAGTAAAATCAGAGATTATAATTGTGGCGCTGCCAGGGATTTATGCTCTGGCAGCGTTTGTTTTTGGGCAATTTTAAATTTAATCGCTTTTTAATTCTTTGCCATCACCCTCAACTGTATTGATTTTGCGTAGCAACATGCCATCTCTCTTTAGTCTTTCTGCCCTTTTGTCCGGCTCATTCGCTTTGCATGGTATTTGGTGAACTCTTATCTTCACCCCAATAAAAAAGAGTATAATGAATATAGGAAAGGAGTTTGAAAAATATGCTGTGCAGCATCGCGGCATTAGCAGTGCTACCATGCATAGTTATACGAATCAGTTTACTAATCTTACGCCGTACATCATCGAGGAACGACCGATGAATGTAGCGAGTATGGATGTATTTAGCCGCTTGATGATGGACCGCATCATTTTTCTTGGCGAAGGCATTAATGATTATGTTGCCAACATTGTTACTGCGCAGTTATTGTTCTTAGACAGTACCGACCGCACACGCGATATCCAGATGTACATCAACAGTCCGGGAGGCAGTGTTTATGCGGGTTTGGGCATTTACGATACGATGCAGTTTGTAAGCCCCGATGTGTCTACTATATGTACCGGTATTGCTGCCAGCATGGGCGCTGTGCTGATGGCTGCCGGCGTAAAAGGAAAGCGTAGTGCGCTAAAGCATTGCCGCGTGATGATTCACCAGCCAAGCGGCGCTATCGGTGGTCAGGCATCGGATATTGCTATCACTGCCAGAGAGATCCGCAAGATTCGCCATGAATTGGATGAAGTTCTTGCCAACCACACCGGCAAGGATATGGAAACCATTGCCCGCGACCGCGACCGTGATTTTTGGATGACGGCATCTGAAGCAAAAGAGTATGGTTTGGTAGATGAAGTGTTATTAACCAATCCAAGAAAAGAAAATAAAACAAACGGAGCAACTAAATAATTATTTGCAAGGTTCAATTGCTTGCGGTTAATTGACTAACAGCAATTGGAAATAAAAAAAATTATAATCGAAAATATGATTGACTTAACTTATAGAAATCCATTTTTAATGGATGATGAGGAAGGCGACGAGAAAGAAGAGATCGTTCGCCCTGACAAAGAGGACCAGTCTTCTTTTATTTTGAAAAAAATGGAGAAGCTGTTCTTAGAAAAAAGAGCAGTGTATCTGTGGGGAATAGTAGATGATAAAAGTGCAAAAGATGTAGTAAGTAAATTGTTGCTGCTGGAAGCCGATAATCCAGGCAAGGAGATTAAGTTTTACATCAACAGCCCGGGCGGTGTGGTTACCAGCGGCTTTGTTATTTATGACACTATAAAACTGATGAAGTCGCCGGTAAGTACAATCTGTATGGGGCTTGCTGCCAGCATGGGTTCTATCTTATTGAGTGTCGGTACTAAAGGCAGACGCTTTATTTATCCGCGTGGCGAAGTAATGATTCATCAGCCGAGCATTGGCGGCTATTTCCAGGCAACCAGCGCCGACATAGAAATACAGGCGCAGCAGATAGAAAAGGCAAAGCTGACAGGTGCGCAGGTATTGGCAGAAAATTGTGGTAAAACGGTTGACCAGATTATGAAGGACTTTGACCGCGACTACTGGATGGATGCTGAAGGCGCTGTGAAATACGGAATTGTAGATGCTGTGCTAAGCGAATTGTAATTTCAATATTTTTTTAACCTCGAAACCGCTTCAAAGAGGCGGTTTCTTTTTTACTTTGCAATTGAAGTCTTCAGTCTTTTAAAACTTCGGAGCTGAAGAGAAACTAAAAACCGGAAAGCAAATTAATCTATGGCAAAATCAACAAACAAATTAACATGCTCATTCTGTGGCAAAACGCGCGATGAAATTAATGTAATGATAGCCGGCCAGCGGGGCGAACACATCTGCGACGAATGTGTGGATCGTGCCCAAGGGCTGATAAGCCAGGAGCTAATAAATCGTCAGCAGGCAAAAAGTAAAAGTTACGAATTTTCTGTGCGTAAACCAGCGGAAATAAAAGCATTTTTAGACAAATATATCGTTGGTCAAACGGATGCCAAGAAGATTATAAGCGTTGCGGTTTATAATCATTACAAACGCATTACACAAAAGAAAACCAACGATGAGGTAGAGATTGAAAAGAGCAACCTTATCATGGTGGGAGAAACCGGTACAGGTAAAACACTATTAGCAAAAACAGTTGCTAAATTGTTGAATGTGCCTTTTGCTATTGTAGATGCTACGGTGTTTACAGAAGCGGGCTATGTGGGTGAAGATGTGGAGAGCATGCTTACCCGTTTGCTGCAAGCCAGCAACTACGATGTAGCTGCCGCCGAAAAAGGTGTGGTTTATATAGATGAAATCGATAAGATTGCCCGCAAGAATGATAACCCATCCATCACACGCGATGTAAGTGGAGAAGGTGTGCAGCAAGGCTTGCTTAAGATATTGGAAGGCACTGATGTGCTGGTGCCTCCGCAAGGTGGCAGAAAGCACCCTGAGCAGAAAATGGTAAAGATGAACACCTCGAATATTCTTTTTATTGCCGGTGGTGCGTTTGATGGTGTGGACCGCATTATCTCGCGCCGCATCAACACCAATTCTATTGGTTTTGGTGTAAATAAAGAACACCAGGAGTTGAAGAAGAAAAACATTCTCCAGTTTGTGAATGCAACGGACTTAAAGAGCTTTGGTTTGATACCGGAATTACTGGGTCGTTTGCCTGTTATCACGCATCTCGAACCCTTAGATGCAGAGACGTTGCGGCTAATCTTAACCGAGCCTAAAAACAGTTTAATCAGGCAATATAAACGCTTGTTTGAACTGGAAAATATAAACCTGACAGTGGAATTAGATGTGCTTGATTTTATTGTAACAAAGGCTTTGGAATTTAAACTTGGTGCAAGAGGTTTGCGCAGTATCTGCGAGCAAATCTTAACCGACGCGATGTTTGAATTACCGGGCAGTGCTACCAAAGAATTTAAGGTTACTCTCGATTATGCAAAACGCCAGTTTGATAAGAGTAAAATGAATCTATTACACGTAGCCTAGCTTACTTTAAATAAACATAAGCAGTGGCTAATTAAAAGTTATTGCCAAATAAAACAAACAATAGCATGAATGAACTTGTTGAAAGAATTACTACCGCTGCCGGCATAACGCCGGAGCAGGCACAGACAGCCGTTGAAACGGTAGCTAATTTTGTAAAGGAAAAGTTTCCGATGATGGCAGGCGCGGTTGACCAGTTGTTTAAAAGCAACTAAGTATCGCTGGACGCTTATCCCGCAGATAAAGCAATAACAATAAAGTAACAAGTTGCACTTTGTTGTTTGCGCTATCTGCGGGATTTTTCGTTTTTATTTGCGTAGCTAATTGTTTTTCTATAAGTAAAACCAAACTACCACCGAATGGATTATTTTCAAACCATTATCAAAGGCATCATTGAAGGCATCACCGAATTTTTACCTATCTCCAGCACCGCCCATTTAAAGTATGCCAACGCACTCATGCACATCAGTGAAGATGATCCGTTTGTGCAAATGTTCGATGTTGTTATTCAGCTTGGCGCTATTTTATCCGTAGTAGTTTTATACTACAAAAGATTCTTCGATTTTTCACGCACTGTATTTTATATAAAGCTGATTATTGCTGTGATACCGGCGCTCATTTTCGGAGCGATTTTTAAAAAGTATATTGATGCTTCATTAGGCAATCTTACTTTCATTGCCTGCGTGATGATTGTTGGCGGTATTATTCTTTTGTTTATCGACAATTTTTTTACTAAAAACAATATTGATGACGATAAGCAGATTACCTATCCGCGTGCCTTTGTCATCGGTTGTTTTCAGGTATTAGCGGTTGTGTTTCCTGGTCTGAGCCGAAGTGCAGCTACCATTATCGGCGGCATGAGCCAGAAACTGACACGCAGGGTGGCTGCTGAATTTTCTTTTTTTCTTGCCGTCCCTACCATGCTGGCTGCCAGCGCCAAAAGCTTTATGGATGTTTTTAAAGAACATCCCGAAGTGCTGAGCAAAAACAATTATTCAGTGTTGGCAGTCGGCAGCATAGTTTCTTTTTTCGTTGCGTTAATTGCTGTTAAGTTCTTTATCACCTATCTTCAAAAGCACGGCTTTAAAGCTTTTGGCGTATACCGTATTATCCTGGGTGCAGTCATGCTGTTCCTCATCTTTCAGGGGTATGTAAAATAATGTGTTAAGGCAATTGAGCCAAGCAACTGATTTTACACTACCGACAAAAATTTCCAAAAGGGTTGCTAAAACAAAACAACCCTTTTGGAAACCTAAAGAAC
>CAZZZH010000147.1:5248-11042 GCA_964658445.1 Ilyomonas sp.
TTAGAAACCCAAAATGACCCTTTGGAAAAGCCAAGCAACCCTTTGAAAAATCAAAGAGTTGAAAAACGAAAAGAACTCTTTGGAAAACCAAAAGAAGGGGTTGAAAACCCAAAATAACCCTTTCCTCTACTAGCATAACCTTTTTGTAAAAGGAGGTTATTTGTACAAATGCAAAACATAAAATACTTTGCTCCATTAAAACGATGGCTTTATGCAAACGGCCTCTAAAAAAGTAATTAATGGCTGGGCAATGTACGACTGGGCAAACAGTACTTACAGCCTGGTCATTACGTCAACCATTTTTCCTTCGTACTACACAGCTATCGCGCCTGAAAAGGTGACCCTGCTGGGCAGAACGTTTGACCGCGACGCCTTAGCTTCTTACACCATTTCTCTTTCCTTTCTTGTCATTGCTTTTCTTTCTCCGGTCTTATCTTCCATTGCCGATTATAAGGGCAACAAGAAGAGCTTTATGAAGTTCTTTTGCTATTTGGGCTCACTATCGTGCTGCGGGTTATTCTTCTTTACAAAAAACAATATTGGCTTTGGTTTGTTTTTATCCATCATGGCTTCTATCGGCTATTGCGGAAGTCTTGTTTTTTACAATGCCTACCTGCCCGAAATAGCCGAAGAAAAAGACCAGGACCGGATAAGTGCCAAAGGCTTTGCCATGGGTTATATCGGCAGCGTATTATTGATGATACTTTGCCTTGCCGTCATCATTGCGAACGATCAACTCAAATTAGGTTGGGGTTCGTGGCCGGCAAGGGTTTCTTTTCTCTGTGTCGGGCTTTGGTGGGCTGGCTTTGCGCAAATCACTTTCCGCGTGCTGCCTCTTTCAAAACCATCTGAGGAGCGACCTGGTCATAGTCTATTTATTAACGGGTTTTACGAACTAAAAAACGTATGGAAGCAACTAACGGCTTATCCAACCTTAAAGCGCTTTTTGCGCAGTTTTTTCTTTTACAACATGGGTGTGCAGACGGTGATGTATATGGCAACTTATTTCGCCGCAGACGAAATTAAAATGCAGCCTACCCAGATGATCACGACCATATTGATCATACAATTGGTAGCCATATTCGGGGCATATCTATTTTCTTTATTGTCAAAAAGAACCAACAATATTTTTACGCTGGCAGTGCTCATTGTTTGCTGGGTTGGTGTTTGTATTTACGCCTATTTTACCCGTACACCCAACGACTTTTATATCCTTGCGTTTTGTGTCGGGATGATTATGGGAGGTATTCAATCCATGTCGCGATCTACTTATTCAAAGCTGTTGCCTGAAACAAAAGATACCGCTTCGTATTTCAGTTTTTACGACGTTTGCGATAAAGTCGGAACCGTTATCGGCACACTCTCTTTTGGGTTTGTTGCAGAGCTTTCGCATGGCATGCGCAATTCAGTGCTGGCATTAGCCACCTATTTTATTATTGGCTTTGTTTTACTGATGTTTGTTCGGATGAAAAAGAAACCAGCTTTCGCTTTATGAAATTATTTACCATCAATACCGGCTTTTTCAAACTTGATGGCGGCGCCATGTTTGGCGTGGTGCCAAAGAGCATTTGGAATAAGCTAAACCCTGCCGACGAAAACAACCTTTGTACCTGGGCAATGCGTTGTCTGTTGATTGAAGACGAAGGGCGGCTGATTTTGATCGATACGGGCATCGGAAACAAGCAAAGCGAAAAGTTTTTAAGCCACTATTATTTACACGGAAACCATACACTGATAGGCTCTTTAGCCAAACATGGTTACACACCCAATGATATCACCGATGTTATTCTTACGCACCTTCATTTCGACCATGTTGGTGGCGCAATTGAAAGAGTTGACAACAGCTTATTGCCTGTTTTTAAAAGGGCAACCTATTGGTGTAATGAGCCGCATTGGCAATGGGCTACTAAACCCAATGCGCGCGAAAAAGCATCCTTCCTTCCAGAGAATATCTTGCCGCTAAAGGAAAGCGGCCAACTCAAAATGATTGATGAAAACAACCCTGTCTTCTCGTCCAATATTCGCATCCGCTTTGCAAACGGACATACCAAAAGCATGATGCTTCCGCAGATCAATTACAATGGTACAACCCTCCTTTACATGGCAGATTTGCTTCCGTCTGCTGCTCATATTCCCTTGCCCTACGTAATGGCTTATGATATGTTCCCGCTAGCGACGCTGCAGGAAAAAGAATTCTTTTTAAACGAAGCAATCACCCACAATTACATCCTCTTTTTCGAGCACGACCCGGCTATCGAATGCTGCACTTTAATGCAAACAGACAAAGGCATCCGTGTAAAAGACACGTTCCCTCTGTCGCACCTTATAGGTTAGCGCAGGCTCTCTTTATCATTTGCTTATTACCGTTTTCTTTACCCGCCGCTTATCTTTGCAATATGCAAAAAAGAAGCATGGACGAACTGGAGCGTAAGACCGCCGAGGAGTTCCGGCAGTCGAACAAATTCCCGGTCATCGCCGTGCTCGAAAATGTGCGTAGTGCTTACAATGTGGGCAGCGTTCTCCGCACTGCCGACGCTTTCTTACTTCAGGCGGTTTATACTACCGGCTATACCGCCCATCCGCCTCATCGTCAGATCACAAAGACTGCACTTGGTGCCGATGAAACGGTTTCCTCCCGTCATTTTGCTTCGGCTGCAGATGCCATTGTTCAGCTTAAGAGTGAAGGCTTTTCGGTTTATGCCATTGAGCAGGTGAAAAACAGTATTTTATTACAGGACTTTAAAGTGAAAGAAGAAGATAGAATTGCTTTAATTTTTGGAAACGAAGTAACGGGTGTAGAGCAGGACACAATTGCGCTTTGTGATGGCTGTATAGAGATTCCTCAGATGGGCACGAAGCATTCTTTGAACATCGCGACGGCGGCGGGTATCATGTTGTGGGAGTGTGTGAAGCAACAAATAACCATTTTACATAAATAATATGAAGACTTTACAACAACAGTATAGCCTCGTAAAAGGTTCACGCGGTGTCTTGTTTAATTACCTTGCCGACATACCATTCGAGAAGCTACAGATAGGCCTGGAAACGGTTGATAACCGCTCCATTTGCTATTTATTGAACCATACCGGCAACAGCTACCTGAGCTGGCTGAGCGAATTTGTGTTTAACACGCCTCTTGTAGTGCGCAATGAGACGGCTTGGACCAGCATCGACGACGTTCGGGTGCTTTATAAAGAAGTAGACGATGCAGTATTCAATTTTTTGGATGCTTTTGAAGAGGAAACTACCGAAATAACCCGGTTGAAAGCACGACAGAACGTAATAATGACCCTTTCCGTGCTGCAACTCTTCACGCATGTCATTACGCACGAGTTTCACCACAAGGGAATGATACTAAATATGACCCGCCAGTTAGGATTCACTCCGGTGGACACCGACATCATCCGGTTTTAAAATGTAAACATGAGTACAGTCAAAAATTATCTTTCACTTGTGCGGTTTTCGCACACCATTTTCGCCATGCCCTTTGCCTTAATTGGTTTTTTTCTCGGCGTTACCAGCCCTTTTGCCTTTTCGTCCGGCGAAATGGTTTGGAATCTCAACAAAACCATCGGCTGGGGAAACGATTTCACCAACTTTATATACGATAAAGAGGTCATCGCCAAATTTCTCCTCGTCCTCATCTGCATGATCTCCGCCCGCAGCGCCGCTATGGCTTTCAATCGCTACCTCGACCGCAGCTTCGACGCTAAAAACCCCCGTACCGCCATCCGCGAAATCCCCCGCGGCATCATTTCGCCCGATAGCGCCCTGCGGTTCACCATCGTTTGCTGCGTTGTTTTCATCGTCGCCACTTTTTTCATCAATCCTATTTGTTTTTTCCTCTCGCCCGTCGCCTTGTTCGTCGTTCTTTTCTATAGTTATACCAAGCGTTTCACCGCATTGTGCCATCTCGTGCTCGGCTTGGGGCTAAGTCTCGCACCCATTGGCGCATATTTGGCCGTAACGGGCAGGTTCGACGCCCTGCCGCTCCTGTTTTCCTTCGCCGTTATCTTCTGGGTCAGCGGTTTCGATGTTATTTACGCCCTGCAGGATGTAGAGTTCGATCAATCGCAGCACTTATTCTCCATTCCGGCGGTCGTTGGCAGAAACCGGGGGCTCCGCATCTCCGAGTTATTGCACCTTCTCAGCGCTATCTGCGTCATCGCCGCAGGAATCTATGGTCATTTCCACTGGATGTACTGGCTGGGCATCGCCATTTTTATCGGCATGCTCGTTTACCAGCATTCCATCGTTGCGCCGCACGATCTTAGTAAGGTAAACATCGCCTTTATGACCGCCAACGGCATTGCCAGCGTCGTTTTTGCCGGCTTTGTCATCGGCGATTTACTATTATTTTAGAAAAAAGGGACCGAAGAGGCAGAAAGGAGCTCATCACACACTCATTTCTCCCGCTTTTATACAGAAAACACCATGTCGCACGCCAAAGAACGCAAAGAAAAAAACTGTTTAAACTGCAACGCCATCGTTGCCGGCAGGTTTTGCGCTGTGTGCGGACAGGAAAACATTGAAATTCACGAAACCTTCGGGCATTTAGCCGGCCATCTCATCTCCGACATTTTCCATTTCGACGGAATGTTCTTCAGCACGGCAAAATACCTCCTGTTTCGCCCCGGTTTTCTCACTTACGAGTACATGCGGGGCAGGCGCGCCTCCTATTTGCACCCGGTTAAGATGTACGTTTTCATCTCCGCCATCTTTTTCCTCATTTTTTTGTCCTTTTTCAAGCCCGAGCTCGATCTGGGAAAGAATGAAACCAAACCTTTATCTGCCGTGCAGGTAAAAGATACCTTACTTACCATTAAAAACACGCTCACTTCCTCGCTGCAAAGCCCTTTGCTCTCTGCAATGGTCAAAGAAAAGACAAGAGACAAGATCAAACTGATCGATAACAGCCTTCTTATCCTGCAAAAAGATACGTCTGCAAAGCTCGATCTCCTCAACGACATCAATGCCTTCTACATTAGCAACGAAGGCACGCTGGTTATCTCCGAAAACGGCTACAAAACAGAAGCGCAGTACGATAGTATGCAGCAAAAACTGCCGCCCGCAAAGCGCGACAACTGGTTCCTCCACAAACTCACCGTTCGCGGCATCGCCGTGGGCAATCAGTTCAGGCAAAATCGCAACGGCACCGCCGAAATACTCGAAGAAAGCTTCTTTCACCACTTCCCACAGATGCTTTTTATCTCGCTTCCGCTCTTTTCGCTCGTTCTTGCGTTGCTTTATGTCCGCCGCCGGGCATACAATTACGGCAGCCACCTCATTTTTACCGTTCATCTCTATTGCGCGGTCTTTGTATTCACGCTTTTGCTCATCATTCTGTACCAGGCAGCCCGTTTTCCGGGCTTTCACTGGCTATCTTGGGTCGCCGGCATCGTTCTTCTCTACACCATTTTCTATACCTACGCGGCAATGCACAACTTTTACGCACAAAGCATCGGGAAAACGCTCGTAAAATGGATACTTCTCTATGCAATCGGCGTCATTATCATGATAGTCTTGTTTTCTCTCTTAATGATGTTCACCTTTTTCACTTTTTAATCTAAAGAAGTGAGAGAAAAAAATGAGAAGAAATCAGTTAGGAAAGGTGAAATAAGAAAGGAGAAAAGAAAATACTCAGAACCATAAACACTTTTGCTCAGAATAGCGAGACTCAGGGATTAAAAGTTCCAGTTCCTGTCCGAAATAGTAAAAAAGACGATAAAAGGCACTCATTATCAAAGAGAAATACGAAAAGCTGAGTGTGGAGGAGTTCGAGCTTGATGCGGAT
>CAZZZH010000148.1:0-11027 GCA_964658445.1 Ilyomonas sp.
TACTTCCACCTATCAGCTTGCCTTGCTGGAACCGCTGCCGGGAGCGCCAATACCATTGCCGGAACTGGCTCCACATCTGCTTAACCGTTTCAGAAAAGAACATGATTCGTTGCTAAAAGACAACGATACACTAAGTACTTATTTACAAACTACTTTAGATGTCCATGTTCAGCAGCAGGTGACCAACATCCTCAACCTGCATCACTCTTTTCTGATGGGAAACCAGATACGGAATGCCTGTGCAATGGTAGTAGAAACCGGCAGTGGAAACATAGTAAGTTATGTGGGTAATATTTACCAGCCGGAAGACTCTTCATTGGAAAGCAGCGTAGATGTTTTGTCGGCGCCGCGCAGCCCCGGCAGTACACTAAAACCCTTGCTGTATGCGTCTTTGCTGTCGGAAGGTACAATGCTTCCCAGGCAATTAGTACCGGATATTCCTACGCAGATTGGAGGCTATACGCCACAAAATTTCGATCTCCATTTTGACGGTGCCGTGCCGGCAAATATAGCGCTCGCCAGAAGCCTGAACATACCGGCTGTGAAGATGTTGCAACAGTATAAATCGCCGCGCTTTTACAGCCAGTTGAAGGGCTGCGGCTTTACTACCTTAACACACCCTGCTGACTGGTATGGCATGAGCATAATATTGGGTGGCTGCGAGGTAACACCTTATGAATTGGCTGGCGTGTACAGCTCATTTGCCCGTATGTATCTGCGTCAATCCATCAACAAAGGAAAATGGAATAGCAGCGATTGGTTCATGCCGAAATATTATTCACCCGCGAATGGTCAGTCGTCAAATGTTTCGCTTCGCGCTTCTCACCTTTCACCATCAGCCTCGCAGCCGCTGTTCGATTATCCATCTATCTGGCACACTTTGAATACGATGACAGAAGTAATGCGTCCTGGTGAGGAAGGCTTGTGGAGCTACTTTTCATCGGCGCAGCGCATAGCCTGGAAAACCGGTACCAGCTTCGGTTTCAGAGATGGCTGGGCAGTAGGCGTCACGCCAAAATATACGGTTGTGGTTTGGGTAGGCAACACTACGGGTGAAGGTAGACCAGAGCTAACGGGCATTAAAACAGCGGCGCCTATTCTCTTCGACATCTTTCGCGAGCTGCCTGCTTCGCAATGGTTTGCACCGCCGCAAAGTGGTTTTATTTATCTTCCCGTTTGCCGGAAGAGCGGATACAAAGCAGGTCCTGATTGCACCGAAACAGATACGATGCTGGTAAGCGAAGCGGCTTTAAACGTTGGCATTTGTCCGTATCATCAAATGATTCATTTAGATAAAAGCGGGCAATACCGCGTGACTGAGAAATGCGAAGTACCTTCTCAAATGCAGCACCAGTCATGGTTTGTGTTGCCGCCGGCTATCGAATATTATTACCGTGAAAAGCATGCGGACTACAAGCCTTTGCCACCGTTTTTGCCTGGCTGTAATGACGATAATGCAAGGTCGATCGAGATTATTTATCCGGAAGAAAATGCGAAGATTTATGTGCCGCTGGAGCGAGACGGACAACGCGGAAAGACTATTTTTTCTGCTGCTAATTCCAATCATGCCTCAAAGCTGCTGTGGTATATTGATGATGAATATACAGGTACCACTCTGCAGTTTCACCAGATGGCAGTAACGCCTTTGCCAGGCTTACATACACTTACAGTCACAGATGAAAATGGGCAGTCGGTGACAAGACATTTTATGATTCTGGATAAAGAAAAATGAGGAATGAATCTTATGCAAACACCTCTTATCTTAACGGTTGGCATCGAGGAAACAGTCCAGTCCTTTTTCAACCAAAAGAGAAAAGAATATTTTCCGCCGGAAAAGAATTTTATTGATGCGCATCTTACGTTGTTTCATCATTTGCCAGACGACGACACTGCAATCATCAGGACAATTGAAGACCTCTGCTTTGAACAAAAAGCAATACCATTATCAATAACTGAAATAAAAAATATTGGTAAAGGCGTGGTGTATAAAATAGAAAGCAAAGAGCTGATTCAGCTACACCGAAAGCTACAAAAGAAATGGATGGATTACCTTACAATGCAGGATAGACAAGGATTGTGGCCGCATATTACTATACAAAACAAAGTAACAGCAGAGGAAGTAAAACAAACATTACAACAACTAAAAGAAGGCTTTATTCCTTTTGATGTTACAGCCACAGGGCTTACTCTTTGGCGATACCTGAACGGACCATGGCAACAGTATCAGCATTTCCCTTTTGGCGGCTGAAAGGCGGCTGCGCAGCCTGGTCTTTCTTCTTCAGCACATCTTCCACACGGGCGGCAATCATAGTGCTAAACTTTTCTGAGCCTTTTGTGTTCATGTGTATATTGTCGTAAAATAAAGCCTGTTGCACATAGGCTGTATCAAACTGGTAATCCCACAACGGCACATTATATTTTGCCAGGATTTGCTTCGATATCTTCATCGATTCTGTTTCGGGATAAGGCTGTAAATAAATAGGCGATACAATTACAAACAAAGGCACATGCTGATCGGTTACCGATTTTACAAAATATTCCAGTTTATCTTTTGCATAGTTGTCTATCTCCGCATTCATGGCAAGCGAAGGAGGCGTTTTATCTACCTTACTGCCGTGCAGCGGTTGAAAGCCTTGTATGTTATCGTTGCCTTTCTTGCTATAGTTTCGGATGATAGAAAGAATCATAGAGTTGTAAGGATAAAGCTTAGACACTTTGGCTTTCATCAGCTCTTTTGGAAAAAGATCTTCCGCCATTTTTTCAAACTGCTTATTCTTCCCAACATACGGCAGTATCATACCGGCAAGAATATCATTTCCATCTTCGCCGCTGCGCCACGATAATTCTTTTGGCGTAAGGTCGAGTATAATGGCTTTCGGCTTATGATCGGGCTGGTTGAGCGCAGACGAAATAATAGCCGAATGATAGATTATTGTAGATGCATTCCTGCCACAATTGAAGCAGCTATATCCTGTATTCTGCTGAAACACGCGCGGATCGTAAGTGTGCAGGGCGCGCGAGCTTCCGTAGATAAGGATATCTTCTTTCGGGTTCTCAATTGCGTGAGAGAAAGCCGCTGCATCGCCCAGCGGTTCTTTTTCAAAATAATATGCCATCAGCGCACCGCCGGCTCTGTCTATCACAAACATGATAGCCAGCAGTATCAGCAGTTTATAACCGAATTTGATATATTGATTCTTCATGAATTTTAAAATTGAAAATAAACAAACTGGCTGCCGTTGAAGACGCCTATTGTTAGCAATAACGTTAGCAAACCTACATAAGCACTGTATCGCACCGCTACATTTTTATTGCCAATGAATTTAATATTGGGATAGTATTCCTGAATGAACTCAACCAGGAACAACAAAGCGAAAACAATAAAGCAATACTGGATGGCGGTTGGTGGTTCGCCTTTGTATAAATGTCCCCCTTTCCAGGTGAATACTTCCTTGTAATAATGCATGGCTGTTGTCATATCCTTGCAAATAAATATCGGGTTAGCAAGGCAGAATAACAGGAAGGTAGTGAGTGTGCAAACCAATGTGGCCGCGCCTCGCAGCTTCCGGACGATCTTGCTGGTAACAGGTTTTATCAATCGCTCTACCACTAAAATAACACCCTGGGCTGTGCCCCAGAGAACAAATGTCCAGCTTGCGCCATGCCATAAGCCGCTAACGAAGAAAACAAAGATGAGGTTGAACATGCCTCTTATTGATCCTTTACGCGTTCCGCCCAGCGGAAAGAAAAGATAATCTCTGAACCAACTGGTAAGGGAGCGGTGCCAACGCTGCCAAAGCTCACTAAAACTTCTTGCAAAGTACGGTCGCCTGAAGTTGACCATCAAGTTGAAACCCATCACCCGCGCCGTTCCCAGCGCGATGTCGGAATAACCCGAAAAGTCGCAGTAGATCTGCGCTGCCGCAAAAAAAGTTGCCAGCACCAGTGTTTGTGCGCTATGATGCTGAACATTGCCAAACACGGCATTTACATATATAGCTAAGCGGTCGGCAATCACTACCTTTTTCACCATTCCCCAAAGCACCAGCCGCAAGCCGCTTACTACGCGCTCGTAGTTGAACTCATGCTTTTCGTAAAATTGGTGCAATACGTTTTGCGGTCGCTCAATAGGACCCGCTACCAACTGCGGGTAGAACATGACATACAAGGCATAAATACCAAATTTAGTCTCGGGCTTTTGGTTGCCACGATACACTTCAATAGTATAGCTCATTGCCTGAAACGTATGGAAAGAGAGACCAATCGGCAAAATCACGTTTTTCAAAATTGGTAAATCAGTTCCTATCAGGTTCAGGTGACTGTTTACCCAGTTGTTCCATACAATGATGCGAGACGACAGCCATAAATCTTTCATGAATGGCAGATGCACGTGCAGCAACGTGTTGAACGTATCGATTAAAAAATCGTAGTATTTAAAAAAAGAAAGAAAACCAATGTTTGCGATAAGGCTAAAAATGAGATAGAGCTTTCGCCGTCGCCCTTCTGACTTTGCAATGTAAATACCGGCAAAATAATCTACCACAATGGTAATGAGCAGGATGACTACATACACCGGCAGGAAAGCCATATAAAAATAAAAGCTGCTTAGTAAAAGCAATAGCCAGCGATACCGGTGTGGAAGTGCGAAATATAAAGTGGTGACAATAATGAAAAATGCTACGAAATGCAGTGAGTTAAAAAGCATCAGGCAGTGGCTTTGGTGTACACAGCGGCAATATTAAGAAAAAAGGTTGAAAGCCGTTAATGGCGGCGCCCGAAAACAGACAGTCTAATGAAATTTTAATTCTGATCTAATAAAAAAGGACGGTTTGTGTGCCGTCCTTTTTTAGTTGAAATGAGTTTTGCCTATCAGTTAAAATCTGCATCGGTTACACCTTCATTAATTTTCACTTCATTTAGCGAAATATCAATCGACTGGGTCATGGCTCCGGAGGCAATGCTGATATCCAGTTTGTAGGGCAGTAAAACATCGCCTGTTTTTCTGTAATCACTAAAACCATAAGTGGCTAATACCGATTGACCATTTACACTTCGGGTTACAATCTGCTTTACCAGAAGTTTAGAAGCTACGTCGTAATACTCCGTATCGGTTTTGCCGGAGGGCATTACTACCAATACTTTATAAGCATCGGCATCATTCACCTTCTCAATATCCTGCGTAGATAGTTTATAATTTGGATTGGAAAGATAGTCTGTCTGCGGAATGACTGATGTCTGCATCTTCATATCAGCAATGTCTTCGTCCGTCATGTCTACACGGTTACCCATTTGTTCCTGGTAACCCTTTTCACCATTAAAAACCGTTTTGCCTACTGTGTTTCCATTCATTATTATCGTCTGCAATGTTTTGTTGGGAGCCAATCTTGCCTGCTTTACATCCAACGACATACCCTGTACCGATAAAGTGCCGGTTGCGCTGGTGCTATTAATTTTCTTGATAGCATCTGCACCACCAATGGTATTAATATAATCGGTTACAATGGCTTTTGCATCTTTATTTGCCATCACTTTTGTGGGCGTGGAATCGGAATGAGAAATAGCGGCTGTTGCGTTATCCGTAAACAGTACACTAACACCGGTGGCAAGCACGAGAATTACAAAAAAATTTGAAAGCATCTTCATGAGCGTTTATTTACAAATCTATTGTCTATAACGAAAGCATAAGAGTAAGAAATGTTATTATTTTAGATAAACAATACCCCTGTCAATTAAATAAAACAATGAAGGTGCTTCTGAGGTAATCACGTCACCTTATAAAATGATTATCGAATCTATCCATTAATAACCTCTCCGCCATTAGGATGCAGAAATTGCCCCGATATATAAGAACCATCATCGCTCGCCAGGAATAAATAACAGGGTGCAACTTCCACAGGTTGCCCCGGTCGTTTCATCGGCGCTTTATCACCATGCTTAGCCGTTTTTTCTTCATCAAAAGAGGCAGGTATCAGCGGCGTCCAGATTGGTCCCGGCGCCACACCATTTACCCTTATTTTCTTTTCTTCCAGATTAATAGAAAGGCTGCGCGTAAAGGCCACTATAGCACCTTTGGTAGATGAATAATCAAGCAGTTCAGGGCTTCCTCTATAAGCTGTGATAGACGATGTATTGATGATAGAAGAACCTTCCTTTAGATAAGCCAGAGCATACTTGCTCATCCAGAACATACTAAAAATATTCACCTCAAATGTATGCACCAGGTTCTTTGTCTCCAGTTCCTCAAGGGTTTTAGCTTCTACTTGCTGCGAGGCATTATTAACCACTATATCCAGCTTGCCATATTGCTTTACGGTAGCTTCTACCGCTTTTTTACAGAAAGCCTCTTTGCTAACATCGCCCGGCAGTAACAGGCATTTGCGTCCATATGTCTCTTCTACTATTTTCTTAGTATCATCTGCATCCTCTTTTTCTTCTGGTAAAAAGACAATGGATACATCAGCACCTTCTTTGGCAAACAAAATAGCCACGGCTTTACCAATGCCGCTGTCACCGCCGGTAATGATGGCTACTTTATCTTTTAGCTTGCCACTGCCCTTCACTTCGGGGTTGTCCACAATCGGCTTTGGGTTCATTTCTTTTTCTTTTCCAGGCAGGCTGCCCTGTTGCTGCGGCGGCACCTTTCCGGGAACTTCTTTTGGTGTAGCGGTCTGTTCTTTTTTACTCGTGCTCATAGGTTTTTTACGAAAAAGAAAAGAAAGAATTATACCGGACGCACAACCATACAATGACACCTTCAGGTTATGTAGAATAATTTTCACAAAGCGAAAAACGCTAAGTCCTATTTCTATTTTGTCTGTAACCAATCTGTTGATATGATAAAAAAGAGATGATGATAATATGAAGCACACATATCATTTTTTCAAACCCAAATAGGAGTGGCACGGTTTTATAACTATCCCAAACATTATTCAAAGAATAAAATTATTTTATGGCAACGACAACAGAAACAACATCAGTTGTGAAAGATTTAATCAGAATTAATAACGATCGTTACAACGGATTTGTAAAAGCCGCCGAAGACGTAGAAGATTCATCATTGAAAGATTTGTTTACCCGTTTAGGCAAACAAAGCAATGACTTCAAAAACGAATTGACTCCCTTTGCTGCAGGCGAAGATTTAGATGAAGCTACAGATACATCGGTTGGCAGTAAGTTGCACCGTGCATGGATAGATATTAAGCAAGCGATTACTGGCAAAGACAGACATACTATTTTACAATCGTGCGAGTGGGGCGAAGACCAGATTCTTCATACTTACAAAGACACGCTGGAAAAGGAAAATGGTTTATCTGCCGATGTACGCATGGTGGTACAACGCCAGGAAACTCAGTTACAACAGGCACACGACATGATCAAAGCTTTGCGTGATAGCAAAATGAATTAGTTCCATTGTAAGATGGCATACAAAAAGGCTTCTTTTAGAGAGAAGCCTTTTTTGGCTTCTAATAATTGTAAACAGAAAAATAAGCAAAGGATAAAGCATCATCTTTTAATAAAAGATGATAGAAGACTGGCATAAAGAATAAACCTACCAAGTAAATGGCACAAAATTTTATAGTTAAACAAAAAACAAATTCGATTATGAAAAAGACTTTTTTATCTGCCTTTGTGATAGCATCCGCTACTTTCTTTTCCTGCGGAACATCGGGCACTACCAGTACCGACAAAGATTCTACAAACACCGGTGATACTACAAGTACCTCGGTTAGTGCAGCTCCCGCCGACTCTAGCATGAAAGATACCAGCAGCAAAATGGCTTCTACCACACCGGTAAGCGATATGGACAAACAATTTATGATGGAAGCCGGCGCTGGTGGCAACACCGAAATTATGGCATCGAAAGTGGCATTGGATAAAGCTACCAACCCACGGGTAAAAGCCTATGCAAACATGATGATAAGCGACCACACCAAGGCAGGCGACGAACTGAAATCGCTGGCTTCGCAAAAGAACGTAACGCTGCCCGATTCTGTAATGGACAAACAACACAAAGAGCTTGACGACCTGAGAGGCACTTCCACCAAGAACTTCGACAAGGCTTACATGAAGATGATGGACAAAGACCATAAAGAAACCATCGACAAGTTTGAAATGGCAGCAAAAAAATGTGATGACAGCGATGTAAAAACATTTGCTTCTAAAACATTGCCTACGCTGAAGATGCACAAAGATTCAGTTGATGCCATACAAAAAGCATTATAAACAAACCGTAAAATTCTATACAAAAAATCCTACGCTACGGCGTAGGATTTTTTATTGCCTGCAACTCCTGCGGTTATCATTTTTACCCAACTTCATGTGCCTTCTGTTTCTTCACATCTTCACTCGCCAACTTAGAAGAAAACCGGTGCAGAAGCGCCGCTGTTCTTCCTTCTTACCTCGCTGTTCTCTTATCTTTGCTCCTTTCTTTTTATTAAAATAAACAGCCGACACACCGTATGCAAGACCTTATTCTGCAAGCCTGGAACAACCGGGATTTATTGAAAGAAACGAAATACACAGATGCCGTAAAAGCTGTGATAGAAGAAGTAGATAAAGGCAGGCTGCGCACGGCATCGCCCGCCGAAGATGGATGGATAGTAAACGAGTGGGTAAAGCAGGCTATCCTCTTATACTTTGCCATACAACCCATGCAGACTTTCAACGTGCCGCCTTTTGAGTGGTATGATAAGATGATGCTGAAAAAAGATTACCAGGGCTTAGGCGTTCGTGCGGTGCCACATGCCGTAGCCCGCTATGGCGCCTACTTAGCTAAGAATGTAATATTAATGCCAAGCTACGTAAACATTGGCGCATATGTAGATGAAGGCACCATGGTAGATACCTGGGCAACGGTAGGCAGTTGCGCGCAGATTGGCAAAGGCGTTCATCTCAGCGGCGGTGTAGGCATTGGCGGCGTGCTGGAGCCCCTGCAGGCAAGCCCGGTTATTATTGAAGACGGTTGCTTTTTAGGCAGCCGCTCCATCGTGGTAGAGGGTGTACGAGTAGAACGGGAAGCCGTGCTCGGGGCGAATGTGGTGCTCACGCAATCTACCAAAATCATTGATGTTAGCGGCAGCGAGCCGGTTGAGTATCGGGGCGTGGTTCCTGCCCGAAGCGTAGTCATTCCCGGAACGTACAACAAAGATTTCCCGGCGGGAAGTTTTGGGGTAAGCTGCGCTTTGATTATTGGTAAACGCAAGCCGAGCACTGATTTAAAGACGAGTTTGAATGATGCACTGAGAGATTTTAATGTGAGCGTGTGATATAGGTTGTAAAAGATGCCTGAAAAAGAAAGAGCCGGACGACAGTAATCCGGCTTTTTCTTTTTCTCATGTTCTTGTAGCAAAATCTTTTGTTTTATTGTAGGCTTATCTACCAAACGACCTTCACACTATAGTTAGAAAACTGTTCATCTTTGGAAATGACTGTCAGTTTATTTGTTATCGCCTGAGCGATTATGATTCTGTCAAACGGATCTCTATGATAAAAAGGTAACGAAGCAACTAGTAAGGTATCTTCAAAACTAACAGGCAGAATGTTGAAACCGTTCTCTGATAGTTGCTTGCTGATTTGATAATAAGGCGTTTTCAGTTCAAGCTTACCTAAGCTTATTTTAATAGCAATTTCCCAAAGACTTGCTATGCTTACATAATTGTCTGCATGTTCTGTTTCTATTGTTTGCCTTGCAATGCCGGAAAGTTCCTGGCTGCCATTAATAAACCAGATTAAGGTATGGGTATCAAGTAAGTTTTGCTGCATTAGTCCATGTACTCTGTAAAGTCTTCAAGTGGTTGGTCAAAGTCAGGCTTCATTATAAACATGTCTTTGCCGCTACCAAACACCGGTTTATTTTTATTTTGTTCCTGTTTCGCTTTTGTTGCCAGAAAGTCAATAAAATCGCCGGCTTCCGATTTCAAATTGTCGGGAAGAGAAGCGAGTTTATTGTACAAAAGAAGGTTGTCCATGTATAAACAATTGTACGTCAAATTTAGTCAGTTTACCGAATACAATAACGAGCAGCTTCTTGTTCTGTTCGCAGTAAAAGCTAACGTTAACGTATTTATGCAGTTGTGGGATTGGCAGCACTCCTTTTGATTAAAAATATACTGATACCGTGATATTCCTCAGCCCAATTTATAATGTCGCACCACACTTGCACAAAATCCCACGTTGTACAACGTATGCCTATTGTTTTGCATTAGAACCTATCAAAATGTGAACTCCCGAACTATCTCTATTCATAAATTGTCCAATCACAGGCTTAGTAAAAACTGATTGGTTCACCCCGTCAACATTTGTAAAACCTTGAGATTTCAGGAAGTCGTTTATCTGATTCGCAAATTGAAATGACTCTGCATCTCCCATAATAGAATTGATATCTATTCTTTCATCTTTTGAGTTTAAAAATGATAAAAGTTGTCCTTGAGTATTTATGTCTAAATTCCTAGGAATAGAACCAATATTTACTTGATTTGCAGTAATACCACCATTTTGGTTGTTGCTTGTAACATTAACCACTTGGGTCTTAACTGTGTCTTTCTTTGGTTCTTTAATTACAATTTGTTCTTTATGTGTTTTGGTCAACGGGTTTGGAATAGATTTTCTTTGAATAAATGCAGATGTGTCAAGCGAAATAGCTTTATCATTTTGTACACTATCGGTAATTTAAGTAGTTGGGTTGACTTGTTGTCTGTCAGGTTCTAATGATAACACAGATGACTTTATAGAATATTTGTTTAGAGCAAGAAATACAACAACTACAATTAGTAATATAATTATTGAAAAAACCATTTTTGGATGTTCTGCTATCAAGTCCCAGAACGTCCGTCCTCTGTTATTTGTTGAATTTGTCATATTATATCGCCCAACTCAAAAATAGGCGACACATTTCACACCACGAAATCCGTTCTCAATATCTCAATCACCTCACAATCAACAACAATGAAAATGCGCCATTTTCCAAAACTGTCGGCAATACAGCTTTTGGCGCTTCTTTATTGCTGGCTAAGCAACTTATCCGGAAG
>CAZZZH010000149.1:0-2940 GCA_964658445.1 Ilyomonas sp.
TAAGTGATGGCACTTATAAAATCATCACTAAAACAGGCGAGGGCTATAAGTTGTTTTTTATAAAAGATATTACGGCTGCCTCCTTCAATCTATCTGTTTGCGAAGACTTCCTCCAAACGCTTGAAGAAGCGGCAGGAAAGATAGCCGCCAACTGCGATCATTTTAATACCATGTCTTTATACTACGAAAACGATCCTTCTCTTATCTACCTCCCAGTTTCGTTTTCTAATAATTTAGTCGCTTCGCAAAAAGCCAAGCTCGATAAGGTTGTCGCAGCTATCAACGGCAAAACAGCAACGATAAGCGGCATTAATGTCGAACTGTCTTACACACCACCCAATCTTTCCAGCACGGTAGCCGCCATCAATGCTTTCTTGCAAAAAAATGGAATCCCCAACAAGATCACCAGCAACGATATCAATTCATCCGTTATAAATCATCCGTTCACGCGCAGCGCTATTGCCATCAAAACGATATCTGTTGCCAACGCTTCGCAGCAGGAGCAAACCAACAACAGCAACACTGTAAAAGAGGAAAAAAGCACCGAAACCACCTTAGGAACCATCACGTGGGACGAGAAGAGCCAACTGCCCGACACCAAAAGCCTGCAGTTGATCGAAGCAGTAGCCAATCAATTAAAACACGACACAGCAAGCCGCCTCATTATCGATGGGCAATACGCTCTGAAGGAAGATAAGAACGCAATAGAATCTGACTTCGTTACCATTACCCAGTTATTTATTAAACAAGGTGTGGCAACCGACGATGCAAACAATCCGTTGCAAATAGAAATGCAAACAGGCGTTATAATGAAACCTCCGGTCCGGTTGCAAAAGCAACCGACACAAACCGCACCCGCGCAGCACTACATCAACATCTTGCTAACCGGCATCAACTTTCCTTCCGGCTTCAGCGCCGGTTCTGCTCAGAAAGCTTACTAACTATCGGCTCACTTTGCCAGGCTTTGCAGCACGTCATATTTTGTTATAATGTGGTAATCACCCTGGTCGTCTTTCGCCAGCACAGCGCCATTTTCTTTCGTTATTAGGTTGCTTATCTTCTCTACCTGCGCATCAACCGATACTTCCGGGAAAGGCTTCTCCATCACGTTTTCCACCGTTTCCGTGCGAATGTTAGGATTACTAAACACTTGCCTAAACAAGCCGTTTTCACTGATGGCGCCCACCGGTTCGCCATCTTTTATTACGGGTATATGTTCAATGTCGTATTTCTTCATCAGCTCTACAGCCTCGGCTACCGTATGTGTTGGGGCAACAGTAATCAATCGCTTTGCACCACGACCACTGATGATATCCCGGCAGGTTTTTACATCCAGAAAACCTCGTTCCAGCATCCATTGGTCGTTATATACTTTGCCAACGTAGCGGCTACCATGGTCGCAGAAGATAACCACTACCACATGCTCTTTCTTGAGGCTTTTCTTTAGTTGAAATAAACCCTGCAATGCACTGCCACTGCTGTATCCCACAAACATGCCTTCTTCTTTCGCTATGCGCCGCGCCATCACCGCGCCATCTTTGTCCGTCACTTTTACAAACTTGTCTATCACGCTCATATCGTAATTCTGCGGCACAAAGTCTTCTCCAATGCCTTCTGTTATATACGGATGCACTTCCTTCATGTCTATCTCGCCCGTTTCAAAATATTTCGTCAGCAAAGAGCCGTAGCTATCTATCGCCCACACCTGTACGTCGGGGTTCTTTTCTTTCAAAAATTGTCCGGCGCCGGTTATGGTTCCGCCGGTTCCCGTTGCCACCACCAGGTGCGTTATTTTGCCATCCGTTTGCTCCCAAATTTCCGGACCTGTTTGTTCGTAATGCGCCAGCCGGTTAGAGAGGTTATCATATTGGTTTACATAAAAAGAATTGGGTATCTCCGTGGCTAAACGCTTCGATACCGAGTAATAACTCTTCGGGTCTTCGGGCTCTACATTCGTTGGGCAAACAATCACTTCGGCACCTACCGCCTTGAGTATATCCACCTTCTCTTTGCTTTGCTTATCGGTAGTGGTAAAGATGCATTTATAACCTTTGATGATTGCTGCCAGTGCCAGCCCCATTCCTGTATTGCCGCTCGTTCCTTCTATGATGGTTCCTCCCGGTTTTAGCCTGCCGTCTTTTTCGGCTGCCTCTACCATCTTCAGTGCCATACGGTCTTTTACCGAGTTGCCGGGGTTAAAGTATTCCACTTTAGCCAGCACCGTGCAGGGTAGTTCTTTCGTTATATTGTTTAGCTTAATCAGTGGCGTATTGCCAATGGTTTCCAGGATATTGTTCAGCCACATTTCATCATGTATTTGCCGCGAAGGTAATAGAATGAGCAGGTTGATTAAAGACCAAAATAGCATTTCCCTCATCTGCATTCTTCACTTCAAAATGTCCCGGTCATTCTGAATCGTTCTTATCTGCATTTCTCCCAATCACTTAACAAAAATCCCATCCGCCGAAGTCATTCTGCAATTGCCAAAAAATGGATGTTGGTAAAATTAATTACCCGGCGGCTTCGTGCGGAATCGGCTCTCAGTAACATAAATTTCAATTAACACAAAGATTACCGTATTTCAACAAACCCATTAATCAAATATACTTTTCCCGTCTCACCTTTGCATCAAATAAATTCATTTCACTATGAAAGCCATGCAATACATTGCCTATGGAGAATCAGGCGTACTTAAACAGCAAGAAATAGCTAAGCCTTCGGTAAAAGACAAAGAAGTGCTGATTAAAATAAAAGCCACCACCGTCAACCCGATGGATATTAAGATCCGCTCGGGTGCTATGCAAAAAGCAATGCCGCTTACACTTCCTTTCACACCTGGTTTAGATGTTTCGGGCACTATAGAAGAAGCTGGTGTAGGCGTATCGCGCCTGCACGTGGGCGACGAGGTGTTTGCCACCACATTTGGCGGCACTTATACCA
>CAZZZH010000149.1:2950-11025 GCA_964658445.1 Ilyomonas sp.
CAAATACGTTTCGCTTCCCGAAGACAATGTATCTCTCAAACCAAAGTCTCTCTCTGCCAACGAAGCTGCTGCCTTAGCGGTTCCTATCGTCACTTCTTACACTGTGCTTGTCCAGACAGCTAATGTACAGAAAGGACAGCGCGTATTGATCCACGGTGCTGCCGGTGGTGTTGGCAACATAATGGTGCAGGTTGCCAAAGCACTCGGCGCTTATGTTATTGGTACCGCGTCAGGCGATGGTGTGAATCTGGTTAAAACGCTCGGGGCAGATGAGGTAATTGACTACAAAACAGCAGACTTTACTAGGCTTGTAAAAGACATTGATCTGGTTGCCGATCTTGTCGGTGGCGAAACACAGCAACAGTCATTTTCTGTTTTGAAAAAAGGTGGCAAGTTAGTAAGCATCGTTATGCCACCGCCACCAGACCTCGCCACGAAGTTTGGCGTCACCGCACAGTTTGTAAGCTCTGCACCTTCTTATATAAAGTTAGATTTTGGCAGGCAACTGATCGAAGACGGAAAGATAAAAACCGGTATCGCTCGAACTCTTTCCTTATCTCAGGCTGCCGAGGCGCAGGATCTCGTCTCAAAAGGTGGCTTAAATGGCAAAGTAGTAATGGAGGTAGGTGAATAATAGCTCCCAGTTTAATGTAAAAAATAATTACGGGCTAGTCACCCAAAGGCAACAACCAACAAAAAATTATCATTGTTATCTACATACAAACAGCAGTTATCGATTAAGATAACTGCTGTTTGTGTAATAATGGATTGTATAGTTTACTGCTTCGCCTGCTGTGTTCCGCCCGTTTCCTGCAGCATCTCTTTCACTGCTGCTTCCAATTGGTCGTCTTTTCCTTTCAGGAAGTCTTCGTATGGCAACGGCACGCGGATATCAGGATTCACCTGCAGGTTTTCCGTTGGTCTTCCCTCCTTTCCTATCGTTGCTACCATCGGTATACCAAACACAATCGTTGGGTCTATCTGTGTTTCCCACCACACGGCAGTTCCTGTACCCGGCACCGGCATACCAATTAGCTTTCCATCGCCATTCTGTTTATAGATATACGGGAAGATAAAGGCATCGCTATAGTTGCTTTCACTAGTGATTACGCAGCTTGGTTTTTGCCATCTTCCAAGTGGCTCGCCACCCTTTAATAAGTGGCTTTGCGGCGCAAACTGCAGATACGTTTTACCCGTTAAAAATGTATTCAAATCGTCGTGCAGCCAGCCACCGCCATTAAAGCGGGTATCTACAATCAATGCCTGCTTCTCTACATTTTTACCCAATACTTTGTCGTATACATCGCGCAGGCTTTCGTCATCCATCGCTTCTACATGTACATAACCAATTTTGCCACCGCTCAGTTTATCTACCATCGCAGCTTCACGTTTTATCCAACGCTGATACATCAGCCCGCTTTCATCACCTGCACTTATGGGTTTTATCACTTCTTCAAACGTAGCTTTCGTTGCAGGGTCGTACACCGTTAGTAATGTGTTGTCGCCAACCATTCTGTTTAAGTATTTCGCCCAGTCTACCGTATCCGTAATGGGCTCGCCGTTTATCTTTTGTATGATGCAGCCGCCGGTAATTTTACTGGTTGCTTTATCTGCCGGTCCGCCCGCTATCACTTCACTTATCCTTAATCCGGTGCCGGTATAAGTCTCATCGTACAGCAAGCCAAGCGATGGTGTAATATCACCGGTTGGGTTTTGCGGGCGGTAGCGGCCACCCGTATGCGAGGCATTAAGCTCGCCCAGCATCTCGCTCAGCAGCTCCTGGAAGTCGTAGTTATTGCTGATGTGCGGAAGAAATTTTGCGTACTCTTTTTTATAATATTCCCAATCCACCCCTTGCATTTTCGGGTCATAGAACTTTTCTTTTACCTGCCGCCAAGTATGGTCGAAAATGTACTGCCGTTCTCCAGCCGTGTTCAGCACCATTTCTCCGTCAATAGAGATGGGTGTTACCTTTCCATCATCAACACCAACTTTTACTATCCGCCCGCTGTTGCTTACAAACAAGCTTTTGCCATCATCGCTTATCTCGATACCGCTAGGCGAGCCGCCAAGCTTGGCAAGAATCTTTGTTTCTTTTGTGCGGGTATCGGTTACCCAAAGGTCGTAGCCCTTTTCAAAAGCAGCTAAGTAATACAGCTTGCTCGCATCTTTGTTCAGCTCATAGTCAGAGATCGAAGAGCTGTTGATGGTAAGTCTTATGATGCGCTGATCGAGATTGTCGAAATCCAATTTTATCAGCGTATCCTTCTTCTTTTGCGCAGTGCTTTTCTTTCCGGTTGCAACAGAGTCTTTCTTCGCTTTATCCTGCTGTTCTTTCCACAATTTATAGTCGTCATCGCTCAGCTTAAACTGGTCGTACAGATCTCTGTCGAAGAATACCGCATACACGTCAAACTCGCTGCTGCCTTGCAGGGCAAGCGATTTGCGACCAGCTTTATTGCTAAGCCACGTCATGATTTTTCCACCGCCATACCACTTGCTTTGTTGCTCGCCAAAGCCACCGTTAATGGGATACATGCTCGTGTCAGTCTGAACATCAATCAGGTTCGTATTGCCAAGACCGAAATATCCTTTCTGGTCGTCGCAGAGAATATACTTACTATCCGGGCTCCAATGAAAATCCCAGTCGCCATCGCTGTACGAATAGTTATGCCCTTCGGGCAAAAGCGTGCGTGTTTTCTTTGTAGCGATGTTATATACTTTCAGGATGTTACGGTTCTCAATATAGCCAATCTCTTTGCCGTCAGGCGAAAAGCGGGGCTGATATTCTTCTGCTGTCGTTGCAATCACCGGCTCTTCTTTCAGTACCGTTGCCGTAAAGAAATAAGGCTCGTCAGCCCGTGCAATTGTTGTCTTGTAAATATCCCAGTTGTCGTTGCGTTCGGCTGCATAAATCAGTATCTTCCCGTCCGGGCTCCACTGCACCATGCGCTCCTGCTGAGGCGTATTGGTAATGCGTTTGGTTTGCCCGCCATCCACCGCCGTCACAAAGATTTCACCCCGCGTTACAAAGGCAATCTCTTTCCCGTTCGGGTTCAGCGCAAACTCTGTGGTGTTGCCGTTTACAGGCACATTCTTCTCCACGCCTGCCCTGCCATCGTTGATAATCTGGATGTTTACTTTTTGTGGCTGACCGCCCTCTTTCATCGTGTAGATTTCACCATCGTAAGTAAAGCAAAGCGTGTTTTCGTTCGATGCGCTTAAATGACGAATCGGGTTCTTCGTCATTGTGGTCAGTTGCTGCTCACCACTCTTGTTTGCCAGTGGTAGTTTATAGATGTTTTGCGACCCGTTTTTCTCGCTTAAATAGTATATCGATTGGTCATCGTGAGAGAACACCGGCTCGCGGTCTTCACCATCATAATTGCTAAGCTTGGTGTACGTGTTTGCCTTCACATCCATCAGCCAGATGTCTTTCGTTACAGAAGATGTATGGTGCTTGCGCCATTCATCTTCGTAGCCTTTGGTATCCTGGAAAACCAACTGTGTACCCTTGCTATTGAAGTGCGCATTCTCCATACCCGCCGCACTCATCAGGATAGATCGCCCGCCCTCTACAGGCACCTTATATACATTCCTAAATAGCTTGATGCTGAAACGCACACTCTCTGCAGGTGCATTACGTGCACTGCCAAAGATCACACTCTTATCATCCGGTGTAAAATCGGTAGGATAATCAGCAGCACTGTTATACGTAAGTCTCAGCGGTGTGCCGCCCATTGCCGGCATAACGAATACATCGAAGTTACCATAGCGGTCGCTGGCAAAGGCAATGCTCTTGCCATCGTGGCTCCATACGGGCATCATATCCTGCGCTTCGTGTATGGTTAGCGGCATAGCCAAACCACCGCTTACCGGTACCGTATAGATATCTCCCTTATAACCGAAGGCAATGGTTTTTCCATCGGGAGATATGGCCGGGTAGCGCATCCAAAGAGGCGTAGTTTGAGAGAATGTTTGCAAAGAAAGAATGAGTGATAATACAATTGTAAAAAGCTTTATTGATTTCATAAACGGTGTTAATAAAGAATAAAGATAAGGACACAGCAAAAACGCAATGTTCCTTTTTATTTGTTTTCCGGATGATTGGTTTCGCAAGGTGTCTAAGCTTCCTTTGGGGTACAGCAAAGCTTTATTATACTGAAGCGGCTGTCTTTTGCGAAACCTACATAGTTCAAAAAAGAGTTAAACCAAAATGCTAATATTGTTCTTATGATTATTGTTCCCGCATACTTACAAAAAGATGATACTATTGCTGTTGTTTGTCCATCTGGTTTTATGCCTTTGGAAAAAATGCAGACATGTTTTTCAACAATAGAACAGTGGGGCTTCACAATAAAAAAAGGAAAGACGGCAGGTGCGCAGTTTCATTATTTCTCTGGTACTGATGAAGAGCGTTTGCAAGACTTGCAAAGTATGATGGATGACGACGACATCAAAGCCATCTTGTGTGCCCGGGGCGGCTATGGACTAAGCAGGATAATAGCTAAGATTGACTTTTCAAAATTTGTAAAACAACCGAAATGGATCATTGGATATAGTGATATTACGGTACTACATTCTCATCTGTTTCAAAACTTTGGTATCGCTTCCCTGCATTCGCCCATGGCGGCTGCTTTTAATGATGGCGGTAGTGAAACCGAATACGTTCGTTCCTTACGGAAAGCCTTATCAGGCAAGCATTACAGCTATCGTTGCAATACTCATCAATACAATAAAACTGGCAAAGCAAGCGGCGAATTGGTAGGTGGAAACTTGTGTCTGTTAGCGCATTTAGTTGGCT
Organism: Ilyomonas sp.; assembly: GCA_964658445.1. Lineage (GTDB taxonomy): Bacteria > Bacteroidota > Bacteroidia > Chitinophagales > Chitinophagaceae > Ilyomonas. The sequence goes on from CAZZZH010000149.1 coordinate 7,755, forward strand.
CTGAAAGCAGCATCGATACCAATGAAAAACTGTTGTTCATTGAAGACATCGGCGAGTATATTTATAATGTTGATCGCCTGATGACACAATTAAAAAGAGCCGGGAAATTGGATAATCTGTCTGGTTTGATTGTTGGCTCTTTTAGCGACATGAAAGATACGGCAATTCCTTTCGGGCAATCCGTTTACGAATGTATCTATGATAAAGCAAAAGAATATGATTATCCTGTTTGTTTCAATTTCCCTGTGGGACATTCAATGGAAAATTATGCATTGAAACATGGCGTTACGCACACACTGGAAGTGACTGAAAACGGTGCTATCCTCACAGAAAAAAGTTGATGGCAAATACACCGATTAACCCCACTACAGAAACAATGGTTTCCATAACAGACCATGTCTTGATGGTATCTTTCAATGATAGATTAAAATACTCTTTAAACATCCAGAAACCCGGGTCATTTACATGGGAAAACATAAGACTGCCGGCGCCGGTTGCCAATACCATCAGCGAAGGGTTTACACCGGTCGTTACAATTAACGGTGCCACTATGCCAGCAGTCGTCAAACCCGCTACTGTAGCAGATCCTACGCATACCCTTATCAATGCACTAATACCCCACGCAAGAAAAAGCGGATGAACCGACAACGTACTAAGACCACCCACGATGTGGTTGCTGATACCCGTATCGATAAGCACCTGTTTAAGTGCACCGGAGCCACCGATAATCAAAATAATCATCGCTACATCTTTTACAGCCTCGCCAAGCGAAGACATCACGGCACCCAAGCGTTTGCCATTTCGTATGCCTAACGTAAAAGTTGCAAACAATACACTGACGAGCATTGCAATTACCGGGTCGCCGATGGCTTTTGCAAAAACAGCCATACTATTTTGCGGCGGCAACGCATAAGTAACAAAAGAACCCAAACCAATCAACAAAACCGGAAGAAACGCGGATAGAATACTTATGAAAAGAGAAGGCAGTTTTTCTTCTTCTATATCTGCAGAAGCGAAAGCCTGAAGCGGTTTGTTGTTATATTTTTTTAAGGTAAGCGCAAACACAGGACCGGCAAGAATGATAGCCGGAACTGCTATTAAAAAACCATACAAAAGGGTTACGCCCATATCGGCTTTAAACTGCTGCACCAACGCCACAGGCGAAGGATGCGGAGGCAGATAGCCATGCGTTACAGATAAGGCAGCCAGGGCAGGCAAACCAATGTAAACAGCCGGTATTTTGTAACGCGCCGCTACTGTAATAACCAACGGAACCGCAAGTACAAAAGCCACATTATAAAACAGGGGTACACCAATGACAAAGCAGGTAACAACCAGTGCCCAAACAATGTATTTTTTACCAAAAGCATTGATAAGCCCTGACGATATCCGCAACGCTGCGCCACTCTCGGCTACCAGCTTTCCAAGCATTGCGCCTAAGCCAATGATGATAACCAGACTTCCCAACAAATCGCCGATGCCTTTTTGAATAGATGTAACAACGGAACTTACATTCATACCGCTTACGACACCTATCAGAATAGATACAATAAGAAAGGAAAGAAATGCATTGAAGCGTGCCCAGGCAATGAGAATAATCAGCAAAGCTATACCACCGGTGAGTATGAGATACGTCATGCGATAAAGGTAAAGGAAAGAAGAGCTAAGGTGATTCGGCTTTGAAAAGAACGTCCTTTATTCAATACTCGTTTATCCAATCTTTAGGATGCAGGCAGACTTGCCACAGCTTGTCTTCTTCACTGCCGGGCAGCGGTTGATAATTGTATTCAAAACGAACCGTTGGCGGCAGGCTCATCAGGATACTTTCGGTGCGCCCGTTGGTTCTTAAGCCGAACAATGTGCCGCGGTCGTGTACCAAATTAAACTCAACATACCTACCCCTTCTTATCTCCTGCCAATGCTTGTTATGCTCTTTATAGAACATATCTTTTCGTTTGTTTACGATAGGAAGATAAGCCTCTGCAAAGGTATAACTGCAGACTTTGGCAAGCTTCATCCAAAAGCCGGTATCATGGTTTTCGTCGGCTCTTTTATAATCGTAAAAAATACCTCCGATACCACGCCGTTCGTTGTTGCGGTGCGCGTTTACAAAGTAATCATCACAACGCTTTTTGAAGTCGGGATAGAAGCCTGTATCAAAATTGTCAAGTGCCTGCTTGTAGGTTTTATGAAAATGAATAGCATCGTCCGTAAAAAGATAATAAGGCGTCAGATCAGTGCCTCCACCCCACCATCGATCAATAACTTTGTTTTGTCCGTCGTACAATTCAAACATGCGGTAATTGGCATGAACCGTTGGCACAAATGGATTTGATGGATGTAGAACCAAACTAAGCCCGCAGGCAAACCAATGATCGCCGTGAATGCCAAGCCCGGCGCGCATTTGAGGCGTAACATCGCCAAAGACTACCGAGGTATTGACGCCGCCTTTTTCAAACACATTTCCATTAGAAATAACCCTTGTTTTACCTCCGCCACCTTCTTCTCTTTGCCATGCATCTTCAATAAATTTTGCTTTGCCGTCACAGGCTTCCAGAGCAGCGCAGATATCATCCTGCAAAGTATGGATAAAGTGAATCCAGTCTTGCTTGGTGTTGGCTTCCTCAATCATAATTTATTGCGGTTACACTCATTCAACTGATAATGAATAAGCTTAGATCTCATGCAGTGGCAAAAAAATTTTGAATCTTATTGAGCGCTGCAGAATAAACAATTCTTCAGTTAGTACGTTAGCTTTCTATGCGATTTCAAACGGATATTTATTGAGGTTCCGACTATACATTCTCGTTTATAATAGGCGTTGTAGAAACCACATTGGCATGGTTTACCACTGCTTCTTTTTTTGTTGGAAAGAATTTTTTTTGCCACAATAAAATAGCAATTACACCTACCGAAATAGAAGCGTCAGCGAGGTTGAAAACAGGGCTGAAAAACTCGAAATCCTGACCGCCCCAGATAGGAACCCAGGAAGGAAAATGAGAGTCGATCAGCGGGAAATAAAGCATATCTACCACCTGACCATGAAGGAAACCAGCATAGCCGCCGCCTTTGGGAAACATTACGGCTACGTTATGCATAAAAAAATCGCTGTTGTTGAAGATCATACCATAGAACATGCTATCAATAAGATTACCTGCAGCACCAGCAAAGATGAGTGCGGCACAAAGAATAAAGCCCTTATGATATTTCTTCTGAATAATGCTTCGCAGATAAAATATACCAAGTATTACTGCAACCAAACGGAATAAAG
>CAZZZH010000150.1:0-11013 GCA_964658445.1 Ilyomonas sp.
AACGGGAACTAACAATGGGCAACTGGTAAACGACTTTTGGAAATACAGTGATGATACGAAGGCATGGACAGAGCTTCGCAAAATTGCGAACCTTTCAGATGAAAGTTATGACGATGATTATTCTGATATCAACCGGTCTAATGCAGTAGCGTTTGTAATGGGCGATTATGCTTACTTATCTACGGGTGAAGATGGTACTTATATAAACAAAACCTGGCGATACAATTTTGCAACTGATACCTGGGACCGGAGGACTGCATTTGAAGGTGCCGCGCGTACAGGGGCCGTTGGCTTTGCCGTGCAGGGCAGAGGATATATCACTACAGGAAGCAGCAGCTCCAACTATTTTGATGATGTATATGAATTTCATCCTGATGAAGACTACAATAGCAATGATTAAGCTTATTCTTATCATCGGCTTTCCAGCTCTTCTTATCTCATGCCACGCAACGGCTGATAAAAAGAACGAAGCATATAAAGAACAAATGTTTGTGAAAGTTGTGCCCTTTCAAACGGATAAAGGCTGGGGCTACAACATTTTTGCAGACGATAAACTATACATTCACCAGGCTTTGATACCGGGCATTAGTGGCAGCTATTCTTTTACCAGTCGCGAAGATGCTCTGCAGGTAGGAAAACTGACGGTGCAGAAAATGGCAATCCGCAAAGCGATGCCTTATATTTCGCGAAGCGATCTGCAGCAACTGCATATTCATTTGCCTGGTTAATTTTTATTTTTAAACAGCACACAAAGAAGTATGTCGCGGCTTACACAATTATCGCGTTTACAGGTAATCTTATTACATAGTTTGCTGTGGATATGTTTTCTTTTTTTCCCGCTTCTTATCTACCGGATCGATTTTTTTACAAAGCAGTTTTTTACGGTTGATTTTATCAACAACGCCTTCCTGATTGCTTTGTTTTATATCAACTTTTATTACTTGCTGCCCAAGTATTTTAATGGGAAAAGAATAACGGCTTATTTCGTTATCACGTTTGCGGTAACCCTTCTTTTTATGTGCCAGCAAATGATGACCGAGTACTTTTATTTTCATTCCGAAATGCAGAGACACGGGTTTTCAAAGTTGCACCGGCTACCGGTTTTTCCGTTTGAAAGACACGCTGAAGATTCGCCGATGTCTGGGTCACCTTATCATCAACACCACGGCGACAGTTTTTTATCCATGCCGCTGATGTTCTGGATTGGCGGCATCCGGCGTTCGTTTTCAGGTGTTGTTTCCATCTTGCTGGCGGGTGGTTTTATTCGCGTAGCCATACAATGGTTTACCACCGAAAAACAAAAAGAAGAGCTCGAAATTCAACGGCTGAATGATGAGCTAGGATTGCTGAAAGCGCAAATCAATCCGCATTTTCTTTTCAATTCATTGAACACCGTTTATTCGCTTGCGAGGAAGAACTCTGCCGATACAGAAGGGTTTGTGTTAAAGCTATCAGAGATATTGCGGTATGTCATTTATGAATCATCAGTGCAGAATGTGCCGTTGAGCAAAGAGCTGTGCTACATTCAGAATTATATTGAGCTGCAGAAGTTCCGCATTGATAAAAATATGCGGATCGAATACACGCAATGTGGCGATACAGACCGACTTCTCATTGAACCGATGCTACTGATAACGTTTGTTGAAAATGCTTTCAAACACGGCATCAGTTACCTGGAAGGTTCTTTTATTCAGGTAAATGTTTGCATAAAACAAAACTGCCTCCATCTTACGGTAATGAATACTTATAACAAAGAATCCGTTGCCAGTGAATACGGAGGTATCGGGCTGAAAAATGTGAGCAAGCGGTTGCAATTGTCTTATCCATCCCTTCACGAATTAAACATAACTGACGATAATAAAACGTATACAGTTCATCTTTCAATACAATTGCGTTATGATTAAGTGCATCATTGTAGACGACGAGCCGCTGGCTTTAGATTTATTAGAAGATTACCTGCACCAGGTGTCGGAGATTCAATTAGTGGCGAGGTGCAACCAGGCTGCAGCAGCGCAGGATGCGCTTGAGAAAAACGAAGTTCAGCTTATGTTCCTCGACATACACATGCCTGATGTGAATGGTATCCGTTTTCTGCAGTCTTTAAAGATGCAAAAACGTCCTTTGGTGGTGCTGACAACCGCTTATAATGAGTATGCAATGGAAGGGTATGAACTGGACGTGGCCGATTATTTAATGAAACCGTTTTCATTCGAACGGTTTTTAAAAACCATCCATAAAGTAAGCAGCCGTTTAGCTGCCACATCAGTGTTGAGCGAAAGTAATGCTATGCAAAGATCCATTTTTGTAAAAGCCGAATACAAGACTTATCGTATTGATCTGCACGACATCATTTATGTAGAAGGGCTAAAAGATTATTCGAAGATTTATACCACATCGGGCAGCGTAATGACGTTGAAAAGTTTAAAGGCGATTGAAAGTATGCTTCCGAAAAATGAATTCATGCGTGTTCACCGTTCATATATTATTGCTATCAACAAAATAAAGATGGTCAGCAAAAGCCAGATCACCGCGCTCAATGGAGCTGAAATCCCCATCAGCGAAGGGTTTCGTGAAGAGTTTAATGCAATGATTAATGCAAATCATATTTGATCTGACGAATGCAGTAATGCAAACATTGAGGCAAGCTAAAAAATAGCATTCAAATCGACATTAAAAACGCAGCGCCGGGCACTTCAGTTCTTTTCCATTACCTCCGTAAGTGCCGGTTTTTACTAGAGATATTTCGTAAGCTCCATAACGGCTGTTATAGGCGCCCAACGACGAAGTTGTAGCATCGTAGCTGGCCGTAAGTTTAAAGTCGTTCAACTGGAAGCCAACCATTGGAATCACAGCATCCTGATAACGGTAATACAAGCCGCCGATTAACTGTGTGCTGCCGTCGCCACTAAGATTATAATTAGCATTCAAACCACCTACTACTTCATAAGTGTTTCCCATTTTACTTACATAAGCATTCGGGTTCACAATCCACTGATTGTTTACTTTATAAGCTGCATTAAGAAAGCCGGTATAACGTACTGCAAGTCTTGCGTCTATATCACTTTTTGATGAAAAAAAGCTTTCTTTTGGGCGGTTGATGTGTTGTGCGCTAAAGCCTGCATTTACATAAGTAGCTGTGTTTGGAAACCAGGCATAATTCAATCCTGTCCCCAAGTCGAAATAGCCAACCTGGCTATAAGCAAACTCTTCACCTGAAGGAATAGTCACATCAAAAAATTGTCCTTCATCATTCCATTGGTTATCGAAAGTAAGCTTTGTAAAATCTACTTTTTTATTCACGTAACCTCCGCTGAAACCCACGCTCAGCAAGCTTGAAAGACCTAATAGTTGGTGATAAGCTACTGACCCGTAAACTTTGGTAGAAGCTAACCCGCCAGCGCCGGCTACATCTTTCATGATGGCGCCGCCTACTCCAATCCAGCCATTGTCGAAACGGTTATTAAACAACTGTGCATCGCCCCAGGCACTCATCGTTTTATATGGGTTCGATGTGAGACTAGAGTACTGGTTTCGGTAGTTGATGCCAAGTCGCCAGTCTACATCGGGTGCAAAGCCCGTATTAGCAGGGTTCACCAGCAACGGCGTATTGAAGTACTGCGAAAAATGCAGATCCTGTGCTTGTGTGTGTTGCAACAAAAAAGCACTTGCCATAATAAAAAAATACTTGTAGTAAAACCTCACCTGTTTCATAGATTCCTCCTTTACCGGACAAGGGTTATATCACCTGTCTTCTGATATTTTGTCCCATCCGAAAATTCAACATTTAGTACATAAGTATAAACTTCCATTGGCTGCAATACACCTTTGTAGGTGCCATCCCATCCAATCTTCTGGCTGGTGGCGTTGAACACCATAGTGCCCCAGCGGTTATAAATACGCCAGTCCATTTTAGCAATACCAAAACCTTTTACAGTAATCCTCCGGTTCACCCCTGTAGGGGCAAGTGCGTTTGGCACATCAACCAGCGGCGTGATGATAGAAGCAACAACATGAGAGGCAGTGTCGGTGCAACCGTATTGATTGAATGCGACAAGCCTTACTGTAAACGTGTCTGTACGATTATAAATATGCTTTACGGTCGTATCTCTTTTTGTTGTGGTCAGCTCGTCACCGTCATCCCAAATCCACTTATAAGAGGTGGCATCAAGCGAGGTATTAAAGAAAGAAGTCGGTGTATTATTTAACGCCGGTATCGGGCTGAAAGTGAATCCTGCTGTGGGTTTTCCACTTACAACGATAGTAAACGGCTGCGATACATCTTGCTTGTTGCAGGTAGCATCGTCATAGGCAGTAAGCGTCACCGTATACTTGCCTGGCGTTTCATATAAATGCTTCGGATATTGATCTGTCGAAGTGGTGCCATCGCCAAAATTCCAGAGGAAAGTTTGACCTGCGAGCGAAGTATTATTAAACTCGGCGGTGTAAGGCGCACATCCGGAAGGTGGTGTGGTGAATTGTGCTTTTACATTGGCTGCAATCCGTATGGTATCGGTTAACAGATCCGGCGCATTACAATAGTTGGTGTCTATCAGGTAAAGCTTTACAATATAAGTTCCCTCCGATGCATACGTATGAACCGGTGGTTGTACAACGGTATCAACGGCGGTTCCATCGCCAAAGTCCCAGGCAAAAGAGCGATTGCTAAAAGGTTTGCCTGCAGGCGCTGTTGATGTATTGGTAAACTGGAATGCCAGTGAGGTGCAAGGCGGCAGTTTGGCGGCCGTTAGCGATAGAATTGCTTTATCTCTTCTGGCGTGGATAGTAGTATAGGCCGTGTCCGAAATATTACACGCAGAAGAATCGGTGGAGATAAGTCTCACAAGATAATCGCCGATTTGTGTGTAGGTATGCGAGTTAGAGTCAATCGTTGTCGTTTCTTCCGGCGAGCCATCACCAAAGTCCCAACGATATTGTTTACCTAAATTAAGCGTATCTATAAAGTTTACTGTTAGCGGCACGCAGCCAGTAGTGTCGTATTCTCTGCCATCGATACTGGCGCGTACGCCATTGCCGATGCCTGCTAGTTCGAAAGCTAATTTTACAGCCGCTTCATTGCAATAGGCGGGAGCGGTCGCGCCATTGTTGCGATAAACAACCCCAAGCGAAGTTGGAAATCTGACTCCTGGCGCCTGTGGATATTCGCAGTTGGCACATATTGCCTGGTAAATAACGCCTTGCTTATCGAAGCGGCTAGTACCACCGTCTACATGGTCGCCAAAGCCGCCATTTTGCCCGAAAAATTGTGCATACAAAGGAGCCGATGCATTGCGTTGCAGCACAAAAAAGTAAAAGTCTTTTCCATCTGTTGCTCTGTATTGGGCAGGTGCATTTGGCGACACATATAAACCTATCGAGCTTTGCCCTCTTTGATAATTATCGTTAATACCCCCCGACCATCCCGATACGTAGACATTTTCACAACGGTCAACCAAGAAAGCTACGGGAGAAATATCTGGTACGCCTCCTCCCTTTCCAAACACGGTTGAGTAAACCCAATCACTTAGGTCAGGTTTTAATTTTGCAATAAACTGCTTACCTCGGTTCTGGCTCCATGCAGCATTAATTATTGGCCAAGTTCCTGTGGTGGTGCCCATAATGTATGGGAAGCTGAATTTATCGAACTGGATACCATAAATCAAATCTGCGCTTGTAGTACCGAAATACGATGTTTTTATAAGCTGGTAAGTTTTGTTATCAATAATAGAAACAAAACCATCGCAATCGCCATTTAGATTTTTGAAAGCCGCACTGCTACTGGCTATTCCGGGCATATCGGCGCTTTCAGTTGCGCCAGCCGTGTAGATGTTGTTATCGGTTGGGTTAAGAGCCAGAACGAAAGCGGCATCGTTATTTGAGCCTCCTAAAAAAGAGGATAGATAAATCGTTTTGAGGTCAGGAGAAGCTTTAATGATAACGCCGTCCTGCGGTTTTGCATCGTTCTTACGACCGATGGTTTTTTGAAAAGCATTATCACTGACAGGATAATCGGCAGACTGTGTACAGGATGCTAAATAAACGTTGTTAGCAGCATCAGTTAGAATTTCGCTGCGGGCATCATCGCCATAGTTCTTGCGTATACTAACAGCGCCGTCAGAACCCGTGTTATTGTCTTTAGGGTCGATGTTTACGCCATCGTTTGCAGTTCCGCCAATGCGTCTCGATGCTATTAAACCACCAGTACTATTCAGCTTGGTAAGAAAAATATCTATATCGTTACTCGACTCTACGCCATTACTGGTTTTAGAAGGACCATATTTTTCAACGGTTGTCGGAAAGTCTTTGGAAGAAGTTCTGCCGCCAATTAATAAGTTACCTCCGGCATCTACAATTAAACTATGCGGCTGCTCGTCGCCGCTACCGCCAAGGTAGGTTCCATATAAAATGCTCGTTCCTTTTTTATCAAATTTTACAATGCCAATATCAATGGCACCGGTGCCTTCCGCATTGTTTGTGCCCGGGGTAAAATTTCTGCTATAAGCGCCAAGCGTGGTAGGATAGCCGCTGCCAAACACAATGCCACCGGCATAAAAATTTCCCTGTCCGTCGTAGGTAGCCGTGTAGCCCCAGTTATCTGCCTGGCTGCCGGTAAAGGAGCAAAAAATAATTTGCGGATCGATGATAACGGTGTTGCTTTTATCGTAAGCACCAACGCGAAAACGAACCGTATTGCCGCTTAGCGCATAGCTAACCTGAACATTTGTTTTGGAATTTGCAGTGGTCTGATAAGATACCGGCGACAGCTCCGTAACATCACCTAACGAAGTAGAGACAATGAGGTTCCCTTTCTTTAAACTAAGCCCGCTAGCACCATTAAATTGCAAAGCTATCTTACTGATATCTCCGCCTGGATGAACGATGATATCGTACTTCAACTGCCCATTGGAAGTATAATACCGCACATCAATATTAGGATACATATTTTTGTAAAGCACGGCCTGGTATATTTTACAACCGGTTGCCCATTTGCTTTTATCCTTGCCAAGAAAATAATTGTTGTAAGTATCCAAAGCCTTATCCGGCGCAGTTTCTGGCGAAGCAGAGGCATTAAGGAAAGAAACCTCGTAGGCATGAGAATGAAGTATAAGAGCAGAGTCTTTTGGACTGCCGTTGCCTGCTTTGTTTTTACTGTCTGCCTGCCACGATTTGCCATTGTTTGTCAACACAGGAAGATTCGAAGAAGTATTGTGTGTATGTCCGCTGTAATGGTCGGCTATCTTTTCCCAGTCGTCACTATTGGTCAGCAGAACCCGATAACCATTTTTTTCAAGGAAGAAGCCGCCGCCATTGATTTCGCCGGCATAATTAACGCGGTTGTCCCATTGGCCTTTATTTTCAATAAATTGTATGTATTGCGCCCGCGATACCTGGGCAATCAGCAGCAAGGACAATAAGAGACAAACTATATTTCGTTTCAAGATGTATGTTTTAAAATGCTTTTATGGTTCTAAAATTCTTGACCTTACCTGTCTTGCCGCATCTGGTATTTCAAGCAAATTTTGTACTTAACCATAGAGGTAAATAAAAAAGAAAGAACTTTTTGTGCGGCTTTATCAATATTTACGACAATGAACGCCTGTAAGAACGAAAGCAATAAGAAATTAAGAGAGATTTTGGAAGCAATTCAACTAACGGAGCATCGGACCCTTCATCCTTTGAAATAAGGCCGACTGCATAATTCCAACTTCGTTTAAAAAGATTATTTATTTTCCTATAAAAATATGCATTTGCGCAATGCTTAAGTAAAGCTCATGATATCTTACTCCATGCCGTTTTGCCTTGCTGTACCTGTAGAAATGTTTGCAGAGCCAGGTGCTCTTCTTTCTGCAAGTGCGCATCACCTTCAATCATCTTTTCGGCATACATTCTTGCGGTAGCTACAAGGTCTTTATCATCTACCAAATTAGCCAGTTTAAAGTTTAGTACACCGCTTTGCTTTGTGCCTTCAATCTCACCGGGTCCACGCAATTCCAAATCCTTTTCTGCAATCTTAAAACCGTCGTTGGTACTGCACATAATATCTATACGTTGTTTGGCGTCGGTTCCTGTCTTTGAGCCGGTTAAAAGTATGCAAAAACTTTGCTCGCTGCCGCGCCCAACACGACCCCGCAACTGGTGCAATTGTGATAAACCGAACTTCTCCGCACTCTCTATAACCATCACGCTTGCATTAGGAACATTCACGCCTACTTCAATCACTGTTGTGCTTACCATAATGTTGGTATCGCCCGTGATAAACCGTTGCATGTTTAGTTCTTTTTGTTCCTGTGGCTGCCTGCCATGTACCATACTAATATGCCATTTCGGTTCAGGGAAAAAACTCTTTACCTGTTCATAGCCTTGCATCAAATCTTCGTAACTCAGTTTTTCACTTTCTTCTATCAGCGGGTAAATAACATATGCCTGCCTGCCTTTATCAATTTCACTTCTGATAAACCCCATGATATTCGCCCGGTGCATTTCGTTGCGATGCACCGTGGTAACGGGTTTGCGCCCTGGTGGCAGCTCATCAATTACACTGTAATCCAGGTCGCCATAAGCCGTCATAGCCAGTGTTCTCGGTATGGGCGTTGCTGTCATCACCAATACATGCGGATGAATCTTAGCCTTGTTCCAAAGCTTCGCACGCTGTGCCACACCAAAGCGGTGCTGCTCGTCAATAACGGCCAGCCCGAAATTGTGAAACACAACCGTATCTTCAATGATGGCATGTGTGCCAATAATCATATTCAAAGAGCCATCGGCCAAGCCCTGCAGCAATTCCTTGCGTTGCCTGGTTTTTGTACTGCCGGTAAGCAATCCAATCTTTACCGGCATGTTTTGCAAGAGATACGATAAACCGTCAAAATGTTGCTTCGCCAATATCTCTGTTGGTGCCATCAAACAACTTTGATAGCCATTATCGGCAGCGAGCAACATGCTTAACAGAGCTACAATGGTTTTACCACTTCCTACATCGCCCTGCAACAGGCGGTTCATCTGGTGGCCACGCGCTGTATCCGTTCGTATTTCACGCAGTACGCGCTTTTGCGCACCGGTTAATTCAAAAGGTAATTTATGTGTGTAAAAGGAATTAAATAGATCGCCTACCTTTTCAAATACGATTCCTTTACTGCTGCGGTTGCGATTGATGCGGATTAAGTTTAAGCGAACCTGTGCAAGGAACAGCTCTTCAAACTTTAACCGCTTTAAGGCTTCGCTGTACTGTTGAATTGATTTAGGAAAATGGATTTGCTGAAAAGCCGTTAGTCGCGATACAAGACGAAGATCACCGATTATATAATCAGGCAACATTTCAGGCACATCTCTTTCGGATAATTGAGAGATCAAAGCATAAGTTAGTTTCCCGATTTGCCGCCCGTTCAGCCCGCGCACTTTTAGCTTTTCTGTGGTCGAATAAATCGGTTCTAAAAACGCTTTTCCATCTGCTTTTGCGTCGCTTACCAATTCTATTTCCGGGTGTGATATCTGAGGCTTGCCGTTGAAAAAAGATGGCTTTCCATACACCAGATAATATTCACCTTCTTTCAATATTTTCTCTACCCAGTTGATGCCTTGAAACCACGTCAGCTCAAGTGTTCCGGTGCTGTCTTTTAAATGGGCAATCAAACGCCTTGCGCGCTTTTCACCGGTTATTTCATAAAACACCAACCTTCCGTTAACTTGTATATAATCTGTTGCTTCGGTGATAGAAGAAATGAGGCCGACTTTAGTCTTATCGATATGCCGGATTGGGTAATGTTCCAGCAAGTCACGAAACGTAAAAATGTTTAAGTCTTTGCGCAGCATGTCTCCGCGAAGAGGACCTACTCCTTTCAGGTACTCGATGGGGGAATTTAATATGGAGGCAACAGGTGCGATTGCTAAAATATTTGGTTACAAATATCGGGAATGAAAGGCTTGCCGGAGGAATATTAACAACGGCTTTATCTGCACGAATGATTACAGGTAATAAACAGTTTCGTTAGTGCTTATCTTCGCCCCATGTTGAAAGTATTATCGCACGGGCAATTGTCGCGAATTGCCGATACCAACGGAACGCCGGTGTATGTATATCATGCTGAAAAAATAGAACAGCAGTTAGAAGAGTTAAGACTGGCGTTTAGCGATTGCAATGCAAAGTTTTTTTATGCCTGTAAGGCATTGACAAATATTAATATCTTAAAGCTTATTCAAAAGCTGGGAGCGAATATAGATTGCGTAAGCATCAACGAGGTGAAGCTAGCGCTGCATGCGGGTTTTGAGCCAAACCGTATTTTGTTTACACCCAACTGTGTAGACTTTGCAGAAGTAGAAGAAGGTAAAAATCTAGGTGTCAATTTGAACATCGACAACATCTCTATACTGGAACAGTTTGGCAACCGGTATGGCAACAGTTACCCGGTTTGCATACGTCTGAATCCGCACATTATGGCAGGTGGAAATTATAAAATTTCAACCGGGCACATTGACAGCAAATTTGGTATTTCCATCCATCAGATGCGGCATATAGAAAGGGTAGTTAAAACAGCCAACCTGCACGTAAACGGCTTGCACATGCACACCGGCAGCGAGATCAAAGACATCAATGTTTTTTTACAAGGTCTGGAAGTAATGTTCGATATGGCAAGACATTTTCCAAACCTTGAATTTATAGATTTAGGTAGTGGTTTTAAAGTACCCTACCAGGAAAGTGATGTAGCCACCGATGTGCGCGAGCTGGGCGCTAAAGTGGCCGAGGCTTTTGAACAATATGAAAAAGAAAGCGGCAGGAAATTGGAAGTATGGTTTGAACCCGGTAAATACCTAGTAAGCGAGGCGGGGTATTTTGTAGTAAAAGCCAATGTGGTGAAGCAAACAACAGCTACGGTTTTTGTTGGCGTGAATTCGGGTTTCAACCATCTCATACGTCCTATGTTTTACGACGCATTTCATCGCATTGAGAACATCAGCAATCCAAATGGCGCAGAGCGGATTTATACGGTGGTCGGAAACATTTGCGAGACCGATACATTT
>CAZZZH010000151.1:0-8447 GCA_964658445.1 Ilyomonas sp.
AATGATAATAGAATTGCAAGAAATGATGTTGGATGAAAGCGAAATGGTGATAGAATTCATCGAAATGTAGATAGATGAGAGCGAAATGAAGATAGAATAGAGTGGGAGAGTGTTGGATAAAAGCGAAATGAGAATAGATGAGAACGGGATGCACCCGGAATGATTGGAAATGAAAGCAGAATTGGATTTCTGGCGGTTGGAGATTAGGACGACAAGGTTATATTTCCGGCTGAGGATGGCAGATTACAAGGTTGTAATGAAAGTGAGAATGTATAAGATGAAAGACGTTCTTTTTTTCTATTGACCTTCGGCGGTTTTCCCGGTTGTTTTTTTCTTTTTAAGAGAAGATTCGCGGATGATGAGCTCTGATTTAATGATGACGGTGTTGGTGAGATTGATATCCCAGACGCCGTGCAAATGATTGATGAGGTTTCGGGCAGCTACTTGCCCCATTTCGAAGCCGGGATAATTAATGGTGGTCAATTTCGGGCTGATGATTTTCCCGATATTATCGTTGTTGAAGCCCACCACGGCAATGTCTTCCGGAATTTTAACGCCTGCATCTTTCAAGACCTGCATGACAACAGCAGCGCAAAAATCGTTAGTAATGAACAGCCCGTCGGGCAAAGATTTCATCTCTAAAATGCGGTTGGCGGAACGGGTAGCGTCTTCTTCCTTAAAGCCATCTACCACAATCATCTTTTCGTCGAAACGAAGTTTATGATCAAGCAATGCCTGCTTGTATCCGCGCATGCGTTCTGCATACACATTTCGTTTTAAGCTCGAGGTGATGTGAGCAATCTTTTTGCAGCCCTGTTCTATCAAATGCGAAGTAGCGTCGTAGCCAGCCTGGTAGTTGTTGATGATAACCTTTGTGCCCTCACTGTTTTCAAACACACGATCGAAGAAAACAATAGGAACTTTACGGTCCTGATACTGCTTGAAATGCGATAAGTTTTCCGTGTCGAACGACAGAGAAGCGATCAATCCATCCACGCGTTTATGAAACAAGTTATTCGCGTTGGCGGCTTCCAGTTTCGAGGTTTCGGCAGAATGGGCAATGATGAGATTGTACTTGGACTGCGTGGCAATTTTTTCGATACCGGCTAACACAGAGGTAATAAAATAACTGTTCAATTCGTGAACGATGACGCCAATGGTATGCGTGCGCTGCAACCGCAGACTGCTGGCAAAATTGTTATGACGATAGCCAAGTTTTTCGGCTAGTACAGTAATTTTCTTTCGGGTAGTGGGGCTGATGGAAGCATTGTTGTTCAATGCGCGGCTTACGGTAGCCGGCGATACGCCCAGTTGCGCAGCGAGGTCATATATTGTTATTTCCTTTTCCTTTTTCAATATAAACTGTTGAAGCGATAAAAATAAAAAGAACTTCTTTTAAAAAAAGAATTCAATCGGTTGCGCGTTTGTAAAAGTTATTGTTAGGATTAGAATTGGATAAATTAATACCATAAACATGTTGTTGTTTTGGTTAAGGTGTGTATTGAATGCGACTTTTCACAAGAGAATCTTATGGTGATAGGTTAAAGTAATCGCTTGCAGTCTGTTTACCATCACCAGCTTTTCATCTCATACGGTCGTCCGGAAATCAGTTACATGATATGTTAGTGTGTTTTCAAACCGATGAACTTTGGACTGTTTATTTATAGACATGAACACGGTGCAAGGACTCTGTGTTATTTGGGCGAACAGGCGATCAATCCATGCTTACCTGAAACAAAATCGAATCGGTTGAGTTGGTAAACGCTTAGCCTGCTATCGCCTTCTTTTATTTTGATGTTGGCATTTACCGGAGGGTTCTGAAACACCTGCGCTTTACCCGTTACGGGCCACGTGATCTCAATGTTTTCGATGGTTGCGGCCTGCCCGATACCGATGTGTTGTGTGAGTGGATTGGAGCCAAAGCTTCCGCCTGAATTGACGTCTCGGTAAACCGAACGTTCCTTATTATTTTCTTTGAACGTTACTTTTATTTTCGCTCCAATGGCTGCCCGGTTGGAAACCACACCTTCCAACGTAAGGTTTATCCAGTGGTTGGCGTCGTTCTCTCCCGGATTTAGATACAATGAGTTTTCATACGCATCGGCGGTATAGGCTCCACCCATTTTCACATAAATATCTTCGTTGCCATCATTGTTAAGATCGGCGAAAGAAACAGCATGACCTTTTTGCAAATTGCCAACCCGGGCTGAAGTTGTAACATCTAAAAAGCGGGTGCCATCCATATTCTTGAAGAGCTTGTTGGGAACCGCCGATTTCAATTGTGGATTGCCGGTGCCGAGATAAAAATCTAAGTATCCATCGTTATCAATATCGCCGAAATTAGAGCCCATCGCAAAAGCAACTTTATTCAGCCCCACTTTTGCGGTTACATCTTCAAACGTACCATCATGCTTGTTTCTATATAGAAAAATCTTGCCTGCATTGCCTACGGGCAACTGAACAGCTTCTGCTCCGGCATAGTAAGAAAGCGATTGCGTAAATTCGTAGCCGCAAACCAGAATATCGAGCCAGCCATCGTTGTCGTAATCCCAAAACCAGGTTGGAAAAGTGCGGGTGAGATTGTTGCTTAAACCGGCTGCCACGCTTACATCTTCAAACTTTAGGGCACTGTTCTTTGCAGATTCATTCTTCAATAAAATTTTATTTCCGTTCATGGTGGAAATGAAAATGTCCATCAACCCATCGTTGTTATAATCGCCGGACGTAACACCTTTTACAAATTTGGTTATGGCGCAACCGGCTTGCGTTGCCACGTCAGTAAAAGTCCCGTTTTTATTGTTGATGAATAACTGACAAGGATGCGCTTCTTCGCCGGGCGATGTTTCGTTTCCAATGAATACATCTAACCAGCCATCGTTGTTGAAATCTGCCCAGGTAGCGGTTTGTGAAGGATGAAAAGACAGCAGTCCGCTTTCCTTTGTTACATCGGTAAATGTGCCGTTGCCATTGTTTCTTAATAAAGAATTGGGGTTCTTTCCAAACTTGCCTTTCCAGCCGCCGCGCAATACGAATATATCTTTCAGACCATCATTGTTGTAGTCGGTTTGCTCGATGTGCAGACCGCCGGTTAAGTATCCCAAACCTGAAGAATCTGATACATCTGTAAACGTTCCGTTGCCGTTATTTCTGTAATAACACATGGGTTCTGATAGAGACCAACTGCTGAGGATAATATCAGGATAGTTGTCGTTATTAAAATCATCAACGATGCAGCCACCGGCTATGTACTTCGCATTTAAGCCGGCAGGCGCCGCTACGTCCCGGAAAGGCTTGATAATATTGGTGCTGTCGTCATTCTGAATCTTTAACAAAAACTGCGGTGGCACTTGCTGAGGGTAGCCGCCGGTAGTCATGTAAGCGATGTTGAGCAGCCATCTTGATTCCAAATCACCGGGATCGTTTGTCAAAATGGTTTTGTATAACTCAATTGCTTTTTCCGAGCCGGTTTTATCGTGATGCATGCCGCCATTGGAGATAGGGTAGATACAGGATTCAGCCGTATGATTGTGAATACAGTTTGCCCGCTCACCCAACCTGAAATAGGCATTGGCCATGTCTTTCAACACCGATTGTCTTTGGTCGAGATTGCCGGGCGGAATTTTTTTAAGCAAGTCTTGGTAGATGTCTATTGCTTTTTGTTCTTCGCCTAATTGCAGAAGCGCACTGGCTTTGTTGCTCAGGGCACCGTTTGTAATATTGATATCTGAAGAATTGTCTATTAGGGAATCGCAGTGTTTTACTTTGGCTTCGGGGCAAAACACATTATCGGCACTGTAATCATTTTCTTCTGCAACCTTCAAAAGGTCGATCATGTTCTGGTTGGGCAATGTTTTAGTATGGCAAGAAGCAAAGAAGCTAATTAATACAAGGAAGAAGATGTTTAGATAGCAATTCAACCAACAACATGCAAATAGGTTATGTTTGTTCAAAAGGCGATAATAGGCGGAACGACTTTCTTTCATGGTGTAAACAATTCAGCAGAAGAAAACAAAAGGAATAAGCAGACGGATGCTAATCCGAAGTAAAAGTAAAACGTTTTAGAGGTACAAAAACTAAACAGATAAAAGTGATGCTTTTGTGGCCATAGCCCTCGTTTTTGCAACAGCTTTTGGTTTTGTTTAGAACAACAAAACTGGCAATAATCGAAGCAGTATGGCTATGATTAAAAATGAGAGGCTATTGGTATAGCCTCTCATTTTTTTTAAAACTTAACTATGGTTTTATTTAAGTAATGGATTCGCTGCGATTTCGCTTGCCGGTATAGGGAAGAACTCAACCTGTCCTGGTTTTGGATCAGGTCGGATAGAAGGATAATATCCTCTTGCTCTCCAACGCAGGATATCAATATTATTTACTTCTTCGCCTGCCAGTTCTACAGCGCGTTCATGCATTACTGCATTGATTGCATCATTCTTCGAAGCTAGTGTAACGGGAGGCATATTAACATCCGAACGAGCACGCACTTCGTTAATGTATTTGGCGGCGTCTGCAGGTGTGCCCACTTCCGCTTCGCATTCTGCCAGCATAAGTAACACGTCAGCGTAGCGAATCACTCTCTGGTTTAAACCATCGGGATGAAAGCCATCGTTTGTCCAGTCTAATACTGAGTATTTGCGATAAACTCTTTTCTTTACCACACCATTGTGATTGCTTGGCGCTACGTTCATCCCATCTTCCGTAAGCGGAGAGCCGGCTTGCGTGCCACCTATCGTTAGGATATTGTCGCCCGACTCGTAAAAGGTATATTTATACCTCGGATCATTTGCTTCAAACTCGTCTAATATTTTGTCAGAAGGTATTACGTTACCCCAAACAATTCCATACTCCTGGCTGCGCATGGTGCTTAAGTCAGCCGTTGGACCTTCTCCCGTATAACCCCAGTTAAAGTTGTCGTCGCCTTTATCTACAAAAGCTACCTCGAAAATAGATTCGGGATTATTGCTAAACTCATGACTGCTAGCGGCAGAGACAATCTGGCTTGTACCATACTGAACGTCGCCATCGAAGTTATAGGAGAAGTGAGGCGCGAGACTGTATTTTCCATACACTTGTAATAGAGCGGTTTTGGCAGCGGTATAATCGCCGTTCTGCATTTCCACTCTGCCCAATAACGCATTGGCTGCTCCTTTGGTGGCACGGCCTTGCTGCGATGCCACGTCAGGAAGTTTTGAAGCAGCGTCTGTTAAATCGGCGATGATCATTGTATAAATATCAGCAGCGGCAGATTTGCCTTTGTAGCCGCTGGCAGAAGTAACCGGTTCTGTATATACCGGCACATCGCCCCACATGGTCACCAATTCAAAATAAGACCAGGCTCTCAAGAATTCAGCTTCGCCAACGGTTTGATCTCTTATAGATGGGTTGTCTGTAACGTTTACAGCACTCGCGATAACCAGGTTAGCTCTGTTGATGATCTGGTAAACGCCGTTCCAAACGCTTGTCATTACCGCATTAGAAGGTGATGGAGAAGGTTGTTTTAGCAACTCTGCTCTCGGGGCTTCTAACTGGGCGCCGCCCGGCGCGGTTTCACTTCCTCTCATGTCGTGTGTAAAAAACCACTCACGACCCAAAAGGTTTCCAGCGCGTAAACTTGAATATGCTGCATTGACGCCCTCCTGTAATTGACTTGCCGTTTTAAAATAGCTATCAGAAGTCGGATTGTTTGGATCCGTTACGTCAAGCTTTTTAGTACAGGCAACAATAACGGCAACTGCCAGAACTGCTCCTGTAATGATGAGGCTTACATTTCGCTTTATCATTTTCGATTTCATCTGTTTGAATTTTTAATTGTATGTGAAGATGGAATTAGCCTTTATTTACTGCTTTGAATAATCAAAGGTTTTCTCATCAATTCATTACCCGTTTGTTTTGTTCTTTTAGAAGTTTAGGTTTATACCGACCTGATAACCTTTTGGCTGCGGATAAACAGCGTAGTCGATACCATTGGTTAAATTAGAGTTAGAAGAGAACGTTCTGTTACCTACTTCAGGATCGTAACCAGAATACTTTGTGAACGTGAGAATGTTTTGAGCCGACACATAGATATTCACATTCTTTACCGCACCTTTTGTAAGCGATTGTAAAGCTGCGTTAGGTATGTTATAACCCAATATGACGTTCTTTAGACGCAGATACGAACCATCTTCAATGAACCGATCGGATGCACGTGCATTTTGATTTGGATCGGAGAGGATAGCCCGTGGAATGTTTGTATTTGTATTCTCAGGTGTCCAGGCATTCAATACTTGGGTACCTGCATTAAAGAAGCGGATCATACCTTCTGTAGCCGTACGGGTAGCGTTGTAAATCTTATTGCCTTGTACGCCTTGGAAGAACACCGTTAAGCTAAAGCCTTTGTAGTTTGCACCCAGATTCAATGCGTAGG
This sequence comes from Ilyomonas sp., assembly GCA_964658445.1. GTDB lineage: Bacteria > Bacteroidota > Bacteroidia > Chitinophagales > Chitinophagaceae > Ilyomonas. The sequence continues at coordinate 6,407 of CAZZZH010000151.1, forward strand.
AAAACTTAGGAATAAAGCTGCCTAGGAAAGTCCTGTCGCGCAGATCAATGGTGTCATTACCATCCAGGTCTTTAAACTTGATGTCACCAGGTGCTGTTGCAGAAGTTTGAAAAGGCGATTTGCTCACTTCATCAGTGCTTTGGAAAATACCGTCAGTTTGCCATCCATAGAAAGACTGAACCGGATGTCCGACTGCTGTATTGGTAACATTATAGCCTTCTGTAAAATCAGCATCTGATCCTGATTCGATATTGGAAACACCCGGAGCTAAGCGTAACACTTTGTTTGTAATAACACTAATATTGCCTGTAGCATTCCATGTAAATTCACCTTGCCTGTCGTTGTAACCCGCCTGCAATTCGAAACCATTATTTCTCATAGATCCGGCGTTGGTTATTACGCTGCTATTCAGATAACCCATTGATGGCGGCAGCGGTACTGCTAGAATCAAGTTATCTGTTTTACGCTGATAGTATTCCAATGAAAGTGTAAGTGCATTCTTTAGCAATCCCAGGTCTAAGCCTATGTTCAACTGCTTTGTAGTTTCCCATTCAAGCGTTTTGTTTCCTAATGACTGTATGGAAGATGACGAGCCGCTGGTTATCACATTACCAAATGGATAATAGGCACTGTTGGCACTAACGCTTGCCAGCCAAGGGGTTGCACCTAGTACAGCTCCGTTAAGACCCGTAACACCATATCCGGCTCTAACTTTCAACTCGGAAATTTTGGTCTGACTTTTCATGAAATTCTCCTGATCTAATCTCCATCCCACGGAACCTGATGGGAAGGTTTGCCATTTATTGCCTGGCGCCCAGTAAGAACCGCCATCGCGACGAACAGCACCATTCAACAAATATTTGCCTTTGTAGTCGTAAGTTAAACGACCGATGTAAGACACAATATTCAGGTTTCCCTTGAGTGTTTGTGCAGATACATTGCTTGCATTGTTCAGGGTTTTTAAATCGTTGGAAGCCTGCAATCCGCTTTCATTCTCATTCCTTGTTCTTTGTCCCTGATACTCATATACAGCAATAGCATTCAAATGGTGGTCGCCAAACGTCTTATCGAATGTAAGCTGTTCGGTATACAATTGAACAGCAGAGATAGATCTGTTGTTTGTAATAGTGGCCTGTACTGCGCTTGAACCGGCAACGGTACCGCTGTCATTAAAAATAGGTGAAAAGCGATAATCAAGGCCGTTGGAATAGTCCATACCAAACGTGGAGCGAAACCGTAGCCATTTTGTAAAATTGATTTCACCATAAATAGTACCTAACACTTTCACCGTGGTTCTGTTGCCGGGATTTTTATAAGTGGCATCTTCAACAGGGTTTGTTGGGTCGCCGCCATCCAGAACAGAGTTTACACCTCTGAAACCATCGGAAGTTGTAGGATCATAAACCGGCATATATGGCATCATCCTGATTACGTTTAGCAAGTTTGAACGGGAACCAGTTGCATTATTGTCGTAATCTTGGTCGCCATAGGCTATATAAAGATTTTCGCCGAAGTTAAATGCTTTGCTAAGTGTGTGCTCCGAGTTGATGCGGAAGTTATAACGCTTATATCCAACTGTAGGAGCCGTACCAGTCTGGTCTAAAAATCCTACAGAAGCATAGTAACGTGAAACATCGTTGCCGCCACTTATACCCAAGTTGGTTTGGGTCTGGTTGCCTTGCTTAAAGTATGCATCCTGCCAGTCTGTAGTATTGTTACCATATGTGGTAGCTGCACCTTGATAAATAGGTGTATTAACCCATGGATCATTACGCCTGGCCACTTTGGTTCCATTGTAAGCGATTGCATATTGATCAAACTGAGCAGGATTCAGCAAATCCAGTCTTTCGGTTACGTTTTGCACACCATAATAAGAGCTTAGGCTTATATTAAATTTGCCGTCTCTTCTGCCTTTCTTTGTTGTAATGATGATTACACCATTCGTCGCTCTTGAGCCATAGATAGCTGCCGTAGATGCATCTTTTAAAACATCAACCGATTCAATATCTCTTGTGTCAATGGTTGAGAGATCGCCGGTAGG
>CAZZZH010000151.1:8457-10929 GCA_964658445.1 Ilyomonas sp.
TGTTGAAGAAAGATTAGTAGTGATTATAGGTATTCCATCTACTACGTACAATGGATTAGAAGCATACGAAATAGAACTTATGCCTCTGATGGTAACGATAGGTTCTGTTCCAGGGCTTCCGTTGTTTGTAACCTGTAAACCTGCCACGCGTCCCTGCAATGCCTGTTGTACACTTACCACAGGAAGTTCATTCAATGTTTTGCTGTTAACTGATGAGATAGCACCCGTCACCGAGGTACGTTTTTGCGTACCATAACCCACAACAATTACCTGGTCCAACTGGGCATTGGTAGAGGATAAGGAAACTGTTATATTATTTTCTCTGCCTACGGTGATTTGTTTGTTTTCATAACCCACATAGCTGATAATCAATACGTTTCCCGACGATGCAGAAATGCTAAATGCTCCATCCTGATCTGTGGTTGTTCCTTTAGTTGTGCCTTTTACAACTACCGATGCAGAAGAAATTGGTTTTCCCGTTTCATCGGTGACTTTACCCCGAACTGTTGACGTTTGAGCAGCCACATGCACTGCAGACAGTAATAATAATAAATAGAAAGTTGCCTTTTTCAGCACCTTCATCATAAACCCTTTTTTTGTTTTTTTAATTTTCTCAGCCGTAACAATCATAAGATTAGTTTTAAAAGTTTGATTTAAATAACTGGAGTGTTCAATCAGCAAAAGCCTTAGGAGCTATCACCATGCAGGAAAGATTTATGAAGTATTCATATGTTTTTTTAGATTGGTTATCAATTTAGTTACAGGCAGTACTATTCTCAAGCAGTATTTGCGTTAGTAGTTTCTAAAAAGTTGCGAGTACTTTTTAACCGAAAAAATTTACCTAATTAAATTTATAAACAAGCGTAACAACTCCAAAGCAGGGTAATCTTAAAACAACAGCAATCGTGCAAGCAATACCTATCAATCAGGCGATAAAGATAAAAAACAATTCAACACTTATGCAATCGGTTGCAAATTTTTTTAAGAAAAGTTTTGTACTGCTATTTCAGACATTCATTATATTAAAAAAGTTGCAACTTGTGCGAAAAATTTTGTTCAAACCCTTATTGTTCTGGTATCATATTTATTATTGTTTTGATTAAGTATACGGTAAGTGAAGTGAAGAGAGTTAGATATTTTAGCTTTTATAAAAGATAGAAGATATAATACCATTACTATTAACGCAGATATTCCAGCGCTTTTCAAGATTGTATAGATTAGACGCTTCGTCTATCGAAAAGTGGCTATAAACAAAAAAAGGCTTGTAAGAAACAAGCTTTAACTAATTGTATGTGCCCGGAACAGGAATCGAACCTGCACATCCTTGCGAATATCAGATTTTGAGATTGTTGTTTGGTTTTTATATAGCTTACTTCACCTGACTTCTGTTTGCTGTCTATTTGTAGATCGATTGTTTTTAAGATTTTCTTTCATAATTGTTTTACTGCAGTTGATGATGTTTAACTGCCGTTTGTTTGCAAATGTGTTTGCAAATTTTGACGTGAGTTGGATTCTGAAACTCATAGAATGATCAGCCATGGCAGTAAGAATTAAGATTGTGCTTGACACAAGAAAAGAGAAAAATTCCGAAACCTTTCACGTTAAACTGAGAGTGACGCTTGATAGAAAATCGGAACATTACACAACGATTTACGACCTGACAAAAAATGACTTTGGAAAATTCGCTGCACCCCGTATCAGTGATTCGCTGGTTGAATTAAAGGGTAAATTGAATAGCATTGAAGTCGAAGCAATCAAAGCTGCAAAGGCAATAAGTCCTTTTTCCTTTGTTGCATTTGAAACTGATTTTATCAAAGACAATCCCTTCTTCGTTCAAAGAAAGCGTAGAAAGGAGTCAATTAACATAATAAGTAACGCATTCGATCTTAAACTCTATGAAAAGCGCATTTCGCTTCTGCGGGAAACCCATCCCGATATTGATTATATTTCCGTTATGTTTTTAGGTTATATAATTAAGTTATTAGAAGAGGGAAAGGTGGGAAGCGCTTTAAATTATCAGGATGCGTATAATTCGCTGAAAAATTTTAGAGGAAATGTTCGTTTTACAGACATCACTGTTGGGTATCTTAAGTAATACGAATACTAGATGATTCACATAAGGAACCGTTCAAAAAACACTGTTGGTATCAGATTGCGGGCTTTGCGGGCGGTATTTAATGAAGCAATCGAAAACGGAATCATAAAGAAAGATAAGTGCTATCCGTTCGGCAGGAAAAGGTATTTGCTACCTACTTCACGCAATATTAAAAAAGCTCTTAACCTTACTGATGTCAAGAAGATTTATAAGTTTCAACCGGATAACGAAGAAGATAAAAAAGCAAGAGATTTTTGGTTGTTCTGCTATTTTGGCAATGGCATGAATTCCATTCCGGTTATCTTTCTCCGTCTTCTCGATGTCTTTTGCGCCTTCCAGGTATACACGGAGCGTTTTGTTCTCCACTTCAATATGGA
>CAZZZH010000152.1:0-10876 GCA_964658445.1 Ilyomonas sp.
TGATTCGTTTCCTATAAGAGAAACAATGTGATTAATCAAACCACTCTGTAAACTTATTTATTCGAAACACTCTTTTGCTTTTTAGAAGAGCACATGAAAAAGCCGCCTACCACAGCCGGAATTGCAAAAGGATACTTGGATAGAATTTCAATTGAATATACCTTATGCTGGATTGATACAAACCATACTACTCACTTCAGGATTGAATGATGGAATGTATTTTATATAGCCGGAGTCATGGAGTTGCCTTATATTTTTATTAAAGGTAGAACGGGAGCTAATTTTTGCCCGCTGCATCACCGTTCTCCTTTGAATGGGAAACGGATTTGTGCTATTGTGATCACTCCACATCCATAACAACACCATGTATAAACTAATTTGTGAAGAATTGATTCTTGCATCATTCTCTATTATCGTGAAAAAGGAGGTCAGATGTGTTTGAATGTCCACTGACTCGGCGCAGGTTATAAAAAATTTGTCCCCTTACAGCGCAAAAGCTATCGACTATCACAACTGACTCATCTTTTGCACCCGAAATCAAATAGACTCAACTCATAAATATGCATTACTCACTGCCTCCGGGCCACTGACCAGAGATAATGCTGCAAAGATTGACATTGCCCTCTATGTCCAGGCCATGATCCTCTTTCATAAACAATTGTATAAGTCTGCACTGAACGAGTATCTATCCCTTATTGATCGTCCGGATCTTACGGATAATATCAGAGCAAGCATTTCTGCATATATCGGAGCTATTTATCTGATACAGGATGACTATGGCCGGTCTCTTCATATTTTACAAATTGTATCAATCGTTTCACGATTACCGATCTCCATGCTTTAAAGAATATCTATAGCAACATGGGCGTATGCTATCTGTTTTCGGGCAGGGAAAAAGAAGCAGATTTTTATTTTGCAAAAAGTATATCGGTTTGCAAACAATTAAAGGATACAGCCGGAATGGCGACGGCATTGATCAATATGGCAAATCAGTACTATGCCAGCTACAAAGACCAGAAAGCCATAGACTATTTTACAAAGGGATTACAGCTGGCCTTACTAACCTATTACAGCGAATTGAAGCAAACAGCTTATTTGAACATGGCCGTAGTAACAGAGAATAAAAAGGATTACCGGCATGCACTATTGTATAGAAAAAACTATGAAGTTTGGCGTGACAGTTTTTACAAACGGGACAATATTTGGAATTTTGCGCAAGAGGAAAAAAAGTTAGCGGCCAAGGATAGTGAGCGAAGGGTGGAAAAGATGTAGCAGGAGAATTAGCCTCAGGCGTTGGAACTGCGGGAACAAAATTTACAGCGGAATACATTCTTTGCTTCAACTCTTGCCTTCTTATCTTTCTCCGTCTTTGCTTTTTATGCTTATCGCCAGAAAAACAAACAGAACAGAACAATTACAGCCCAGCGGGAACAACTAGATGTATTGAATCATACCAAAGACCAATTGTTTTCTATTGTCGCTCATGATTCGAGATCGCCCGTGCAGACCTTGAAAGCCGGTATTCTCCAACTCCGGTACGCTCTGGCAGCGTCTGATATTTGCAGAGCCGAAACGATTTCCTGCGAAATTGAAACCATCTCAAACAGCACTTACTCTTTACTGAATAATCTTTTGTATTGGGCCCTGAGCTAGACAGGACAGTTGCATTTTGCCAACGACAGGCTGAACGTAAAGCGTTTGATAGAGCAGGTGTTTTATGACTATTCATCTATGGCAGCTGCAAAAAATATCCTTTTGCAAAACGAAGTTTCTGAGAACAGCTACTGCTACGGGGATATGAATACCATAAAAATTATATTCCGGAATCTAATTGACAACACAATTAAATTTTCAGACAGCCATTCGGCCATTACGGTAACAGCAAATGAAACGAATATGGGGTGTAGTGTCTCCGTACAAAACCAGGGCAAGAGCATCGACGAAGCTATCTTACACGCCTTAGCTGACAGTACCCGAAAAGAGTAGCCGCTGTTTCGACACATTCACAAAGCACCGGAATCGGATTGTGGCTGGTCAAAGCAATGGCGGAAAGAAACAGGGGAAGCTTACACATAGAAAGGGAAGCGGCCGGTACCCTTGTCAGTGTACAGCTATCACAAGATTGGAATTATGAACAAACCGCGGATACTTATTGAGGACAAAGCGCAGGAAGCTGCTTACCTGCAAAAAACATTATCGGAATTTCGATACGAGGTGGTAGGGATCGCAGAAGACCTGGATAGCGCCTATGCAGCCTATGTTGAAAAACGTCCCAATATCTGTGTTGTTGATAGATACTTGCATGGCAAGCCAATGGGGTTGCTTTTGTTCAGAAAATCAGCGATGGCAATGAAAGGGTGTCGGTTCTGTTCCTGACCGGCAACTATGATAATGTCACTTTCTACCTTGCGAAAATGATAAATCCTCATAATTATCTTCTAAAACCCTATAATCCACTGGAGCTGCAATATTCTATCGAACTCGCCATGCAGAAGTTGCCTGACAAGAATATTTCCGAATCGGATACCCTTTTATTAAAAAAGGCAACACGATGATAAAAGTGAATATTCACGATATCAGATACATTGAAGTGGATGGAAAATACAGCAAGATCGTTTGCCGGGCTGAAAAATTTCTGATCCAACAGCCTTTAAAAGAACTGCAACTACGGCTGCCGGCCACCCTGTTTTCGAGAATACACAGAAATTATATTGTCAATATCGAGGAAGTTGCCAAGATTGATACGGTCAATAATGAAGTGTTGTTTAGGGACGGTACGTCTCTGTATTACAGCCGGCGCTATCTTGAGCATTTGTTGGATTATTTCAGGGTATTAAAATAATCTGTGTATTCCGGCTCCCAATCGCCAGGGAAAAATGAACCGCAAAAATACTGTAGGATTTTGCGGTAGGAAGGAATACAGATATTCAATTAATAAGGTCAAAACATATTTACGAATTCTGGTGTTGACAAAGAACGGGACGGCAGAGTAGAATCATTGCTTAAAAGCATGTGTGCTTTGTTTTAGTTCGTTAGCGCGTTATATCTTATGCTCTTTTCACCCTTCTTCTCAGTAACCGAATATTGCTGCAGGACGAACGGATTGACGGGTACTGTTTGAGTTTCGTTACCACAGGAGTAACGGTGCCTACTGGGTAGGCGTTTGGCATCTTGCACACCTAAATTTGAGCGTCATTTTATCCTTGCTCAAAAGTGAACCATTCCCACATGGTATTCCGAAAAATTTTTGCCTTTTTTCGCGAACAACGGTGTTGCGTTTTACAACATTTTGTTTACGGTGATTTACGATAACCTTTGGTTCGGGTTTACGCTATATTTTCTCTGACCAGGTATACCTAACACCGACATCAGATTTGTCTGGTGTCGAATTATACAAGGTAGACATTAGCCGTGCATAATTTTGTGCCGCTACTTTAACCACTTCACCATCCTTATTATCCGTTAACTCTTTTGTGGCTTTTACGCGAAGCAGGGAAAGTTTTTCTCTGATAAAATGTACGGGATGTCCTTTCAGCGAAAGCGAGATAGCACAATAGTCATGCACCACATGTTGCGAAAGCGACATCTGAGGCAAGGGTGTTTCACCCTCTGATACGCTTTCTGAGGGCTTTCCTTTGTAAATGCCTGCCGGACTATCACTCAAAGCCGAAACTTCCCACAATGCCCTTCTCCTGTCCAAACCAATGGATCGGAACGCATCCCCATCAGCCATCTTTTCCAACGTAGCGATAGATACACCTGCATCCAGTAGTTGATTGATACTGGACCTTTCTTCTAGGTTATTTCAGCTTCCCGGGGTTCAATGTTTATTAGTTTCCTCCAGGTGGCTATCTTCATCATGCACAGTCTGCTCCGGTAGGCATTTGTTTTCACAGCTCCGATTTTAAGGGCTTATTTTGGCCAACAGTGGCAATTAATACCTACCAAGCTTTACTGGTTTGCAAATTCTGCAAACCAGCAAAATAGCTGCTGTCAAAATTCTCTTCATACAAGACAGTTTACAATAGTTAAAGGCAGTTACATACTTTTCGCCAATTCAGTCCATTACCTAAACACCCCTCTTATTTCCAAATGTCCGTAAGTTTATCGATTCGCAACCCTTGTATTAACGATTTATCTTTTGCCTGAATGGTTATTTGATTCAATAAAGAATGAGGAAAGAAAATGCTGGTCATGGTTGTTAAGCCTTTATCAGCAAACAGTTCTATTGAAGCGGCATCTATAACAAGAGTAAGCTCTATTTTTTTGGACCTGTAAAAGTGGGGAGCCACAGCCTTGGAAGCAAAACCGCTTTTAAAGTTTGACTTGCCGGCATTGGTACGGTCAATGTAATATTGATTGGCTTTTTTGTCATACCCTACGATTAGTTTGTCTCCCGCGCTATCGGAAAGCACAATTGAAAAATCTTTAGTGGCATTAGCCGATAGCATCAATCTGTATGGTGTATTGCTTTTTTTATTGTCTGTAAAAGTATAATTACTTCGATTCAAATTTGGAATGCTTCTAATTGTCGTTGCTGTTTTATCTAATTCTTTTGCCGGCATTGAAGCAATCCTAAACGTATCATTTACCTTAACGATGCTTAACTCTCTCGGTATCGTCATAGCCCCACGCCATGTTCCGGTAGGAACTTCATTGGCATAATCCCAATTGCTCATCCAGCCTAAGAAAATCGTTCTGTCGCCGGTGTTGCTCCATGTAATGCCGGCGTATTCATCCGGACCATAGTCCAGCCATTTGGTAACTGTATCATCCGTCGTAAACCTGTGTCCGTCAAATGATCCTGTGAAGTATTGCGTGGCACTTCCACCGTTCGGTCCCCCGGGATTGATGTTTACAATTAGTACCCACTCTTTTTTTCCGGCATAATCAAATGAAATTAAATCAGGGCATTCCCATACACCGCCGTGCTCGCCGAGCTTGTCTCCAAACTCACTTTCCTTTGTCCAGTCTTTCAGGTTGGGGGAAGAATAAAAAGTAATCCTGTCTTTGGTAGCCAATGTCATAATCCACTTCTTATCTTTCTCGTACCAGCTTACTTTTGGGTCGCGAAAGCCGGTAATGCCGGGATTTTTTACCACCGGGTTGCCGCTGTATTTCGTCCATGTTTTACCATTGTCTAAACTGTAAGCAATACTTTGGTTTTGAAAAGTCTTACTGCCTTCTTTTTCTCCTTTCGGATCATGATTCGTATAAATAGCCACCAGGGGTATTTTGCCTCCCTCACTAAAGCCGGAAGTATTATTTTTATCTGCTACTGAGCTACCAGAGAAAATATATCCCAGGCTATCAGGAAATAAAGCAACCGGCTGTTCTGTCCAGTTTATCATATCAGCAGAAGTAGCGTGTCCCCAATGCATCGGTCCCCAGGTTGTACCATCCGGATAGTATTGATAAAACAAGTGGTAAACGCCATCATTATACACCATCCCGTTCGGGTCGTTGATCCAGTGTTCTTTTGGTGAAAAATGAATTTGCGGACGATACGGTTCATGATACACGGATGTATCTGATTGCGCCTTTATACCGGCGGAGAAAATAAATGAAATAAGAATACAGAAGCACTTGCTCATTATGGTAAAATCGTTCCTTACTTTATTGGTCATAGATTAGAATTATTATCTGTAAAATATTCTTTTAATAGGACAGGGTGGCTTACGAAGGATAATATAAATAATGAGACTTTCTGATGCCTTTTAGTTACTTCCATATTGATGAAAGCATCCAGGCTTTACCATGAATCAGTTCCGCGTTTCCTCCCATGCTGAATAGTTGAATACCGGTTTGCAAATCAGACGGAAACGTTGTTGCACTCATGGTAATTTCCCCTTCATTAGCAAAAACTTCCACCGAAGCTTTATCCACAAAGATGTGAAGCTTTAGCGGGCGTTTGTGTAGTGATAAAGATGCGGTTACTCTCACCGGAAAATGGCTATTAAAAACAGAATTGCTGACAAAGTCTGTACAATGTGTTCTGTCTATGAACAATTCTTCTTTCTTAGTGTCATAACCAACTACCAATCTTCTTCCTTCGCCAACCAAAAGATTTAATCCAAAGACACTGGCATTGCTTGTTTGCAGCTCAATTTCTATCTCATAAGTATTTTGTTTTCGATTGAACTGACTTAATTTTTTTGTGCCGTTGACTACCTGCTTTGACAGTAACACCGAATCTGTTCGTAACATCTTCAATTCAGGAACCGGCATTTGTACCAATCTGATTCCCTGGGGAAATGTTCTTAACGCAATATCTCTGGGTATCGATTCAAATCCTTTTCCCCAAGACGAAGGCACTTTGCCCGCGTAAGACCAGTTACCCATCCAGCCCATCCATGTCGTTCGTTCAGCAGCGGTATCATCAATATTCCGCCAGCTTCGGGCGGCATAAAAATCCGTACCGTAGTCTGCCCACAAGGCTGACTCAGGCTTTTTATTCTGCGTAATTGTTTGCGCATCCGGCGTAAATGTGGTGCCATCAAAATCTCCTGTAAAATATTGCATCCTGTTGGGTCCTTGTCCTATTGAAAGCACCCACTTTTTATGATTTGGGTTTCCGTCAACCGGCAACTGAAAAAGGTCGGGCACTTCCCAGTCATTGGTATAAGAACCCATCGGTCCAAACTCACTGAGATAAGTCCATTGCTTTACATCGGGCGATGAGTAAAAACTTACTTTATGCAAATGGGGATGCGTCACAATCATTATCCATTGCTGTTTTGGTTCGTACCAAAATACTTGCGGATCGCGGAATGAATTGCTGCCAATGTCAAGAACCGGATTCTTTTCATACCAATGAAATAATGTATCATCATTACTATAAGAAATGGCTTGATATTCAGGAAGGGAATCATTCATATGAGCGGTGTAAACAGCAATCATACTGCTATCGCCAAAGCCGGCTGTATTGTTTTTATCAACGATAACGGAACCGGAAAAGTAGTGGAACGAACGATCGCTACCTTTCATTGGGTAGGGCAATTCCTGCCAGTGAACAAGGTCTCCGCTCGTAGCATGTCCCCACCAGAATAAATGGTATATTCCTTTCCACTTTACCAAACCATCGGGATCGCCAATCCAACTTTTTTTCGGACTAAAATGGTATTGGGGACGATACTTTTCATTGTACTGCGCAAAAAGATGATTGCCAGAAGAAGAAATGATAAATACAACAATTACTAGCGATATGGATGTTAGCAATTTCATAGGCAAAATATTATGGCAAAGAGAAATGGAAAGCAGCAAAGACAATAAGTTATTGCTGCTTTCTTTATCAGAAAAATTATAAACCAAACAGCTGAATGTTTTTAAATTCAACACTTCCTTTATTGGCAAATAATCCCCACAAATTGTTGTTGATGCTGTAAATACGAGAGGTAAGAGCAACTTTATCGTCAACGTAAATAACACAGACCGAACCATCAATAATGATCTTTAACTGATAGTCTTTACCTGGTTCTAAAGCAAGCGGCACTTTTCCATTTACAATTGGCGTATTGGCAACAACAGACAGACCCGATACAGCATGATCGGTTTCGCTAAAGTCAATTTTATAAAAGTTGGTATTTCCCAAAGCTTTGTCCATACCGAATACAAAACCGAATTCTGCACCAGCCTGAATGTTGCTGATGGTAGCCGTAATCATGTGCTCACCGGCAATTCTATCATAAGTAATAAAGCTTTCTTCATCACTTGCCGGAAAAGAAATGTTGTTATTATCATAGCCTACATTCTCTTGTTTCAAAACGAGGTTTAAGGGTTGATTCTGCTTGAAAGAATTTTCAATATTGGCTGGAGCCAATACGTTCAAGGTGCCATCGTTGTTTTGCGTTAACTGGTGTACGACTAAGTTGCCTGCAAAATCCCTGGAGCCTGCATCTGATGAACCACTTTTCGTAGCGCACCAGCCAAACAAATAATGATTGGTTCCATCAGATGCCACCTTAGAAGCATACATATATTGCCCGTCCAGCTTGTCATTAGCCGGCGTGGCCCACGGTCCCGAAGAGGAAGAAGCAACGCGGTATCGTGTTACATTCTCAACACTATTTTCAGAGAACACAAGATACCAGAAACTACCCCATTTAAACATTTGTGGCGTTTCAGGGACATAGTAATCGCTTGTTGTATACGCCGGATCTTTTAGCTGCCAGTTGTTGGCCGATGGGTCTGTTGTTGTGTATAACATCACAGCCGCTTTGTCGTATTGCCTGCCGCATACCAGCATCCAGTATTCGTTCTTTTCGTCGTTAAAAAAAACATACGGATCCCTGAACTCAAGAGAATTGTAACCATTCGTTGTTTCAGGTTTTAGAATGAACGATGGCTGCTTTTGCCAGTTGGTTAAGTCTTTACTGGTAGCTAACAAAATATTGTCCCGGTACTTACCGCCACTACCATTGAAGTTAGGATTATAACCGGAATAATACGCATAGTAGGTATCAGCCACTTTTACTATAGAACCGGTGCCTAATGCCAGGTCATAATCTGATGTTTTTCCGTAAGGAATCATTACGCCATCATACGTATAACTCGTCAGGTTACTTGTAGTAAACTTACTCCACGGATGAAAGCCGGAAGCGCCGTCTCTTGCATCGTGTAAGTAAAATACATGGAAGCTATCACCTTCATAATAGGGCATTACGTCACCTACAAAACCGGCAGGTGTGTAGTAAGGGTTAGCTCCGCCAAACCATTTGGCAGGAGGCGTTGGATAAATGTCAGCCGCATTGCTGACATCAGCCGGCGTTATAGTTGTATCGTTGTCTTTTTTGCAGGCGGCGAAGAGACCACAGGCTATAAAAAGCCAACCGAAAATCTGTTGTTTCATATTTCAATCTGTTTAGCTGAAGTAGCCGAATGTTTGTTTATTGCTTCTTTAAATACTCAATTGAGTTTTGGGTCAGCTTCTTCACATTATCTAAGAAACTGTTGGCAGGACTTGGCGTATTGTCGGCTGGGTTTGGCTCTGCATACCAATCATAACTGCCGGGCGTGATAACAATCGTTGCCCCATTTGTATCTCCTTTTGGAAACTCAGCAATGGTTACATTTGAGTTGGTATTATCATCCCCATCAGGACCGGCTAGATCAATACCTCCGGTCCCGCTTCTCCAGCCGGCTGCATCTCCATAACCACCCCATTCATTTACTTTCCACCAGCTTACATGGTTCAGGCGAAAAGCTTGTTTGTCTAATAAATATATAACTGGGTAGCTCTTATCTGCCGCTAACGGAAGCCCTGCAAAAATGGGATGGGTAGTGTGATCCGGACTGATTGAGAAGCCCCAATTGTTTGTGCCATCCTGGCGTTGACTTCCATAAGAATCACCAAATACGTTGTTGGGACCTATCCCCGCAGGTACGACACCAATTGCATCCACCCAACGGGCAGCAAATGTTGTTAGCAACAGGTTACCTCCACTATTGCGGTAAGCCTCTAAAGCAGTAATCACAGCGGGATCGTAAGCGATGTCAGGCAATGTTTGCGTGGCATCTTCGTGCCACCAGATAACGCCATATTTTGTCAAGTCAACTGTTCCGTTCTTTATACCATCCAATGATATAAACTCTGCTTTCGGATATGTAGCGAACAACCAGTTAGCGGCTGCCAGTTCATCAGGATTGGAGATCGCATCTTTCGTTGCATAGTTACCTAAAAAGGCAACCGGCTTATCCGCAGTTTCATCTATGGCTGTTACAATATAATTCACAGAACCGATGGAATTAGTAACCGTAAAAGTAACCGGGTTGGTAAAGTCAACCACGCTGCCGGATGCAGGCGTGATAGTAGCTCCTGCTGCCAGGGTAATATCAACAGCGATTTTGGTAATATCACTGCCGGGAGGAACAATCACATTAATGGTTCTTGTGCTTTCATCAATGGTTCCGGTATCGCCGTTCGCTTTAAATAACAGGATGGCAGGGGTTTCTTTAGCAGTCACCACATAATCCTTATAAATATTGCCATTGATGATGCGAAACTGAACCGGGTTGGTCATATTAATAACGGAACCGAAAGGTGGATTTACAGTAGCACCTGCTGGTAGCGTGATACTCGGAGTTACCTTTGTAAAGTCCGTTGCGAAAGGCAGATGAATGGTAATAGTTCCATTTGCAGTATCAATGACGCCATTGGCTGTATCAACGGTGAATGCGCTGATATCAACATTGCCATTAAGATTCAGAGACATGCCTGCATCATCTTTTTTACAGGAAAAAAAGAAGAGCAAGGCAGAGAGTAAAACGAGATTTATAATCGTAAGCTTTTTCATGAACGGATGATTAAATCGTTATTTGTTATTTATAATAAGAGATTGCTTAGTAACCAATATTTTGTTTGTAAACGCCACGGCTGAAATTGATTTGATTCTGTGGTATCGGCAGGTATTCATTTTTATTCTTGGTAAAGAAGGCGCTGTTCAAAAAAGGGTATTTTGTCTTTTCTATACTGAAATAATTGTTGAGCGTTTCGGCAGCTACGCCCCATCTCACAAGGTCAAAAAAACGTTGGTTCTCCTGTCCTAATTCTAACCTTCGTTCAAAGCGTAATGCCTTGCGTGCTGTTGGCTGATCCCATGTGATGTTAACACCTGGCTGATATAAACCCACTTTGTATTTGTCTTCAAAATTGCCATTGGCATCTTTCAGCAAAGCCGTGCTTTGTGCTGCTCTGGTTCTTATTTGGTTGATGAGTGGCAAGGCTTCGTCTTGCCTCCCCAATTCAATCAAAGCTTCCGCTTTCATCAATAAAACTTCGGAAAAGCGCAGCAGTATTTTGTTCTTTGAATTGGGGAAGAAAGGCGGCGTTTGCACAAAGCAATCGCAGTCGGGCGATACGTTTTCTTTCATCGAATTG
>CAZZZH010000153.1:0-10831 GCA_964658445.1 Ilyomonas sp.
CACTACACCCCTTTCTTCAACATGTTCCCTGCGCATCTTTGAGCTAAGATAAAGCAGGTTTCCGACCTGCAAACACAACATCTTACACCTTCCACGTAGTGTTTACTAACTTACTCTAAATGTTTACCAACTTACATCCAATAGTCATCAACTGACAACTAATTTATACAAATGTTCCGGGTGTAAGGCGGAATGAAAAATTATAAAAAGCAAAGCAATCGTAGTTGTAAGCTGGAGACTTACCTGATCCTTTCTGCGAGGTGCGCTGCGCTAACCTCGCAGAAAAAAGAATAAGTCACTTCCTGTTATAATAAACCCTTGCACTGCTGTAAACCAATTGAATTCATCGAAAATAAACTTTAATACTTTTGCCGCGATGCAACAAAAAGAATATTCACTGGACACTATACTTGCCGCCTTTAATATTGATGCGCTGAATGCAATGCAGGAAGCTTTTATGGAGGCTACTAAAACACCGGGTGATGTAGTATTGCTTGCCGATACCGGCTCAGGTAAAACACTTGCTTTTTTACTACCTCTTCTTGAACAACTGAATGCAACCAGTAATAAAACACAGGCAATGATCATTGTGCCTTCGCGGGAACTGGCATTGCAGATAGAACAGGTATTCAAAAAAATGGGCACCGGTTTTAAAATCACCTGTTGTTATGGCGGTCACCAGCGGGAAACGGAAGAAAATAATCTGCAGCAGCCACCCGCGTTATTGATAGGCACGCCGGGGCGCCTGGCAGATCATATCCGGCGTGGAAATATTACGATAGACACAATTGAGACGCTGGTGCTTGACGAATTTGATAAATCGCTGGAAGCCGGTTTTGATGAAGAGATGTCTTTTATTATTCAATCGTTACCTGCATTAAAAAAGCGCATCCTTACATCTGCCACAGAAGCAGCGTACGTGCCTGATTTTATTGGCTTGCATAAGCCGGTAAGGCTTACTTTTTTATCTGGCGAAACAACAGAAGGGCTTGCAATTCAAACGGTAAACAGCGATGGTAAAGATAAATTAAATACGCTCTTTAATCTGATCTGTTATGTAGGTAACCGCTCTGCCATCATCTTCTGTAACCATCGCGAATCTGTGGAGCACACAAGTGCAATGCTTAAAGAAAAAGGTATTGTGAATGAATTTTATCATGGCGCGATGGAACAGCAGGAACGCGACAGTGCTTTGTCTAAATTCAGAAACGGCACTACCAATGTATTGGTTACAACCGACCTTGCATCAAGAGGACTCGATATTCCCAACATCCGTTACATTATACATTATCAATTGCCGGCTACAGAAGATATTTTTATACACCGAAACGGCAGAACGGCAAGAATGGAAGCAAGCGGCACCGCCATTATCATTTTGTCACCGGAAGAAAAACTGCCTTCTTATATTACCACTACCGTTACAGAAATAGAGTTGCCGGTAACAACAGAATTACCTGAAAAACCAAAGTGGTCAACGCTTTTTATTGCAGCCGGCAAAAAAGATAAAGTAAATAAAGTGGATGTGGTTGGTTTTTTAACCAATAAAGGGCAATTGAAAAAAGAAGATATTGGTTTGATCGAAGTAAAAGATTTTTTCTCTTTTGTGGCTATCCGCAAAGTAAAAATTGGCGAAGCTTTACAGTTGATAAAAAACGAAAAAATCAAAAACAAAAAAGTAAAGATTGATATTGCCAGGTAGCAATCTGTATCAGATCCCCAGATCTCCAGAGAGTTCCGCAGGGCTCTGTGGATGTTCAATAAAAGTCAGTCGGAGACTACAAGTGTACGCAACCTGATTAGGTAGAGTTCCTTGTTCTTCGAGATGTTAGCGTAGCGCATCTCGAAGCAGGGATAGAGCAGGTCTCCGACCTGCACAAACTCAACCCACTCAAATCGTCACCAACATCGCATCCAGCCACTCAATCTTCACCCGTCCCACTGGCTTCCCATAAAAATAATCCGCCGCACTACTACTCTTATATTCTTCCGCTTTATCAACAATACCCGCCCGCACCGGATTATTATGAATTTAAGACAGCTTCTGCCACATAAAAGGAAGAGTAAAACAAATCTCAGCACCATTATCCGGTTGCCAAAAACGATAAGAAGCCGCTTTATCATCCGTAGCTTTTTCAGTCGTCAGCAGCCACATCAGCCAGCGCTTCCGGCTTTCACCAGCATTCTCTTCAATGGCTTTTGTAAGTCGCTGCGAAGTAAATTTTTTAAAATCACGTAGTATATCCGACAGGTTGTTATTCTTTGCCTGCACTATCAAATGAATGCCATTACTCATCATCACATATCCATACACAACCAATCTTTTCTTTTCAATACAGAAATTGAGACTGTCTTCTACAATGTCAATGTTAGCTCTTCTGGTAAACACTTCTGCCCATTGCACAACTGTACAAGTAATGAAATGCATAGCACTTTGGTCTGAAATGCTGCAAGTATAAGCCATGAGCGAAAGGTAAGAAAAAGAGTAGCAGATCGAAGATCTGCCTTATCTCAACTTCGAGGTGCGCTATGCTAACACCTCGAAGAACAAGGCCTAGCCCTAAACTTTTTAAAATCCCGAACGATGTCGGATAGCCGGAATGGTTCTTTGGCTCTTGCCACACGATGAATGTGATTCGTCATGATAACATAAGCGTAGAGTTCCAATCCTTTGTATTTGCAGCAATAGGTAAAACTGTCCATCACAATCTGTTTATATTCTTGCCGGGTAAACCCATCTACCCATTTCACAACTTGAAACGTAAGAAAATACGGTTGATTCTAATTGAAGAGTATAATAACCTTGGCTCATGAGCGAAAAACAAGAAAGGAAACAATGGTAAACCGGAAGATTTACTAACGGTGCGACGTTTTCGGAGACTACGCCGGGCGGTGCAATGCCGCTCGTTCAACAATCATTCGGCAACTGGCGCCTTCACTACATCAAAAAACTTAATCTTTCCAATTAAAATATAATTAATTTTGCTTGATAGCAAAAGAGGCTCTATAACCATGTTACTGCATACATCATTTCATCCTACGTCTGCTTATCTGGAATGGTTTGCATTTCCTGGTTATAATTCATTCTTCTCGTTTCTTTCTTTGCTAAACCAAAGAGCAATATAAGGTTCGTTACCCTATATAGAATTCAGTATCAAAATTCAATCGCAATCTTAATTTGCATAAGAATCAACAAAGGTGTTATGAAAGCCATCATTATCTCTCTCTTTATTCTTATTGGTAACTCTCTTTTTGCACAAGCCGGCCGCTTCGATTCTACATTTGGGTCTTCGGGGCAGTTTGTTCTTCCACCCACTGTTTATCAATACAATTCAGGTCTTATTTCAGCAGAGGCAATACAGCCGGATGGAAAAATATTGCTTGCCGGATACAACAATGTTTATCGCCTCAATAATGTGGGTACTCTCGACAGCAGCTTCGGAACAAACGGGCATATAGCTATCAGTTTTGCAGGCGCATCAAGCGTGAGCTTAAAAAAGATTGCTGTTCAGCCAAATGGTAAAATTGTCATTACCGGCACTATAAGCTATCCCGCCACTAATTATATTGATTCTTTAAACACCTATAACGATGCCGATATTGCAGTTGTGCGGCTGAATGCAAACGGTAGTTACGACCTTAGTTTTAACAGCGTCGGTTTTAAAATCATTGATCTTATTTTACTCACCCATGCTACCGGTCAAACCAACCATAGCAACGACCAAGCCGGGGGCTTGTCAATCCGGTCGAATGGTAAAATTCTGGTAGGTGGACAAACCTTCAACAATACAAACTCGCCCGGTGGCGACTGGGATGCCACTTTAGTACAATTAAATTCTAACGGAAGTTTTGATACCAATTTTAATAAGGATGGTATACAGATTCTTAAAAAGAAAGGAACCAATGAGTTTATAACTGGTATCGCCCTTCAGCCTGATGGCAAAACAGTCATGGCAGGTTATATCAATTCAGGCGGTACTTCTACCTCAGATATCCTTACCATACGTGTAAATACGAATGGCAGTTTAGACAATGCTTTTAAAACCAAAGGATATATTGTAACCGACGTGAGTAATGCAAGCGATGATCACGCATCCAGTGTTATTCTGCAGCCAGATGGTAAAATCCTCATAGGAGGAACTTCAATTACTCTTGATGGGAGTACAAATGCTGTACTTATAAGGTTAAATAGCAACGGTCAGTTTGATAATAGTTTTGGGGCAAATGGCATATCTGCCATCGTAGTGAGTTATGACAATCCGGTAACGGATATGGCTTTACAGTCCGACAACAAAATTATACAGATATCTTCAAGCTTTACCCTGTTCCGGTACAATACAAATGGAAGCCTCGACACTACTTTTGGAACCAACGGAGCTAACAAAGTTTCTTTTACTGTGCCTCCGGCAAGTCAGTATGGTGGCGGTTATGCAGTAGCTGTTGCAGGAGATGGAAGAATAGTAGCAGCTGGCAACACCAATATCAGGGTTGATAAATACACTTCCGGAACTACAGAAGCTGTAGTCAGATTGCTACCTAATGCAAACAATGGATCTGTAAAAGCACCAAAAGATACAACTGCAAGTTTGCAGGGCAACTGTGTTAAACAGGTAAATAATATTGATCCGATTCTTTCCGGAAGTATATCATTGTCTGACATAAAGTATTATAGATACAACCAGCAACAATCTTACAGCTATACCTTCGGGAGCGTCTATACTTACACCTTTATCGATTCGGGTTCCGGGTCTGCAAGCGGAAAAACATTTCTTCCCGGTACTACTACCAGGGTCATTTATGTCTTCCGGCTCGATCCCAGCCAGCAGGCAGCCTTTGATGTAACCATTACAGGAGGCACACCAGCAACAGCTCTTGATTTTGATGGAATAGATGACCGTGTTGAATTGCCTGCCTTTGCCTCGGCTTCGTTTCCTTCTGCAAGCCATCTTTATACGCTCGAAGCCTGGGTTAAAGTAAGAGGTTATAACAAAAATGGCGGTTCTGTTATTTTCAGTGCACAACAAGGTAGCGATAGTGGGGTTTACGCAGGCATCAATGAAAATGGGTATATAAATACCTATCATCCCAATACAGGTTTGGTAACGTCAGGTTACCAGGTACCGTTGAATACCTGGACGCATATTGCGTTTGTACAATCTCCTAATAGCCTCTCATTATTTGTAAACGGCAGTTTTGTGCAAACACTGCTTTCTTCTCCACACTATCAGGTTAAAACAGCTAACAAAGCATATATTGGTGCCTACACCAATAATGGCACTACTTTCACCAGGCAGTTTAACGGACAAATAGACAACATGCGAATGTGGACGACTGCATTGTGTGAAACACAGATACAGAGTTTGTTGAATAAAAACTTGGATAATGCAGGAGGCGTACCTGGAAACTTAATTACGGAATACTCGTTCAACAATGCAGGTACAATTGCGGGTTGTGTAAATACCGGTGATACATTGCTTACAGACGCCAGAGGAACATTTATAGGTTATCTGAAAAACTTTTTTTTGCAAGGACCTTCTTCCAATTGGGTTGATGGATCAGGTCCGGCTACCGAAGAAGAAACATCGCTTCCGGCGCTGACTTTGTCTGTCGATATAACGAACACCAATGGATACAGGTTTAATTCGGAAATTCAAATTACATGCGATTCAGGTACGTGCGGTGCCTACGCATACTTTACCCCGGTTATAAGTAATTTATGTAACACGCCTGTCAATATTAGTTACACATTTCCTTCCGGCACGTATTTGCCAACAAGCGGCACTGAATATGCCGATACCGTAACCGTGGCTGATTCATTAGGCAATGTGGCAACTTATCCTTTCACCATAGGTGTTTTTGAATACCAGGCTCCGCAATTGGTCACAAAAGACACATCAATTATGTTGAACCAGAATGGAACGGTTGTGGTAGCACCCAAATGGGTAATCAGCAGCGTCAGCGACAATTGCACACCCACTAAAGATATTGTGCTGGCAGTCACTCCAAATCACTTCAATACAAAATCAATAGGGGCCAATACGGTTACGGTAACAGCGAGAGACCTGACCGGCAATATAGCAACTCAAAAAGCTACAGTTACCATATTGCCTTATAGTAGCAGTGCAGGTAAGAACCTGATTGTTAATAGCCGGAAATCTTTACAAACAGAGTTTACGGTTATTATATCACCCAATCCATCGAAGAGCGATTTTAACATTCAGGTTAAAAGCAGCAATCTGGAAGATAAGATTACAATTCGTGTAACAGACGAAGTAGGCAGAATGATGGATATACTATCGAATGTAAACGTGAATGAAGTAAAAAAAATTGGTGCTGGTTATAAAGTCGGAATCTATTTCGCTGAAATCATCCAGGGCACTCATCGTAAAATAATAAAGCTCGTACGAATATAAGGGTGAGTTAAATTAAAGGTAATGCGCCAGTTTAAAAAGCTGCTTCGTCATTGCGCCCCCAACTCACCGTGGGTTGTTAGAAGTAATGAATCGGAGGTACTGAATTTAGATCGAATTTTCTTCTACAGTTTGGTGTCTTCCTTCTCCGCAATGTCCCGCTCTTGTTCTTCGAGGTGTTCACGAGCGTTGAGCGTTCTTCGAGATGTTCCGCAGCGCATCTCGAAGTTCGGATAAAGCAGGTCTCTGACCTGCAAAGCATCCACCATCAAACCGTCACCACCATCGCACCCAGCCATTCAATCTTGATTTGGCATAATCACATAGCCGGTGATATAATGGACTTGTGCTTTTAAATATCAAACCATTTATACGCGACATCATATCCATTGCACAAATCAACAAGGGCAACCAGTTCATACAAGTAAATGTGATAAAGTAAACACCGTCTTTTTCGGCTATTTCTTTACGAACTGGCATGGGGTAAATGAAGATAACAGGATTGTATCACGACGAAAGCGTGAGACCGCAATGTCCCGAGGCGGAGATATTATGAAAAAAAACGGGACATTGCAAGGAAAAAAGCAAAAACAGCACTTATATGAGCAATTAGCAATTCCCTATTTTCCACGCGCTAGAATAACAAATCAATGGTATTTCGCAAAGTCCGACCTTATAGGCGCTTGCTTACAAAAGGAGCTAAGAGTGTCTGATCCCGAATAAAGTCTTCAATGGAAAAAACGGTTAAGGGACCACCATGTCCGACATGTATTTTGGAAGGTGCGGATTTAACTATTTGCTTAAGGCTTTCAATACTCGTTACAGTATCACTGTGAAAGATGGGCCACATCGGAACATCACGGTTGATAATTCCACCAAGTAATATACCTCCGGACACCGCATCACCGGCAAGCATTTCATGATTAGCTAACATAACCGATACCGATCCCGGGGTATGGCCAGGCGTAAAAATCACCCTGCCATCTATTCCATAAGGGTTTAAATCTTCACCTCCGTCGAGTACGATATCCACCCTAAATTTTGCAACCTCTTCTTTTGTAATCGGTGATTTTAAAAACAACTTACCAAACCAGTCTTTAGGCGTTAGCTGTAATCTTTGTCCACTCTCAACATATTCTCTTTCAAGGCGGTGTATTGCAATAGGAGCCTTCAAAACTTTTTGCAATTCGGCAGCGCTGCCGGCATGATCCAGATGGCTATGTGTAAGCAGGATCATAGCAACATGCTCATGAGAAATATGATGTTTCTTCATCGCCGACAAAATTTTCTGTACACTTTCGGGTTTGCCGGTATCAATAATAATTGTTCTGGTATCCTGAACAATATGAGATTGCAGTAATCCAAAAGGTAGAATGGGTACAGTGATGATCTTCATATTCTGTATCTGAAAGAAGGGCAAGGCGATTTGCCTTGCCCTTCAGTTTCACAAATGATATATTGTCAGGTAAGGATATACCGATTTATGCCATCAGCGATTCTGCAGCTTCGAGAATCAGTGCCGCTACTTCTTTGCTGTTTGATGCCATTGATGCGTGCCCAGCATCAAGATGCACAGTTTTCCGGGCTTTGATGCGTTCTGCAAACCAAGCCTCAGTTTCCGGCGGAATCATTTTGTCGTTGTTGGACACTTGGTACCAGCTTGGTTTCGTTTTCCAGGCTGGCGTGCCAGCTGGTGCGCCAAACGCTGCCCCGTTTATAGGCTTTTGCGATGCCGCCATTACCAAGGCATCATCGTCTGATACCCCCTGGCAGAAAACTTCATGATATTTGTCGTAGTCAAGATACAGGTAACCCGATGGCCCCGGGGCTATAGCCGCCGCACCTTCCGGAGCGTCCCGCAATTGCAATAATCCTCCTGCCGCTTCACCTTCATCCGGTGCAAAAGCGGCGATATAAACGAGTCCTTTAACGTTAGGCTGGTTACCTGCGCCGCTAATGACCATACCGCCATAAGAATGACCGACAAGCAATACGGGGCCCTCTAGTGCTGCAACCATGTCGCTTGTACGCTGTATATCTTCAGCTAACGTGCTTAGCGGCAGTTGTACCGCCCTTACGGTATAACCTTTACCTGCCAGTTGAGGAATAACATATTTCCAATGGGAGCCGTCGCCAAAGGCGCCGTGAACGAGTACGATGTTAAGATTCGATGTCATAATAAGAAAGATTTAATGATGCAAATCTCGCTTTTACGATTGCCCGGGTAAAGGTTAATATCATCCAAACGATGGTAAAAAAGTGAAACCTTATCAGAAAGGCAGAAAGCTATCCCTGAATACAGCAGGCGTTTGGCCGCAATGCTTTCTAAAAAATTTGTTGAAATTAGTCGGTTCGTCAAAGCCGAGGAAGAACCCGATAGCTTTTACAGGATTGTAACTATGTACAAGTAAACGTTTTGCTTCAAGCACTATACGCTCATCAATCAGTTGTTTGGGTGTTTTACCCACCATAAGTTGAGTAATATTGGTCAGTACTTTTAACGAGATAGACAGCTTTTCTGCATAAAAGCCTATGCTTTTTTCAGTTCTGAAATTCTGTTCGAGCAAATTGTTGAAATTTAGAAATAGTTCAAAGTTAACACCTTGCAACCGTGTACTTTTCCATTGTTTAAAATGCTCTCTTTCCGAAAGCAGCATAAAGCTATATAAGTATTTTCTCAATAACGCAGCATGAAAAGGATCTACCTGATGCTGTCCTTCTGCCTGCATTCCCTGCCAGATAGTTTGCAATTCTTCAGTGGCAATGATGAGTACAGGCCCCTGGTCACCAACAAAATCATTGAACAACGGACTGCTTTGCAGAAAACGATGATCGCTTTCGTTTTCGCAAAAAAAGGTGTCAGTAAAAAGTAACGTGCTCGATTCAAACGTATTTTGCTGATCAAAGATCTGCACTGCGTCCTTACGGACAAATAAAAAACTATCTGGAAGTGGTTTAATAGGATGAAAATCAATAGTGTGTACAGGAGTACCTTTTTTGAACCAGAAAATCAGATAAAAAGACGCCCTGTGAGGTATGCGCAAGTTTTTTTGTGTCCGTGCATAATGATCGTCGATTGGAATAAATTCCAGCCCTAACGCGATATCCTCTCTAAACCCCAATTGCAGGATGCCACTGTTTGATGCCATAATGCCAAATATACAAAACTGGTTAATTTCTTTACAAGAAGTACCTGCGAAGTTCCTTGCTAGTTATTCGAGATGTTTGGCGTTCTTCGAGATGTTAGCGCAACGCTTCTCTAAGCAAGGATAAAGCAGGTCTCCGACCTGCAAACATACACCATCAAACCGTCACCACCTTCGCATCAAGCCACTCAATCATCACCCTTCCCAAAAAATCCATCACCAAACCGGCAAGCGCCAATCTCAAAACGAACCATTCCAACTAACTCAGCAAAGCATCTCGCATAGAAGCTCGGCGAACGTTGGCAACTTTACCACATCCATCCCTAAGTCTGCAACTTTCTGTTGTTACCTAACAACAACTAACTAAATTGCCATTGACCTCCCAAACCATCCATAGCTTGCTGAAAATCCGCTAATGCCTGTTTTGCATGCCGGCGAAACTGAGCCAGTACCATCCAATAGAGATAGAACAACAACAGCAGCACCAACAGTGTAAACACAGGAATGCCATGCAGAAAACCATAGTCAGCCGCATAAGCCACGAAAACAAGCATCCAAAGGGGTGGAAAAAGAAACCAAAGTAAATTAATGGCAGGTACTGTAAAACGCAGGTCAAGCGTAGCGTTTTGGTGTGAGCCTCCGATGTGCCCGATTACAACCAATCCTACCGAACTTACCCTGCCACGCGTACCCATTGTAGAATAGCCACGCTTGACCCGGAAACTGTTCTCTCCAATCGTTCCAACGTAGGTTTTATAATCATCGGCAAACGTATGGTCAGGATTGAGCGTATCAAGAATACGGTGTTTGGGTCTTGCAATGGTAAGGATACGCTCCCTAACCTCGCTATCTGATAGTGTCGTTTCAGCAATCGTCGCTTTTTCTAAAAACCACCACTTCATAAGGTGTTCAAATTACTAAAGTTTTTCTTCTCCGTAATATCTCCGCCTTGGGACATTGCGGTGTATCATAAGTAACTTTCTTCCCCGCAATGTTTTTTCAACTAAGCTTAAAAGCTATTAAAAAAACGTTGCGGGCGAAGAAAATAGCAA
The DNA here is from genome assembly GCA_964658445.1 of Ilyomonas sp. GTDB lineage: Bacteria > Bacteroidota > Bacteroidia > Chitinophagales > Chitinophagaceae > Ilyomonas. The sequence goes on from CAZZZH010000153.1 coordinate 10,606, forward strand.
ATCACAATATTACCTAACGCGATATCGTCAGATGTAAATAAGAATGGCTAAGCAAACATCTTATTCCGCGTTATGCTCACCTTTTTCGCCAAGGTCTACAATGTCGCCCGACTGAAAAAGAATGGCCTGCAAGGTGAGTTTCCATTTTGGCATTTTACGAAGCAGAAATTCAAGGTCCATCCCAAAGTGTTTAAACTCTTCTTCCTGTGCATTTTGCATAATCGCT
>CAZZZH010000154.1:0-10829 GCA_964658445.1 Ilyomonas sp.
AGGCTATTGTGTTCTTGTGCAATCTTTCTTCCGGCTTCACCATTAGTGTACATACCGAAAGTGCAGTAATGATGAAGATAGAAATATAAGTGAGTGCCGGCCATTTACCTTCGCCATGAATCTCTTTCTGAATGTTCCTCCAGACCTGATCGGCAGGATACATGCGATGATTGCTCACCTGTTTATGTAAGAAATTTTCAAATTCGCTTTTATGTAACGGATCTCTCATTGCAATTAGTTTGTAGCAGTCAGAGAAGCCAGCCAGCCGGCTTCATCGTTAGTTTTTTCAAGAATTTTTCTTTTGATCAACAAAGTCTCAAGCATATTGCGCGAGCGCGTGTATTGGCTTCGGCTTGTACTTTCTTCAATATCGAGCATAGTGGCTATTTCGCGATGGCTGTAACCTTCAATGGCGTACAAATTCAATACCGTTCGATAGCCTACCGGCAATAGCCTGATGCACTCAATCACTTGCTTTGCCTGCATAACAGATGGCATTGTTTCCTCTTTCACCTGTACTGTGCTGGCATAAGCAATGTCCACGTTCTCATTAAACTTCTTGTATTTCTTCAAAAAGTTAATGCAGGTATGAACAATGATGCGGCGCACCCAGCCTTCAAAAGTGCCTTTATTTTCGAAGGTGTGTATCTGGGTAAAAATTTTAATAAAGCCTTCCTGTAGCATATCTTCTGCATCTTCGCGGCTTTGCGCAAAGCGATAACATACGGATAGCATTTTTGGGCTGAACCGGTTGTACAGCTCCCGCTGTGCCGCCGGTTCGTTTTGCAGGCATCCTGAGATCAACACTTCATAACTCATGCGTTGGCAATATTTACCCAATAAAAATAAGACAAGTTTAGAGATACAGTGCTGCTTTTGTTAAAAATAAATTTCCGGGTTTTATTTCTTTTTCCTCATTAACAATGCTATGCTTATAAATGACAGCTCGCATATCAAAATTTTTTCTTAGATAAGCAGATGTTTTGTGAACCTGATGTGTATTTGATAAACAAGGCAGCTATTGGTTTCGGTAAATCGAAGAATACAATATTGGGTAACTCTTCATTTTGTAAAATGAACAACAATTTTTATCATGCGATGCAACAGCAAGGATTAAAATAGATTGAATAAGCGATTCAAAATTTTGCCAGACGGCGTTTGATTTCTTTACAAAAGGCAATCTTTTATAAAAAAGAAGCGCATAAAGCTTGGCTTTATGCGCTTCTTTCAAATGGCGTAACGTTATCCGTTTGTTGAATCTTCCAAGTTATCCCTGTCATCACCACCCAAACTATAAGTGTTATTTTCCTCGTCTTCTTCACCAATTTCTTCATTGGCGTCATCGTTCATTACAATCGTGGTATCTATGTCTTTACCCGAAACATCTGTTGCGCCGCTGGCTTCATTCAAAGGCTCACCTTCGTCGTCATATGCATCGAGTGCGGCATGACGAAGATTTGTGTTGTCTTGACCCGGCATGTCCATTTCAGTGCGTTGTAAAGTGTCTTTTTCCTGTTGCGAAACAGTAGAGTCTTCATCAGCCGGCATGAGCGCATCATCGTCGGTATCTATGTCATCTGCCCATATCTCATCGCCTTCTTCATCACCGCTCGATATAGTGGTGTCTGCCATCTCGCCCAAACCTGCAATCACTATATTTTCCTGACCGGGTATATCGCTTACATCAGGCATATCAATCGTTGTGTTTTCTGGTTTCAAACGCTCTTCATCGTGTGGCGAATCTGGTAAATCTTCACTGAATTTACTGTGGGGATTCGTTGTGTTTTGTTGTGTGTTATTTTCCATAATCGATAAATGTGAGAAAAATCATGCCGACATATTGGTTTTATATTCTGGTTCCCGGCTTCGCAAAGTGTTAAGAAAAACAATGAGTAGCAGAATGCCCAATGCCAACTCTGTTGCTAATACAATGGTGTGAGAAGCGCCATTGTGCTCTGCTTTACGCTTGGTAATGATGCCATAAAAAGCCCACACAATAGATAGGGCAACAAATTTATTGTTACGGGTAAATACATAAAATATCCCGATGAGCAGAGCAGCTACCAACATCATAATAACCCATACCTGGGGTGGAAAAAAGGAAAATGTAATGCCTTTGCTAACTAGCCACGCGGTGATGTTGGCAATAGTAGCCACACATATCCAGCCTAAGTAAATACTGAACGGAATGTCGAGCCAAATTTTGGAAGTCAGCGGCGACCATGCAATTGCCAGCCTTAGCCGGTCGTGAATAAGAACCAGGAAGCCCAAGTGAACCAGCATTATCAAAACACTTACAGTTGTCAGTTCGTAGTGCCAGGCAAAGAGCCATCCTGCATTGCAAAGACATACACCAATAAAAAGAGGTGTGATAGAAAGTATACGTTCTTTATCTCTGTGGTTCTGCACAAGCAGTACATAAGCCTGGTAAACAATAAACCCAACAAGCGAAGTATAAATGATACTCCAGATAGAAAAGGTAGCGCCGGCGGGTGTAAAAAGATTGGGATATTGTTCGCTCAGTTGTAACTGTGTTTTACCATTCAGCGGTAAAAAAATAGAGAGACAGTTGGCCGTAATTGTAATGGCAAAAGCAATGATATTTAGAACCGCCGCAGTCTTTTGCGATGAAGAAGATGGCATAACAAGAATAATTTATGAAACCGAATGTTTGCTCTTTTATGTTGTCGGCTAAAGTAATAACAGCCTTAAATAGTACGCTACGCAATATACTTGTTTATCGTTATCTGGTTTACCAGCCACAACACAATTAATATTAAAACTGCTGCCAGCACAGTAAACAAAGAAAGATACGGCTCTAGAAAAATGCTTTGTGCAGTCAATATGCTTTTCAATAACAATTGAAGCAGTGCAATAACGATAAGTACCACCCCGATAATCACCACATTTACCGGGAAAAACTGGTTCATTAAAAAGCGGGACAACTGTTTTGGCGCAGCCCCCAGCGTGATGAGTAAAGCAATATCTTCTTTGCTCGAAGCAATGGTAAGCTGAATGAACAAAGTAAAAATAAGTAATGCAAACAGCAACATCAGTGCGCCCGTTATCCATGAAATATTTACCACCATATCTACAATCTGTCGATACTTACTAAAGCGCGTTTTGTCTTTATCCGTTTGTAATCCATGCTGGTCTAAATACGTTGCCAGTTGTGGGTTCCCGGCATCGGTTGTCCGTATTACGATGCGCGATGGTTTGGCATCTGTATCGGTGCCAAACTTAGCATTTGCCCAATCCATAAATGCCTGCGGCACCAGCACTGAAGAGATGCGGTCGCTAAAGCCCACCACTTTTGCATAATAATGAACAACGCCCTGCGGACCGAGGATATTGATTTGTATGGGCAGGCTCATCACCAATTGCTGAGAAAGCTGAGGTAAATTTTGCGATGCCGCGAAGCCGAAATTATACATGTCTAAAAAAGCATTCGGCACTACCATCGGTATAAATTGAGAATTCTCGCCCCAGTTCCAGGCATCGCTGTTTACATCAATGAATTCATTGGGCACACTTTCAAAAAACATCTCGGTATAGAATGGCACTGTATTTCCGCCGCTTGCCGAAACCTTAAAGCGGCTGGGTGTAAGCACACCAACGGCTTGCGTAAAGGGCTGTTTTTTTAAATCATCAATTTCTTGCTGGCTCATCATTGCGCCATCCATGCTCTTGCCGGTAACCGGCTTGTGTATCACTAAAAAGTTAGCGATGCTGTCCTGGTTGGTTTTGCTATACAATAAGTCGTTGTAATTGGCTTGTAACTGTACGGCAGAAAGAATTAAAATCATAGCTACCGAAAGCCCGATGACCGCCATGATAAAGCGGGTTCTTCCGCTGCCGGCTTTAATTAGTTTCTTTAATAATAGATTCAGCATAATTCTTTATCCGCGTTCTTTTATAAAATCGTGCACACTTCCGCAAAGGGTCTGTTCAACGTTATAATTGCAATATTTTCTTATAAACAAAATGGCTGTCTTCATCTAAGTCCGTTAGAATAAAGCCGGCACCTCTTTTCGCACATTCTTCTTCAATCAGCAAAGCTGCTTTCGCTGTATTGTCAATATCTAAATGACTAAATGGTTCATCCATTAGCAGCCACGAAAAAGGTTGCATCAACGCGCGGATAATAGCGATGCGCTGCTGCTCGCCATAACTGCAAATGCCGGCGTTTTGCTGCAGTATGTGTGTAATGCCTAAACGCTCGCTCATCTCGTCTATTTTTTCTGCTTCATAATATGGCTTTTGCAACACTCGGTTCAGTTCTATATTTTCTCTGGCTGTAAGTTGCGGAAACAGTCGTAGGTCCTGAAAGATAATGCTGGCCTGCGTTTGTCGCAGTTGCGATAGCGAATTGCTATTTATTTGCTTCGGGTTTATTTCATCCCACAACACACTTCCTTCATAGTCGGTGCGTAGCTTATACAACGTATGTATCAATGTGGTTTTTCCGGTGCCGCTGGGCGCTTTTATCTTTATCCATTCGCCCTGCATGAAAGTGACAGTTGTATTCCAAACGTCCGATGTGCGTTTGGAAAATTTCTCCTTCAGCGGAATGGGCACCAGTCCTTGCAATGTTATCTGCATACGCTTGCAAAATAATCTTTTTAGCTAACAGCAATCAGCTATCCAATGTCAGCCTGGCGTTGCAGGCTTTACACTTTTTCTTTACTTATGCAGAAAAAGTGTACGGCTTTTAAAGATGCAGAATTGATAGCCGACTGCTTTCTTGGAATAGTATTTGGGCGCATCAGGCAACGTATTTATTATGGAAAAAAAATTACAGAATCAGGTTGCCATTGTTACCGGCAGCAGCAGTGGCATTGGAACCGGTATAGCCAAATCATTGGGCGAGGCAGGTGCTATTGTTGTTGTTAACTATGCACACGATTCTTCAAAAGAAGAAGCTGAAGAAGTAGGCAATGAAGTGATCCAGTCTGGCGGCCAGGCTATTGTTATTAAAGCTGATGTAAGTAAAGAGGAAGAGGTACAAAACATGTTTGCTCAAACCATTCAGCAGTTTGGTACAGTAGATATTCTGGTGGCGAATTCAGGCGTTCAGAAAGACGCTAAATTTCATGAAATGACGCTCGATGAGTGGAATACAGTTATCAGCATTAATCTTACCGGCCAGTTCCTTTGTGCACGCGAAGCCATTAAAGAATTTTTACGCCGCGGCGTTGATGAAAAGCGATCCATTGCCGCAGGCAAAATCATCCATATGAGCAGCGTGCACGAAGTGATTCCTTGGGCAGGTCATGCCAATTATGCCGCTTCCAAAGGCGGTATTATGATGCTGATGAAAAGTATAGCGCAGGAATATGCTCCGCAAAAGATCCGTATCAACAGCATTTGCCCCGGCGCTATTAAAACGCCCATCAACAAATCTGCCTGGGACACTGAAGAAGCTTTGAACAACCTTATGAAACTTATTCCCTACAAGCGCATTGGCACGCCGGAAGACATTGGTAAACTTGCCATATGGCTTGCCAGCGACGATAGCGACTATATTACCGGCGCTTCCTTGTTTATAGATGGCGGTATGACGCTCTATCCGGGCTTCGAGGATAATGGATAATCAATTCCATGTTGCTGAAAAAATAATTCAACATCAATGTTGGTGCAGTTTATGCCACGATGATCTTGAAAAATACCAGCATGAGTTTGAACTATGAAGTGACTGCAAAAATTATTTTTGCTATTTATTCTATTGCTCTTTTATTCCTCTTTTGTTATGGTTTTATACAGCTTCATCTTGCATACCAATATCTGAAAAATAAAAAGGAAAAAAAGTCATCTTTTGCTCCGGCTTTGTTCAGTAATTATCCATTTGTAACGGTTCAGTTGCCCGTCTATAACGAAAGCCTGGTAGTGGAAAGGTTAATAGATGCGGTAGCAAAATTTAATTATCCCAAAGACAAATGGGAGATACAAATTCTTGACGATTCAACTGACGAAACAACTGCCCTTATTGCTGATAAAGTTCAGCACTATAAAGCCTTTGGTTTACACATTGAACATATTCGCCGCAATAATAGGAAAGGCTATAAAGCCGGTGCTTTGCAAAACGGATTGAGTACGGCTAAAGGCGAGTTTATTGCTATATTAGATGCTGACTTTGTACCGCCTGCCGATTTTTTACAACGCACGCTTCCTTATTTTAATAATAACAATAAAATAGGGTTGGTACAAACACGCTGGTCGCATTTAAACAAGAACAATTCTTTGCTTACACAGTTCCAGGCTTTCCTGCTCGATGCCCATTTTTCCATAGAGCAAAAAGGCAGAAACAGCGCAGGTTACTTTATTAATTTTTCAGGTACGGGTGGTGTGTGGAGAAAGCAATGTATGCTGGATGCCGGTGGCTGGCATGATGATACCTTGACAGAAGACTTCGATCTCAGCTATCGGGCGCAATTAAAAGGGTGGCAGTTTTTGTATTGCGAAGATGTTACCATTCCTGCTGAACTGCCACCGGTAATGAGTGCATTAAAAGCGCAGCAATTCCGCTGGATAAAAGGCAATGCAGAAACGGCACGAAAACATATAAAAACATTATTGCAATCAAAGCTTCCGTTGTCAACCCGGGTGCACGGCTTCTTTCATTTGACGGTTGGTTTTGTGTTTGTCAGCGCCTTTTTAGCATCTTTGTTAAGCATTCCCTTGTTAATGCTAAAGCCGCATGTGCCGCAGTTAGAGCCCTGGTTTCGCTATGCTTCTTTTTCGTTGCTATCGTTGCTTTGTCTTGGTGTGTTTCATTATATCGCTACAGTTTCTACGGGCTTTATGGGCAAAGATGCAAAGTCATACTTCTTTAAAATTTTTCCTTTGTACTTGACGTTTAGCATGGGCATGTCGTTTAGTAATGCAGTTGCTGTTATTAAAGGTTGGTTAGGCATTCGGTCTCCCTTTGTAAGGACGCCAAAATTCAATTCTTCAGATACGCATCAAGCTAGAGTAAAACCAGCATCTCAAAAAAATAAAAACCCCATGTTGGTAATGGAAATGTTGCTAACGGTTTATTTTTTATGGGGCGCTGCGCTGGCTTTTCATTACCATGACTTCTCTATGTTCCCTTATCATCTTATGCTTGCGTTTGGTTTTGGAATGGTTTCTTGGTTCACGATAAAAGAACAGCACTTCGAAAACGTTACGGCCAAAATATCAAAAGTCTTTCCTTATCGCATGTCTAACAATGTGCAGGCGCAATAACTAAAAGCTTGCAAGAAATATTACTGAGGATGCAACGTTTGCAAAGACTGTGGAATCATCTTCTTACAAACCAATTATATGTTCTGCAAAACCTTACTTGCTTTTTTTTTACTGACTGTCTTTATTACCTCCTGTTCCAGCAACAGCAAAGATCTTCAGTCACCATCTGTCAACAGTAAAGTACTGGCAGGCGTTTGGGAATACCGTTTTGTAGAAGGCGGATTATTTTTACCAGATCCAAGTGCCTATCAGCCTGGCAATGGTCGCTTATGGGCATTTACCGACAGCCTCTTTCAAAATATTTATCACGATTCTGTCTACTACAGCGGCACATATTCGGTATCGCATGATGGCACCGACCCGAACACTGGCCGGCAGATCGATAAGTTTACCTTTAGTGATTATCCCGAACAATCCTTTGAACTGCGGGATGATACGTTACGCTTTTATAATGGTGCGCTGGCGGGCGATGGAACCATTCAGTATTTTGTAAAAATTGCGGATGATACAACGGGCGTTTTAGAGCGTTAAAGAGAAAGAAACTTTTGACAATAACATTCATCCAATTATCCCGCGCTGGTTATTGACCGGCGTTTTTTTGTTGCCATCTCTTTCTAAAATATGATAAGTTTGAAAACTCCTTATAATATTGGCAATGGAAAATATACAGCAGACATTACAGAACATAGAACAAGAGAAAGAAATCAAAATTTTATTTGCTTGTGAAACCGGCAGCCGCGCATGGGGCTTTCCTTCACCGGACAGCGATTATGATATCAGGTTCATTTACCGGCATGAAAAAGACTGGTATTTATCTATAAACGAAAGAAAAGATACCATTGAAATAATGGATGGCGATTTGGATATTACAGGCTGGGAATTGAAGAAAAGTCTTATCCTGTTGAAGAAATCAAATGCGGCCTTAATAGAAAGATTTCAGTCTCCCATTTGCTATTATTCTATACCCGGCTTTCAGGACGATTTTCTAAACCTGATCCATCTCTATTACACGCCGGTTGCTGTGTTTCATCACCATTATTCATTAGCCATAAAGTTTTGGGATGATATAAAAGACCAAAACGAAGTAAAGCTGAAGGCATATTTCTATCTCATACGTTCGTTATTATCCTGCCACTGGATTGTACAAAACAATGCCGTTCCGCCAATGCATATAGAAGGTTTGATGACGCTTATTGATGCTACGTACAGAGATAAATTGAGAGACTTGATAGAACTAAAAGCGACCGTTGGCGAAAAGTATATATACAAACCAGATGAAGACATGAACCAGTGGCTGCATCAGCTATGGGAAACAATAGAACCGTCGCGTCATAAGCTGGCTGCCAATAACAACGATTATACGCAACTCAACGAATTCTTTTTAAAAACATTGAATGGAAACCATCACGTTTAAAGATATTAAGAATCAAGGCTGGCTGGTGTTTGAAGTTATCACCGGAAGCAAAGCGTATGGTTTAGATACGGCAACTTCTGATACGGACATACGCGGTGTTTTTGTGTTACCAAAACACCTGTATTATTCATTAGATTATATAGACCAGGTAGCCAATGAAACCAACGATATTGTGTATTACGAGCTGAAACGCTTCATGGAATTGCTCTCTAAAAACAACCCCAACATTATGGAAATGCTTGCCATTCCGGGCAAGTGTGTTTTGTATAAAGATGCGCTGATCAGCCATCTTCAGCCCGCTATGTTTTTGTCCAAACTATGTGAAAAAACATTTGCCAATTACGCTTATACGCAAATAAAAAAAGCCTTTGGACTTGAAAAGAAAATTGTAAACCCTGTGGATGAAAAACGCAAAAGCGTGTTAGACTTTTGCTTTGTTTATAACAGCAAACAAACACTGCCTTTGGAGTCTTTTTTAAAAGAAAATAATTATCAGCAGGAACATATAGGGCTGGCGGCAATACCGCATTTGAAAGATTGCTACAACATGTATCACTCCACTCTGCTTTCGTATTCAGGCATCATGAAAAAAGATATTTCGAACGATGTAAACCTGAGCAATATTCCAAAGGAAGAAACGCCGGTTGCTATGTTGTATTTTAATAAAGATGGCTATTCTGTCTATTGCAAAAAGTACAAGGAATACTGGGATTGGGTAGCCAAACGAAACGATGAAAGATACAGGAATACAATGTCGCACGGCAAGAACTACGATTCCAAAAACATGATGCATGTATTTCGTCTGTTGTTGATGGCAAAGGAGATAGCCACGGAAGGGAAGATTAATGTTTTAAGAAACGACCGGGAATTTTTATTAGGCATAAAAGCCGGCAATTATGAATATGACGAATTGGTAGAAAAAGCCGAACTTTTAAAGAATGAATTGCCGTTGCTGTATGCCAATTCTGCTTTGCCTGAAACACCTGATGTAGACATGATTAATGAATTGTTGGTAAAAATGCGCGACCGGTATTACAACGAAACAAACGGATGATAGAGAAAATTCCTCCCCCTTTTTTAATCCACTTTTAATCTCTTATACCAAAACAACCTTATATTTTAGCAACAAACAAAACCTATCCATCATGACACAAATCATCCGCCTCTTTGCCGGCAAAGACGTAGACATGCTCACCACCCTGTCCACCATTCTTACAAACGCCGAAGACAACCAGCCCGCGCTTCAGAAAAAGCGAACCAACATCACACCACAGTATCTCAAAGAGCTTGAAGACAAACTCGATGGTGTTGTCAAAAAATATTTCGGCGTAGACTCTGCCAAGCAACTGCGCCAGCAGTCTCAGGTTGTTTACAATCTCGAAGACGCTGCCTACAAAGCAGCTTCCGAAATCAACGACCAGGTCAAAGCCTCTTACAGTTCCGACAAAGTGCAGCAAAAAGAGATTCTTCGCGAGCTCGGCTACGCAGATTATTTCAAAGCCGCCCGCAAAGGCGACACCGAGGCGCTCATCAACCTGTTGTACCAGTATCAGCAAAATATGACGCCCGAATTGCAAGCGCAACTCGCAGCCACCGGCATTCCCGAAGCCGACCTTACGCTCGTTACCAGCTATGCCCAAACCCTGCGCGATGCCAACGTTTCGCAGGAGTCATATAAAAGCAGTAAAAAAGTGCTCACTGCCGATGCCGTCACCGCCTTCAACGACATTTATAGCGATGTGGTAAACAAAATCAGCAAGCTCGCCCGCGTTTTCTTCCCCGGCAACAAACAGCAACAAGGTTTGCTAAGCTATACCGGCCTGCTCAAAGCGCTGAACAACAAGAAAAAAACCGAGAAAGCCACCCAGCCGGCATAAGCAACAATGGGTATGTAGTTATGGAAAATGAAATGGAAAAAAACAGGATTGCGTCATTCCGCGATTGCCCTTAACAATACTTATCCTAAATCATTTCTGCAAGGGCTTTGTGCGGAATCTGATGTTTCAAACGGGTACACTACCATCTTTAGTACGGTGCAGAATCTGATGATGAAATGAGATAGGGATAACATTACTTGACTGCCTGTCATAAAAAAGGGCATTTTTCATTTCCAGAAATGCCCTTCGAAAATAAAATCGTCCCCGAAATTCATTCTCTCCCCTTCGAAATCGTTTCTCTCCTCTCCGAA
>CAZZZH010000155.1:0-10722 GCA_964658445.1 Ilyomonas sp.
TGATAATGGAAAAATATAAAAAGAAGATCGAAGAGATTTATAACGTTTAATGGTTGTTTTACTGTTTCTGAAAGCGTTTTGTTTTTTTAATTTTCCTTTTGCAGATAAGAGATTAAGCTTATCTGATTCAATACGTAAGCCTCGTTTGCTTACATAACATCAAACTTTTCTTTGGAGTTTGTTTTATCATTCTGTTGCAGAAGAACATTCCTTTTTCTGTTACCTTCACTATGTGATTTTACAAACACTGACATTGGAAACCAAGCTTGGGCAAAGCGCTTATTCCTTTCACCCGGTCGTGCCTTTTACGCCAAAAAAAGATAAGCTGTTGTTGCTCGATTTTACGGCAAACAATACTACTCTTTCAAGTGAGATATTGAATGATACCAATTCCTTCAGTCAATACATATCTCAAAAGCTTGATCAAGATAAAGCTCTCTATGGCATTGGCGGCTATGCAGAACATCGCACTATTTACCTGCGAAGCAAAGTGTTTGATTCGGCGTCCTTAAACGGACAGCCACGACGGTTGCACTTAGGCATTGATATCTGGGGAAAGCCCGGCACGCCTGTGTTTGCGCCGTTAGGAGGTGTTGTACACAGCTTTGCTTTCAACAGTCACTCTGGCGATTATGGAGCTACTATTATTCTGCTACACCAGCTAAACGGAACCTCGTTCTACACCCTTTACGGTCATCTAAGTTTGTCTGATCTTAGTAACCTGGAAGCCGGGAAATATATGTCGATGGGTGAACGCATTGGTACCTTTGGTCAAACATTCGAAAATGGAAATTGGCCGCCGCATCTTCATTTTCAAATCATAAAAAATATGGAAGGAAAGTGGGGCGATTATCCCGGCGTTTGCGCCTACATCGAAAAAGAAAAATATTTACACAATTGCCCCGATCCCGATTTACTGTTAGGAATGATGCAGTATATGGAAGGCGAACATCATTGATAAGAATTGGTTATGCGAGTTGAAAGCGTTTGGGATTAACATAAATTGAGTTCGAATGAAAGCTGGCAAAGCATTTTACTCAACTATGTCTAAGCTCTCATTCAGATGCCAGCAGTTCTTCTGCCAGTTGCTTCCATTCTTCTTTAAGACTGCTATCAGGCATTTTTCTGCCTGCTCTTTGATACCAATAATTAGCGTTGCCGTTGTCGCCTTCCACACGGTGTAAATAAGCATGAATGGCAGCGGCTTTGCTGCCGGACAGATTATCGACGAGGCTGTGCGCCTTAGTCCAATTGCCTTTGGCATCGTACCACAACGCTTGCAGAAGCACGGTTAAACCTTGCGGTGGTTCGCTGTTCATAAGGCTTGTTTCAAACGCTTTGACTGTTGTCATAAAACTCTATTGGTTTTTAAGTTGCTTCTGAAAAGCATCAAAATTTTTTGCAAACTTGATGCTAAGCGATTAAAGGTTGTGCTTCGCCATAAAAGATTTTTAAACATTGCAGCCAATTACTCCTGCACTGTGTCTAACTTTTTATTTTCGCATCGTTCTGTTTTTTATTTTTACCTGAAATGACACAAGCGGGTCTGTCCATATTTCTCTCTATCACTTTGCTGTTCCTTATTTTTTTTGCAGGTATTGAAGTGTCTTTTATTAATGCCAACCGGCTTAGCGTAGAGTTGAAGAAAAAGCAAGGGAAACGTGGTGGCATCATCCTTTCCGATTTCTTTGAAAAGCCGAACGCTTTTTTAGGCGCCTGCATAGTAGGAATTATTCTGTTCTTAGTGCTGTTTACGCTTATCCTTGTTCAATTGCTGAGCGATACGCTGTGGCTTATTCCTTTCTTTCAAAGCATCCAAAACGAATACCTGTTTTTGATTGCCGATGCACTAGCAGGCATTATAATTCTTTTATTTTTTGTTGAATTTCTCACCAAAGCTTTGTTCCGCGCCAAGAGCGATGCGCTGCTTACTTTTTTTGCGCCGTTGGCAAAATTTTTTTACAATATTCTTCGTCCTATCCTAAGCTTCTTTGTTTCGTTAGCTGCCGGTACGCTAAGATTTTTATTCAATGTAAAACTGAAAGAAGACAGCCAGCCATTTGCTAAAGCCGACATAGAGCATTACTACCAGCAAAATAATGAGCAGGACGAAGAGCATCCTGAAATGAACAAAGAATTATTCGAAAATGCATTGTCGTTACCCAATATCAAAATACGCCGCTGTTTAGTTCCGCGCACCGAGATAGAAGCGGTCGATATCCATACTTCTATAGAGGCAGTAAAGAATAAATTTTTAGAAACCCGGCTGAGCAAGATGGTTGTTTTTGAAACAAATGTAGATAACATCACCGGCTACATTCACCAGTTAGATTTATTTAAAAAGCCTGCCGATATCAAGTCGATTTTGTTAGATATTCCGGCTGTACCCGAAAGTATGAGCGCGACTGACCTGATCACTAAGTTTTCGCGCGAGCGCAAAAGCATTGCCTGGGTAGTAGATGAGTTTGGCGGCACTGCGGGCATTGTAACCATGGAAGATGTGCTGGAAGAAATTTTCGGCGAGATAAAAGATGAATACGATACAGAGGAGTTTGTAGAAAAGCAATTGAGTGAAAACGAATATATTTTTTCAGGTCGCCTGGAGCTGGATTATCTGAACGAAAAATATGGTTTTACGTTTCCGGAGAACGAGTCGGAAACTATCTCGGGTTATATTATAGATGAACACAAAAGTATTCCCAAGTTTAAAGAGCGCATCATCATTGGCGATTATGAGTTCGACGTGCTTAATGTGACCAACACGCGAATAGAAATGATAAAAATGAAAGTGCTGCGGTAACGTAATAGCCGCACGCCTACCTTTGCCCGCAACAATTTCGTATCTCTAACAATGGCTACATCTATTTTCAATCGCGGCGGCAACCCCGATACAGCCGAGATGTCTTTTATTGATCACCTCGAAGCCCTGCGCTGGCATATTGTACGTTCTCTACTGGCGGTGCTTGTTTTAGCAGGTGTTATTTTTTATTTTCATCAATGGGTGTTCGATTATATTATTGCCGGACCTATCAATCCTAATTTTATTTCTTACTCCGCACTTTGCAAGTTCAGCCATTTCATTCATGCAGGTAATGCTCTTTGCATGAAGGCCATCAACATACAAATGCAAACCACCACGTATGGCGGGCAGTTTCTTGGTAGCATTAGTATGGCATTGGTTGGCGGTATTATCGCGGCATTTCCTTATATCTTTTGGGAGTTCTGGCGATTTGTAAAACCAGCATTAAAACCAAAGGAGCTGCGCAATACCAAGTTTATCATCTTTTGGGTTTCATTCTTTTTCTTTTTGGGTTCGGCCTTTGGCTATTTCATCTTAGGACCGTTTACCTTCAATTTCTTAGGTTCGTTCAATATTAGCGGGCAAGCATTGCTGGTTACCAAGCCTACACTTGACGATTACCTTGATAATCTCACCAATATTATTCTCGGTTGCGGCATTGCATTCGAACTTCCGGTACTGGCTTCTATCTTAACGAGGATTGGTTTAATTACACCTTCTTTCCTGCGGCGTTCAAGGCGATACGCTATTGTGGTTATTCTTGTGATAGCTGCGTTCATCACACCAAGCCCAGACTGGATAAGCCAGACCATTGTTTTCATTCCGCTGTTCTCTTTGTATGAACTAAGCATCTTCGTTTCGAAACGCGCTTACAGAGACCTTGAAAAGGCAGATAACGAAGTGAAAGAGTGGGAATAATGCCCTTAGAGGATATAGTTTTTTAAAGGCTTTGTGTAGACTTTACGGGTGTTAAAATAAAGGCGGTTTAACTGCGAATCAATGCATCGACACTATTGTTTTTATCATCGCTTCCTACGATACTGAAGCTTTCTTTTCCAAACCATTTGAAAGAAGAAGCTTTGTTTATCTGAATCAGTTCAATGCTATTTTTATAAGACAAATCGCCCATACAAAATACAAGTAAGCTGTTTTCACTTACTTGTATTTTATTTGTTTTATCTGCAATGACTACCATTCTTATGTTGGGGTAATAGCATTCGATGATCTGGGCTGCAAGCCTTGTCTGTTCAGGGTTTCCAACAAGTGCAGCCTCTTTGTAAACCACCTGTGGGCTTTTAGTTTTTAAGACAATTACTGAATAAACCGCAGATGCAGAACCTCTCGCGATAATGCCTGCCTGTAAGCTCTGCCGCAGCAGCCAGGCCCCACTGCCGCGATACCATTTTCTTACAAACAAACTCATGGCATTGTAAAAGACTATTACTTGCCTTAGGCTGCCTTTTTTTGTACTCTCTCCTTTAAAGTGGACGATGGCTACATGCCCCAAGTAAAAATTTTTATAACCGCTTTTTTGTATTCGATAGCTTAGGTCAATGTCTTCGCCATACATAAAAAACTGTTCGTCGAAGCCACCTGTTTCATCAAGAATTTTCTTCGGAACCATCATAAAGGCACCGGAAATCACATCTGCCTGATGAACCTCTTTTTTGGGTAAATAGCCTAGTGCATATTTGCCAAAACGTTTAGAAGAAGGGAAGAGTGCAGACAAGCCAGTGAGCTTGTACAGCGAAACCAAGGGAGACGGAAAAGATCGCTTGCTTTCGGGTAAAAAATTACCAGAACCATCAAGCATTCGTACACCAATCGCCCCGGTATTTGTGTTGTTTTTTTGATAAAAAGAGAGACATTGCTCCAGCGTATCTTCTGCCAATATGGTATCTGGGTTTAGAAACAAAATATAGCTGCCGGAAGCGGCTTGAAGTGCCTTGTTATTAGCTTTGGAAAAGCCTTCGTTTCTTTCGTTCTGTATAAATTTTACCCAGGAAAATGCGGGTTGCAAATAAGCAATGCTTTCATCGGAAGAGTCATTATCAATCACGATAACTTCAGCATCTATATTACAGATAGCATCCTTTACAGAGCAAAGACATTGCTCAAGAAAATACTTTACGTTGTAATTGACTATGATGATGGAAAGTGTCAAAGAAAGAAGCTTAAATATTTAAGCCTCCGCATACGCTCAATACTTGTCCTGTTACATAGCTACTCATGTCAGAAGCCAGGAACAGTGTGGCATTCGCCACTTCTTCACCAGTTCCGAAACGGCCTAACGGAATCTTCTTTTTAAAATCTTCAGCCGCATTGCCTTCTTTTAAATAATGCGTCATGTCTGTTTCTATAAAACCTGGCGCAATGGCATTGCAGCGAATATTGCGACTGCCCAATTCCAGCGCGACGCTTTTGGTAAATCCAATGATGCCGGCTTTGCTGGCGGCATAACTGCTTTGCCCTGCATTGCCTCTGATGCCGATGATCGAGCTCATATTAATGATGCTTCCGGCTTTTGCTTTCATCATCGGGCGTATCACCTGCTTCGTCATGTTGAACACGCTTTTCAGATTAATGTCCATCACATCATCCCACTGCTCAGCAGATAAACGCAGTAGCAGATTGTCTTTGCTGATACCTGCATTGTTCACACAAACATCCACGGTTCCAAACTCTTTCAACACACTGTTTACAAAGCTTTCGCAGGCAGCAAAATCGCCGGCATTGCTCTGGTAGGCTTTGGCTTTTACACCCAGCGATAACAGCTTATTTTCTAAGGCAGAAGCTTTTTCGGCACTGCTATCACTCACGTACGTGAACGCAACATGGGCGCCATTTTCAGCCAGTTTCACCGCAATTGCTTCACCTATGCCGCGTGCTGCACCGGTAACAATACATACTTTATCTTTTAGCATTGAATTCGAAATTAGTTGGTTTAAAAGAATAATACAATGAACACAAGGCTAAGCCATCACAGTATTGGCGCTGTCTATCACCTTGCCGTTTTCTGTGGTCAATATGCGCGATGGATATTTTTGAAGCACCATAAAGTCGTGCGTTGCCATGATGATAGACGTTCCGTAATCTCTGCAGATGCGCATCAGCAGTTGCATGATCTCGTCGCTTGTTTCAGGGTCAAGGTTTCCGGTAGGTTCGTCGGCTAAAATCAATTTTGGTGAATTGAGCAAAGCCCGCGCAATATCTACACGTTGCTGCTCGCCGCCACTTATCTCAAAAGGCATTTTAAAGCCTTTGCTTTTAAGTCCTACTTTATCGAGCACGTCATTTATTTTTTCTTCCATCAGGTTATTGTCTGTCCAGCCGGTAGCGCGCAATACAAAGCGGAGATTTTCATACACATTTCTATCGGTCAGCAATTGAAAATCCTGGAAGACAATACCTAGCGTACGGCGCAAAAAAGGGAGCTTTTTCCAGGTCATTGTAGTAAGGTCAAAACCAACCACAGAGCCAGTTCCGCTAGTTAAGGAAAGTTCACCGTACAAAGTTTTTAAAAGGCTGCTTTTGCCCGATCCTGTCTTGCCGACAAGGTAAACAAACTCGCCGCGCAACACATCGAAATTTACGTTTTGCAGGATAAGGTTAGCGCCCTGAAATATATTTGCATTATGAATCGAAACTATCGTTTCAGACATAGAGTAATTACTTTCGGGCGAAGGTAAAGAATCCCGTTTTTTATGGAGTGTAAAAAATTGAAAGCCGATCGAACAGAATTCTTATCGCTTCTCAAAACCAATACCTTCGCAATATGAAGCCTACACAGCATTATTTAGATAAACTTTCATCTGTTGTTCACGAAGCTGAGTATACTTTGCGCTATGAGCGCGGAACCTTCCAGAGCGGCTGGTGCCTGCTGGAAAGCAAACGCATTATTGTGCTAAATAAATTCTTGGATGTGGAAGCAAGGATCAATACTTTATCAGAACTTATTCCGCAACTGCCTGTGGATATAGATAAGCTTACACATGAGTCTCAAAAGCTCTACGACGAACTAATAAAAACCACCGCACAAAAACCCTAAAGTTTTACCCGAATACTATTATCTTACATCTTTGCAACCGCCACTTACCATAACGTTTTTAGGAACCGGCACCAGCACCGGCGTGCCCATGATTGGTTGCCACTGCGAGGTTTGCACATCAACCGATAAGCGTGACCAAAGGCTTCGCAGCAGTATCTTAATTGAGTCTCCAACCACAACAGTAGTCGTTGATACAACGCCCGATTTTCGTTACCAGATGCTCCGTATCGGCAATGAAAAGCTAAATGCTGTTTTGTTTACGCATCCGCATAAAGACCATATTGCCGGGCTTGATGATGTGCGTCCCTACAACTTTTTTTCGGGACAAGCGATAGATGTGTATGCCAATGAACTAACCAGCGAAGCCCTGAAAAAAGAGTTTGCATATGTGTTTGCCGAACATAAATATCCTGGCATTCCCAACATCAACCTTATCACAATTTCGCAACAGCCATTTATGATTGGCGATATACCTGTGACGCCGATAACGGTGTGGCATCATAAGATGCTTGTATATGGCTATCGGTTTGGCAATTTTACCTACATAACCGATGCGAATAGAATAGATGAGTACAACAAAAGTCTTATTAATGGCTCACAAGTGATAGTGGTAAATGCCTTGCGCCGAGAGAACCATATTTCTCATTTTACATTGCAAGAGGCAATCAACCTGGTAAACGAACTGGCGATTCCCAAAGCTTACTTTACCCACATCAGCCACCAGTTGGGTCTTCATAAAATCGTGAATGAAAATTTGCCAAAACATATATCTTTAGCCTACGACGGCTTATTACTTCATTGCTAACGGCTTAAATAAAAATTGATGCGCACAAACCCATCCTGGAAAGACTGGTTTGTTTTTCCAAAAAAAGAAAGGAACATTCTTTTTGTTCTGCTTTTTGCTTTTGCTTCCTATTGTTTTTTCCTTGCTTTTTATAATCCTGAACTAAAGCCTGTCGTTATCGAAAACCTTGATGAAAAATTAGCGTCTTTGTCATCACACGCCGACGATACAAGCGATAGTCTTTCCGGCGATGCCATGCTTGCGGAAACTTCAGATGAAGGAGAAACAAAGTCAACCCAACATCTATTTTTCTTCGACCCAAACACGCTAGATGCAAGCGGCTTTCAGCAACTTGGCTTACGTGATAAAACGATTCATACACTTCTTAATTATCGCAACAAAGGCGGGCATTTCTATAAAGCTGAGAATTTGCGAAAAATCTATGGTATAACTGAAGAAGAAGCCGATAAAATAATACCTTTTGTAAAAATCAATCCCGTAAAAGATACAGAGAAATATGTCGCCGGTAACAAGGACACACAAGCATTTTATGTAAAAGGAAAGCCTAAAGTTATAGACATCAATAACGCTACCGTTGAAGAATGGAAAGCCTTGCCGGCTATTGGCGAAACACTAAGTAATCGCATCGTAAAGTATCGGGATAAGATCGGTGGTTTTACTTCGGTCGAGCAAGTAAAGCAAACATATGGTTTGTCAGATTCGGCTTATCGAGTCATTCTGCCTTACCTGCATTTATCTTCCGGTCAAACGGTTGCTAAGAGTACATCGCCGGTTACGCAGTCGACTGCTCCTTCATCTTCAAAAATCAATATCAATAAAGCAACTGGCAGCGAATTAAAAAGTATTGCCGTTATACCTCCGGACGTTGCGGATGCTATCATCATCTATCGAAAGCAACACGGAAATTATTCGTCGGTAGAAGACATTAAGAAGATCGTTTTTATAAACGAAGAAGTTTACCAGAAAATATCACCTTATCTCACTGTCGAATAAAATATTTGCAAATAAATTTTATGCAACCAAAACTTCCTCTACATTTGCAAACTAACAAACGTTAGCATGGACTTTTTAGTAGAAGAAATTACAGCTCAGGTTAAAGAAACAGCAAGAGATTTTGCAGAGCAATATATTCGTCCGCATGTGATGGAATGGGATGAAGCGCAGATATTTCCGGTTGATGTTTTTAAGGAGTTGGGAAAGCTTGGGATGATGGGTGTGTTAGTGCCGGAAGTCTATGGTGGCGCGGGATTGAGCTACTTTGAGTATAAAGAAATTATTGAAGAGATTGCCAAGGTTTGCGGCTCTATTGGCTTAAGTGTAGCAGCACATAACTCGCTTTGCACTAACCATATTTTATTGTTTGGTAACGAAGATCAAAAGTATCAGTACCTGCCTAAACTTGCCACTGCCGAACATATCGGAGCCTGGGGTTTAACGGAACCTAACACGGGAAGTGATTCGGGAAATATGAAGTGTACGGCTACACGCGATGGCGACAACTGGATACTGAACGGAACGAAGAACTGGATTACGCATGGTAAGACCGGAGATATAGCTGTAGTAATAGCCAGAACCGGCGAGCCGCGGACTAAAAACAATGCAACGGCTTTTATTGTTGAACGCGGAACAAAAGGCTTTGCCGGCGGCAAGAAAGAAAATAAACTAGGCATGAGAGCCAGCGAAACCGCTGAGATGATTTTTGATAATTGCATTATTTCTGACGATAACCGCCTGGGTGAAGTGGGTGATGGCTTTTACCAGGCAATGAAAGTGCTTGATGGTGGAAGAATTTCCATTGCGGCACTGTCGCTCGGCATTGCTAAAGGTGCTTACGAAGCCGCCCGGCAATATGCTAAAGAACGCCACCAGTTTGATAAGCCCATAGCTTCTTTCCAGGGCATTTCTTTTAAGCTAGCCGATATGGCCACGGAGATAGAAGCTGCTGATTTATTAATACAAAATGCCTGTCATTTGAAAAACATTGGACAGCCAATGACCAAGCAGGCAGCCATGGCAAAATATTATGCCAGTGAAGTGGCGGTAAGAGTTGCCAACGATGCCGTGCAGATTTTTGGCGGCTATGGATATACCAAAGATTTTCCAGTAGAAAAATATTACAGAGATGCCAAACTGTGTACCATTGGTGAAGGCACTTCTGAAATACAGAAGATCGTAATTGCCCGCGAGGCACTACGCGATTAATGGCCTCTGACGATTTTTTGATTGCTTGCTAAAAAGCCTGTCTTATTTAAGACGGGCTTTGTTTTTAGAATCTTTTTAATCTAAAGAAGTTCAAATATACAAGGTTCGGCAAAGCCGTAAATATCTTACACACCTTCCTTTTACAAGCTGTAAGCATCCAGGTCATCTGCTATCTTACGGTCGTTGCTTAGGCGCGGCAATTTATTTTGTCCTCCCAATTTTCCAATCGACTTCATATAATTGATAAAACCATTTTTCTGGATGACCTTAATCTGCAAGCGTTGTAAAATATTGCCACTGATCAGATCGTCGTAGTACACATTTTTCATCCGCAGATTATTGTCTATCTTCTCTGCAAAAGCAGTTAGATCATTGGGTTCCTGCGCAAATTCAATAAACCATTCGTGGTAGCTTTTGCCTTTGTCTTGCTTCACCATCGGCGCTACGGTAAACTCTACAATGTGAACGTTGTCTTCCAGAGCTGCTTTCATCAAAGCGGCTTCAACTTCTTCGCCTATCACATGCTCGCCAAAGGCAGAAATATAATGCTTTGTTCTGCCCGTTACCACCAAACGGTACGGATTTGTGCTGACAAACTTTACCGTGTCGCCAATATCATAACCCCACAAACCCGCATTGTTGTTAATAATCAGCGCATAGTTCTCACCCACTTTTACATCTTTCAGACTCAATCGCGCCGGGCTTTTCGATCCCATTTCAGTAGCCGGAACAAACTCGTAAAAGATACCGGAGTTGGTGTTCAGTAGTAAACCCTGGTGAACCGGGGTATCCTGAAAAGCAAAAAAACCTTCCGATGCCGGAAAGGTTTCAATAGAATCAATTGTTTTACCTATGGTATTGAACAAT
>CAZZZH010000156.1:0-10680 GCA_964658445.1 Ilyomonas sp.
GCCATCAAAGACATTGAATGGTTTAGTACCTACCAGTTTGATAAAGTATCTTCATTGCTTGGAAAAATGAAGATGAGCGTTACCATTATCAATGCTGGTTCGCAGCATAATGTAGTGCCGCATGAATGCAAGTTTACGGTGGACGTAAGAGTGAATGAATTGTACACATTTGAAGAAGTATTAGACATCATCCGACAGCATACAACTTGCGATGTAGAGCCACGAAGCATACGGTTACGAAGCACTTCCATTTCGCTTGATCACCCATTGGTAAAAGCAGGAATATCGTTAGGTAAAACTTGCTATGGTTCGCCCACCACCAGCGATAAAGCATTGATGTTTTTTCCGACTCTAAAAATGGGACCCGGCGACAGCGCACGAAGCCATACAGCAGATGAGTATATTTATCTTGACGAGATCAGGCAAGGCATTGAGACCTACATTGCATTGCTGAATAAAATGACCGAGATAAGGTAGGATATATAAGCAAGTTGCTATAAAGGAAAGAAATCAGCACATGAAGAATCAAAGCATTGCACACATTGCACTTGTAGTAGATGATTACGATAAAGCCATACAGTTTTATACACAAAAACTTGGCTTTGATCTGATTGAAGATACCGTTCTGAGCGATACAAAACGTTGGGTTTTAATAAAGCCTAACAACTCATCAGGATGTCATTTATTGCTGGCAAAAGCTGCGAATGAAGAGCAGAAAAGCAGAGTCGGAAATCAAACCGGCGGTCGTGTATTTTTATTCTTGCATACTGATGATTTTGAAAGAGATTATCAGAATTTATTAACCCAAAACATTACCATTGTAAGACAGCCATCTGTTGAAACTTATGGCAAGGTTGCCGTATTTGCTGACTTGTATGGCAATCTTTGGGACTTGGTACAGCCCGCAAAAAAAGATGATTAAGTAGTGAGTGAGATAACCAATTAAAACAATCCACAAAACATGAAACTCTGGCAAAAAAATATAAGCTCATCGCAGGAAGTGGAAATCTTCACTGTGGGCAAAGACCGCGAGTTTGATTTGTTGCTTGCTCCGTTTGATGTATTGGGAAATATCGCTCATGCAAAGATGCTCGCTACTGTTGGATTATTAACGAATGAAGAAGCAAAACAACTGGTAACAGAGCTGAGAGAAATTTATAAAACCACGCAGCCATTTTCTTCTCAACATTTACCATTTACCATCGACAATGGCATTGAAGATGTTCACTCGCAGATTGAATTTTTGTTGACGCAAAAGCTTGGCGATATTGGTAAAAAAATCCATTCAGCCCGCAGCCGCAACGACCAGGTATTGGTCGATGTCAAACTTTTTTTGCGAAGCGAAATAGAGAAAATAGTTCTTTCAGTTCAATCATTTTTTCAGTTGTTAATCAACAGGAGTAATGAACTAAAAGACGATTTATTGCCGGGCTATACACACCTGCAATTAGCTATGCCATCTTCGTTTGGCTTATGGCTGGGCGCGTATGCAGAAGGCTTGGCAGATGACATCATAACAATGAAAGCCGCTTATGATGTTGTTAATAAAAACCCGCTCGGCTCTGCGGCTGGTTATGGCTCATCTTTTCCTATCGATCGAACATTAACAACACAATTGTTAGGCTTTGCAGACTTGAATTATAATGTGGTGTATGCACAAATGGGGCGCGGCAAAGCAGAGCGCATCGTAGCTTCTGCATTGGCAAATGTGGCGGATACTTTAGCTCGATTATGTATGGATGCGACTTTGTATTTGAATCAAAACTTTGGCTTTGTTTCTTTTCCGCCCGAACTCACAACCGGCAGCAGCATTATGCCGCACAAAAAGAACCCGGACGTGTTTGAATTGATCCGGTCCTATTGCAACCGCATCAAGGCTTTGCCGAACGAGATTATGCTGATGACCACCAACCTGCCATCCGGCTATCACCGCGATTTACAGTTGCTGAAAGAGCATTTGTTCCCTACGTTTCAAACGCTTCGTCAGTGCATTGACATGGCGGGTTTAATGATTACCGATATGGAAGTGAAGAAGGATATTTTGCAAGACGAAAAATACAAATATCTCTTTAGTGTAGAGGAAGTGAACAAGTTGGTTCTGCAAGGCGTTCCCTTCCGGGATGCTTATAAAAAAGTGGGTTTAGAAATAGAAGAAAACAAGTTCACGTATTCAACACAAATACATCATACACACGAAGGCAGCATCGGCAATTTGTGCAACGATAAAATAGAAGCGAACATGCAAAAAGCGATTGATAGCTTTCACTTTGAAGATTATCACAAAGCCATTGACGCGCTGCTTACAGAGTAAGAAAATAGTAAAGCTTTTTTACTTTATTTTTAGCGCTGCCTGGCTTATGTAACTTAATACAAGCCTGCATTTGTCATATCCATTATCATATTTATTCCTTTATTTTCATGTTGCCAAATGCCATATCTAATGAAGACTATCTTTGTTCCGTTTGCTTTCCGCTTTGTCTTTTTCCTGCTTTTATTCTTCGTTCTTTTTTCCTGTAAAAACAATACCGGCAACACCCGCACACCGATAGCTAAAACAGATACGTTAACTGATGCGCAAAAGCACTTACCCGAGAATGCATTGAAAGGACTAACGGTTGCCAAAGACCTTGAAGTGCATACGTATGCAACAGAGCCAATGTTGAAGAACCCAACGAACATTGACATAGATGAGTGGGGAAGAGTTTGGGTAAATGAAGCTTATAACTATCGTCCTGCCATCAATGGCAATCCGGTGAATGCGCTGGGCGACCGAATCATGATTTTAGAAGATACCAATGGCGATGGCAAAGCTGATACAGCAAAGGTTTTTTACCAGGGACCTGAGTTGAATGCGCCATTGGGTATTTGTGTTTTGGGGAATAAGGTGATTGTATCGCAAAGCCCTTATGTGTGGGTGTTTTATGACGATAATGGCGATGATAAGGCCGACCGAAAAGAGATATTGTTTCAGGGCATCAGCGGCGAACAGCATGACCATGGCGTTCATGCGTTCACGTTTGGCGCCGATGGAAAGTTGTACTTCAATATGGGTAATGCCGGCAAACAATTACGCGATAAAAACAACAAGCCGGTGCTCGACCAGGATGGCGATGTCATTAGCCAGAAGAAATACAAACAAGGCTTAGTGTTTCGCTGCGATACAGATGGCTCGCATGTAGAATGTTTAGGGCAAAACTTTCGCAACCCTTATGAAGTAGCCGTGGATAGCTATGGCACAATGTGGCAAAGCGATAACGATGACGATGGAAACCAAGGCACTCGTATCAACTACATAATGGAGTATGGAAACTATGGCTATACCGATGAAATGACGGGCGCCGGCTGGCAGGCAAATAGAACCAATATGGAAGATTCTATTCCGCTACGCCACTGGCATTTGAATGACCCTGGCGTAGTGCCGAATTTTTTGCAAACATTCGCCGGCTCACCAACGGGTATGTTGGTGTATGAAGGCAGCCTGTTACCCAAAGAATTTCACGACCAGCTTATTCATTGCGACGCCGGTCCTAATGTGGTGCGCAGCTATACTGTAGATAAAGATGGAGCAGGTTACAAAGCGGGCATCATTAACATTCTGAAAGGCGAGAAAGACCAATGGTTTCGCCCGGCTGATGTTTGTGCAGCACCCGATGGTTCTCTTATGGTTGCCGACTGGTACGACCCCGGCGTGGGCGGTCATCAGGCAGGCGACCAGGTGCGGGGCAGGGTGTATCGCGTAGCGCCGTCCTCGGCTGCTTCTTATACTATTGCCAAGCAAGATTGTACAACGCCGCAAGGCGCCATTGCGGCGTTGTACAATCCTAATCTATCGGTGCGTTATCATGCGTTTACCGCGTTGCAAAGTATGGGTAAAAGTGCAGTGCCTGAGCTGGAGAAGTTATGGCATGATAACAATGCCAACCCGCGTATGCGTGCGCGTGCTTTTTGGGTATTGGTAAAAATGAAAGATGCTGGTGCTTCGCAATATATTAGTGAAGCCATAAAAGATAATAATCCAGACATACGCATTACAGGAATACGCGCTGCCGTTGAGTTACAAAGCAATGTAACCGGCATAGTAGCCGCCTTGCAGAACGATGCCGATGCAGGAGTAAGGCGTGAATGTGCACTAGCTTTACATCATAGCAAATCGCAGCAAGCGGCTGCGTTATGGGCTTCTTTAGCTGCGCAATACGATGGCAAAGACAGGTGGTATTTAGAAGCATTGGGTATTGGCGCAGACGCCCGGTGGGATGCTTTCTTTACAGCTTATTTAGCCAAAGTAAAAGACCCTTTGGCAACGGCTGCCTCGCGCGATATTGTGTGGCGTGCAAGAACCAAAAAAGCATTGCCCTATCTCGCTGCCCTGGCATCTGACAGTAGTATCGCTCTAAACAATAGACTAAAGTATTTCCGCGCGTTTGATTTTACCAACGATCCCTCAAAGGCTCAGCTTTTAATAGCCATGCTTCGCAGCAATACAAGCAACGATATGGCATTGAACAAACTGGTGCTTCATGCGCTTGACAGCAAGACGGTAGCCCATTCAGCTATTGCACAAAAAGCCCTGATCGATGTGCTGCAATCTGTGAACGGAACGGATGAATACATTGACTTAGTAACGCGCTATGAAGTGAACACACAGAACCCCAACTTGCTTCAGTTGGCCGTCAATAAACCATACGATAATATTGGTAAAAATGCTGTCGGTTTGCTGCTTCAGCTTCATGGCGATGCATTAGTCTGGAAGATGTTGAACGGAACAGACACGGCACAACAGGCAGCTTTGCTAAACGCGCTGGCAGGTGTAGGCAGCAAAGAGTCGGTAGACATACTGCAGAACCTTGCTCTATCGAAAAAATATCCGATGGCATTGCGGAAAGAAGCGGCGCATAAGATTGGCAATAGCTGGAGCGGCGAAGACCGTGTGCTGGAAATTTTAAAAGGCAAAAAAGTTCCGACAGATTTAGTGCCTGATGTCGTAGCCAGCGTAGAGGGTGCATGGCGCGGTTCGGTTCGTAGCGAGGCAGCTTCTTATTTACCTAACCATGGGATGAGTAAAAATGCAAAACCTGCTCCGTCAATGAAAGAGCTGGCAGTGCTGAAGCCCAGTGCAGATGCGGGCGCTAAGATATTTATCAGCACCTGCAGCGTTTGTCACCAGGTAAATAACACAGGCAACGATTTTGGTCCGAAGCTGTCTGAGATTGGAAGCAAGCTGCCGAAAGAAGGCTTGCTGGATGCTATTGAACATCCCTCTGCCGGCATTAGTTATGGCTATGAAGGATGGACAATAAAGATGAAAGATGGCTCTGCATTATCCGGCATTGTAGCCAGCAAAACCGAAACAGATATAGATTTGAAAATGCCGGGCGGTAACCGCAAACAAATTAAAACAGCCGATGTATTGGCGATGACGCAGATGAAAGAAAGTATGATGCCCGAAGGCTTGTATCAAACCCTGTCGCCGCAGGATTTGGCTAACCTGCTTGAATATTTGGAAGAGCTAAAGCGCAAGTGAGCTGGCTACCTTTTAAACTATACCAGAAAAGCCGCAACCATTTTTTGTTGCGGCTTTTCTGGTATAAGCTGAATTTCTGTTTTATTTCTGTGCAGGTGCCTGCCTCTGCTGTTGTTGCTGCTGCTTCTGCATTTGCTCCTGCAGCATCTTCATCTGCTCAGGCGTCAGGCTGTTCATACCATTTCCACCCGGTGCACCTTGTGGTTGCGGAGGCGTATCTTTCACATCTTTGATTTCAATGTCAAAAATCAAATTAGCATTGGGTGGAATATCGCCGCCGGCGCCACGCATGCCATAGCCTAAGGTAGAAGGAACATAGATTTTACCTTTCGATCCTTTGCTGAAATAAGGAAGCGCTTCATCCCAAGCGGGTATAACGCGCCCTGCGCCAACAGGTACTTCTATCGGGTCAGTGTGGTGCTTCGATGAATCCATGTTAGTGTCAAACACCTTTCCGCCATCCTGCAGGTAACCTTTGTACATGATAACTGCTGTCTTGCCGGAGTCTGCTTTTACAGCAGCATCACCAGGCTGGTCTATTTCTACAAAAGCACCGTTTTTAGTCTTTACTGCTTTAATACCTTTTTTGGTAATGTAGTCTTGCAAAGAAGCAATTTCTTTTGCCTTCATGTTTGCTGTTTCTGCATCGAAATCAGCTTTAATCTGGTCTTCTTTTTCAAATGTTTTTAGTACGGTAAAGCGACCTTTAATCAGCCCGTTGCGGGTGAAAATATTGTTGTAGTCAGGTATCAGTCCGCGCTTTTTCAAGGTATCGATGCTAATGCTGAATTCAACACTATCGCCCACTTTACACTTCGGCATAATTTCAAAGAAAGAATAAGTAACCTGTGCTCCGGTATCTACTTTTCCGTAGCCTGGAAATTTACCATACGTGGTGTTGAGTATAGAGTCTTTCGGAGAAAGCTTCAGCTCGATATTAAACTTTACAAACTGTCCGATTTTTACGGGCGCTCCGCCCTTGCTCGATACAATGCGATAAACCAGCCCCGATGCCGTTTTATCATAATTCGCTTTGCAAGCTACCGTTGAAAGCAGGGCTACGCAGGCCGCTGCAAGAAGGAAATGTTTCATTGATTGTGTGTTATTGTAATTGTGCCTCGTATTCCTGAAGCACGGTTTTAAATTTTTCTACATTGTGTTGAAGCGTATCGCTGCTTCTGCCGCCGGCTGCGTTCTTATGCCCGCCACCTTCAAAGTGAAGGCGTGCAAACTGGTTCACATCAAAATCGCCTTTGCTGCGGAAGCTCCAGCGGCGCTCTTCTTCCCGGTCTATCAGCAAAGCGCCGAGGCGTATGCCTTCTATGGAAAGCAGGTAATTTACCAAGCCTTCGGTATCACCCGTTTTTATATCAAATTCTTTCAGGTCGCTCTTGGGTATCGCCATCATAGCGGTGTTGTATTCGTACAATACATCTAACCGTTTTAATAAGGCATTGCCAATAAAGCGAAGCCGGTTTTCCAAAAAACTATCGTACACCTGCTCGTGAATGGGCGTATGATTTAGACCCAACTCTTTACAATGCGCTACCATCTTATGCACCGAAGCCGTGGTAGAAGGAAAACGGAACGAACCCGTGTCCGTCATTACGCCCGTGTATAAACAAGTAGCCACATCGAGGTTGATGTTTGCCGTATGACCCGATTCGATAATAAAATCGTACACCATTTCGCACGTACTGCTTTTATACGGGTTAGAAATGCCGTAGGTAAACTGGCTTTCTTCCGGCAGCTCGTGATGATCTATTAAAACTTTGGTGGCGCTGCTTTTCAGCAATACCGGCTCGAAATGTTTGGTACGGTGCATTACGTTAAAATCAAGACAGATAATGATATCTGCATTCTCTACCAACTGCACCGCTTTGTCTTTATACATATCAAAGTCCACCACTTTATTACAGCCCGGCATCCATTTTAAAAAATCAGCCCAGTTGGTGGGTGAAATAACGGTAACACTGTGCCCCAACTGAATTAAAAAATGATACATGCCCAGTGCCGACCCCATAGCATCGCCATCGGGCTTTTGATGCATGGTAATGACTACATTCTGAGGATGAGTTAATTGAGGATAAAACGCGGTGACTGGTTGCATAGAAACGGCGGCAAAATTGGGGGTTTGAGGCCAGATGCTCAAATAATATTTCGTAATAGTATGTTGCAATTGACGCCTGCGAATGCAAAACCCGATAACGCGGTTTTAGCTTGCCAACTCCGGCTATAGAAATGAACAGGCGTAAACATTGCCCTGCCAGAGTAAAAGGTTTGGAAATGAACCGGCTGCTTTCCCGGCTTAGCAATTGGTCTTTTACTACCGGTCGGCAGCGGTTACAGGCAGTTTGCGGTGGTTCCGGAACAGTTGGCGAACGTTTGCGGAGCACCTTTTTTGCTCACCAATTCTTTTAGAACGGTGTTGCGGACAATTTAGCCGGTCAGCTTTGTCCAATTCCATATTTTTTTTACAAAAACTCTTGTGTTCTTTTATTTATCAAAAGAACACCGCGAATACCGGATAGGTGAATATATTTGACACGTAAAACATTGTACTATGACGATTCTTCAATTGGATCATCTGAAGAAATATTATTCCACACAAAAGGCAGTCGACGATATTAGCTTTAGCATAGAGCAGGGCAGCATCTTTGGTTTGCTGGGCCCGAATGGGGCTGGTAAAACCACGCTGCTGCGCATGATTACGGGCATCTTTTATCCCGATGAAGGCACCATAACTTTCGATGGCAAACGCTTTGACCCGGCAAATGATATTGTGAAGATCGGCTACATGCCCGAAGAGCGCGGCTTGTATAAAAAGATGAAGATCGGTGAGCAGGCAATGTACCTGGCACAGCTAAAAGGACTAAGCCGCAGCGATGCCATGCAGAAGATAAAATACTGGTTTGAAAAACTGGAAATGCAAAGCTGGTGGAATAAAAAAACAGAAGACCTGAGCAAGGGCATGAGCCAGAAGCTGCAGTTTGTAACTACCGTTTTGCATCAGCCGAAACTGATTATTTTAGATGAGCCTTTTAGTGGTTTAGACCCTCTGAATGCAAGCCTGATTAAAGACGAAATTTTCAACCTTGCCAAGCAGGGCAGCACGGTTATTTTCAGCACGCACCGTATGGAGCAAGTAGAGGAAATCTGCGACCACATTGTGCTGGTAAACCTTGGGCATAAAGTGCTGGATGGAACGGTGAAAGGTATTAAGCAGACGTTTAAAGAAAACCTGTTTAGCATACAGGTTACAACGTTGCCGGCTACAGTTGTCAGCAATGCTTTTGAAGTGATACAACAGCAAGGCAATGGCTTTACCGTAAAAATAAACAAAGGCTATAACAGCAACAATGTATTGCAGCATTTTATAGAACATGGCAGTCTGATAGAATCGTTTAGCGAGATACTGCCTTCACTTAATGAAATCTTTATCCGCGAAGTGGAAGGTACACATGCCACTACGCGTTCGTTTCAAACCATTTCCAATTAACTATCCTATTAACTGATGTTATGAATAAAATCTGGCTCATTATTCAAAGAGAATACCTGACGCGGGTACGCAACAGAACGTTTGTGATTACTACGATATTAATTCCGTTCCTGTTTGTTCTGTTCATTTTTGGATCTACCTATTTGTCTATCCATTCAAAAGAGAAACTGAACGTGGCGGTAGGCGATAACAGTGGCTTTTTTAAAAACAACTTAGAGAGCAGCGACGATGTGAAGTTCTCTTTCCCGGATGGCGTAGATTCGGTGAACTATGCAGCTAAAGGCTATTCAGCTTTTTTAATTATCCCCGAAAACAACAACCGCATACAACCTGCTTATCGCCTGTATGCGAAGGAAACGGTGAGCATGCAATCGCGCGGCGACATTAAGGACAAAGTAGATGCTGCGATAGAAAACAGGCTGCTACAAAATGCCGGCATACAAAAGAAGCAACTGGATTCCATTCATTCGCAATCGCAGGATGCTGACCTTAAAGTGATCTCGGCAAGCGACGCCAGCGGCGTAAAGGAAGATAACCAGACCGTGGCTTATATCATCGGCTATGTATGCGGCATTTTGATTTACATTACTATGCTTATCTATGGTATGATGGTGATGCGCGGTGTAATGGAAGAAAAAACAAACCGTATAGCCGAAGTGATTATTTCTAGTGTAAAACCCTTTCAACTGATGATGGGGAAAATCATCGGTATTGGTGCAGTAGGTCTTACGCAATTTTTAATGTGGGCGGTGCTGATAATGATTGTGCTGAACATAGCGCCTCATTTTATGTCGCATGACACGCTTGCGCAGATGCAGGCATCGCAGCAGGGTGGCGCTATGCCGGGCGGTGCAGCGCCACCGAAGGACTTCAGCCTTATCGGCTCTGTTGCCGGCAATGTAAACTGGGGCTTGATACTGGGTTGCTTTGTGTTCTATTTCCTGTGCGGATACTTATTTTACGCCTCTTTGTTTGCAGCCATCGGCAGCGTGGTAGATGATGTGCAAAATGCACAAAGCCTTACGTTGCCCATTACAATGCCCATCATTTTTTCTTTTATTATTATGACCAATGCAGTGCAAAACCCGGATAGCAGCCTGGCTTTGTGGGGCAGTCTGATTCCGTTTAGTTCGCCCATGGTGATGATGGCGCGTATTGCTTATGGCGTGCCCGAAACGGTGGCTTACTGGCAGCTAATCTCCAGCATGTTACTGCTGGTGGCGGGCTTCCTGTTCACCACCTGGCTGGCTGGTAAAATATACAGAACGGGTATTTTATTGTATGGCAAAAAGCCGGGCTGGGGACAGATGATGAAGTGGGCGTTCCGAAAGGCATAAGGTAAATGATAGAAGAATAAAGAACAGCCCTTCTATCAAGCACAAATCAGTAACCAAAAAATGAACAAGGAGCTTGAATACATGCAGCAAGCGGTGGAGTTATCCTCATTTGCCATACATAATAATGAAGGCGGACCGTTTGGCTGTGTGATAGTGAAAGAGGGAGCTGTCATCGGGCGTGGCAGCAATAAAGTCTTTTTGAATAACGACCCGACAGCGCATGCCGAAGTGGTAGCCATTCGCGATGCATGCGCAAAACTGCAGACCAACACACTGGATGGCTGCGAACTGTACACAAGCTGCGAGCCTTGCCCTATGTGTCT
>CAZZZH010000157.1:0-10638 GCA_964658445.1 Ilyomonas sp.
CCCGCTTTTATTGAAGTCTTTTATTAAACCTCGCTTCATAGCATATTATTTGTAAAGATTTTCTTATAACACCACTTTACAATTTCACTTCATGGCTAACCAGAAAGAAAGCGAAGCGTTCTTAAACGATCATGGCGGCACCACAAGAAGAGAGTTTATTACGCAAACCTCAGCCCTTACCGCAGGCATTGCCTTTACCACTTCTGCAACAAAAAAGATTGCCAGCAAGTTAAGTGCTCCCCAGCCCGGCATGCTGGTGGTGACAATAGAAGTCAATGGCAAAAACAAAACACTTGAAATAGACCCGCGTACAACGTTGCTCGATGCGCTTCGCGAAAACATGCAGCTAACCGGCACGAAAAAAGGCTGCGACCGTGGTCAGTGCGGCGCCTGCACTGTTTTGGTAGACGGAACCAGAGTTAACTCCTGCCTTACTCTCGCGGCCATGTGCAATGGCGTAAAAGTGACCACTATCGAAGGTTTAGGCACAGAAGATCATCTTCATCCTATGCAGGAAGCTTTTCTTAAACACGACGCATTTCAATGTGGCTATTGCACACCGGGACAAATTTGTTCTGCAGTAGGTTTACTAAAAGAAGGTCATGCAAAATCAGACGCTGATATCCGCGAATTAATGAGTGGTAATATCTGCCGCTGCGGAGCTTATCAAAATATCCTCGACGCCATTAAAGAAGTTCAGCAAAGCGCTTAGTTCACAACTCAATTTCATTTATGTATCCATTCACTTTTGTCAAAATAAAAAGCAATAAAGAAGCTGTTAGTACGGTTAACGAAAATGCCAACGCGAAGTTTATTGGCGGCGGCACCAACCTCGTTGATTTGATGAAGATGAATATTGAAAAGCCGCAGCAGCTTGTTGATATCACTTCGCTTGATTTAAAAAAAATTGAGACGTTATCTAATGGGAATGTCAAGATCGGAGCACTCGTTCGCAACAGCGACTTGGCTTACAATGCAACGATTGTGAAGAAGTTTCCAGTACTCTCAAAAGCAGTGCTGGCGGGCGCTTCAGCGCAGTTAAGAAATATGGCAACCACTGGCGGCAATATTTTGCAACGCACACGTTGTTATTATTTTTACGATACTGCTATGCCATGTAATAAGAGAGATCCAGGTTCCGGCTGTTCTGCTATTAAGGGTTACAACCGAATGCATGCTATACTTGGTACGAGTGATAAATGTATTGCCACACATCCGTCAGATATGTGTGTGGCATTAGCTGCACTAGACGCTATCATTCATGTTGAACGAGTGAATGGCGAACGCAGCATCAACTTCTTAGATTTTCATCTTGTTCCCGGCGATACACCTGAAAAAGAAAATACTTTGCAGCAAGGCGAGTTAATAACTTCAATAGAAATTCCTGCTCTGCCTTTTGCATCAAATTCTACTTATGTAAAAG
Organism: Ilyomonas sp.; assembly: GCA_964658445.1. GTDB lineage: Bacteria > Bacteroidota > Bacteroidia > Chitinophagales > Chitinophagaceae > Ilyomonas. Next base: position 1,424 of record CAZZZH010000157.1, read on the forward strand.
TTCGCGACCGGGCTTCTTATGAATTTGCATTAACCTCTGCAGCCGTCGCATTGGACATTGAAAATGGCATGATACAAAATGCAAGGATTGCTTTAGGCGGTGTGGGAACGAAACCCTGGCGTGCAAAAGAAGCCGAGCAATATCTAATAAGCAAGAAAGCAACATCAGAAAATTATAAAGCTGCTGCAGATATTGCTTTGCAAAATGCAAAGACTTATAAATACAACGCTTTCAAACCTGAGCTTGCAAAAAGAACAATCATCAGTGCACTACAAACGATAGGAGGCAATAATGGATAGCATCATCGGAAAACCAATTGACCGTAAAGACGGCAAGCTAAAAGTAACCGGAATGGCGACTTATGCAGCAGAGTGGAATATAAAGAATACAGCCTATGGGGTTACGGTTCAAAGCAATATTACCAAAGGTCATATTAGTAACATAGATACTAGTGCTGCCAAGGCTTTAAAAGGTGTGATTGATGTGATGACTTATAAAAATGCAATGAATCTTCATACGCTCTCGGGTAGTGGCGACCCAGGCAGTGGCAAGTTTGCGGAGAAAGATTTGTTGCCACTGCAAAGCGAAAGGATTTATTACAACGGGCAGCATATCGCCGTTGTAATTGCTGAAACTTTTGAAACAGCCGAACACGCTGCTTCTCTCCTGAAAGTCACTTACGATGAAGAGAAGCCTGTGATTGATATCGCTCAGCCTGAAGCTAAAATTTATCAGCCTGATCAAGGTCTTGGAGGAAGCCAGACGCAGGTAAAACGAGGTGACGCTGAGAAAGGCATGAGCGATGCGGAAATCTCTGTTGAAGAAACTTATAATACACCTTCCTATCATCACAATCCTATGGAACCGCACGCTACAACAGCGGTCTGGGATGGCGACAACCTTACCGTATACGATGCAACTCAATCCGTGTATGGCAATAAGATGGCGATTGCAAGCATGCTTGGCATTCAGAAAGACAAGATAAGGTTGATCTCACCATTCATTGGCGGTGGCTTTGGCTCGAAAGGTTTTATGTGGGCAAATTCGTTGCTGGCGCCAATGGCAGCTAAGCTGGTGAATCGTCCTGTAAAAATTGTATTAGAACGCACGCTGCAAATGTTTAGCTGTGCGGGCAGGCGTTCCTTCACCATTCAAAAAATTGGTTTGGGTACTGATAAAGCAGGCAAGCTGTCTTCCGTAAAACATGAAACGACTTCTGAAACTTCTTTCGTAGATGAATTTGTAGAAACAGCAGGTGTTGCTACGAAGATGATTTACGACACACCGAATCTCGACATTACACAGAATATTGTCCGGCTGAATAAAGGAACACCTTGTCCAACCAGGGCGCCAGGTGAGGCGCCCGGAACCTTTGCATTGGAAGTAGCCATGGATGAATTGGCTGAGAAGCTCAATATGGATCCGGTTCAGTTAAGGCTCGTTAATTATGCCGAAAAAAATCCGGACGATGGTCATATCTTCTCTTCCAAAAATTTGAAAGAATGTTATGAGAAAGGTGCTAAGTCTATTGGTTGGACGAACAGAAATGCAAAGCCAGGCACGACTAAAGAAGGCAATTATCTGGTAGGATATGGAATGGCTACAGCTACCTATCCTGCTAACCGAGGTAAAGCAACTGTTCGTTTGAAATTATACCAGGATGGTCATGCTGTCGCAGCGTGTTGTACACAGGATATCGGAACCGGCACATACACGGTAATGGCTCAGGTAATGGCTGATGCGCTGGGCTTACCCATTGATAAAGTAGAGTTTAAATTGGGTGATACAATTTATCCGCAAGGTCCTAATTCAGGCGGTTCTCAAACGATGGCGACTACAGGACCAGCTGTGCGTGCAGCTGCGCTGACAGTAAAAAGCAAAGTAATCCGGCTAGCTATTGCAGATAAAAAATCGCCGTTGTATACACAGCCTGAAGACGCTGTAATGTCGGACAATGGCAAGCTTTTTTCGCGCAACGATCCATCCAAGAGTGAAACTTATTCTGATATTTTACTGAGGAACAAAATGCCTTTAATAGAGACCGAAATCACTACCAATGTATCTACCCGCGAAACACAGAAATCAGAAGCAAACCCGGCTTCCAAGCAAGGCGGACAGCAAGGTGATCAACAGGGTGGACAGCAAGGTGGTTCGAAGGATGAAAGCAAAGACAATCCTTTTGTAAAAGAAGACCAGGGGCTCGACCGAAGCAATGTTTCTTTTCATTCTTTCGGTGCGCATTTCGTAAAAGTTTTAGTTGATCCATTAACCGGGATGACAAAGGTTGATAAAGTATCGTGTGCTATGGATGTTGGTAAAATTTTAAATGATAAGACAGCCAAAAGCCAGATCATGGGTGGCGCTATTTTCGGGATCGGCATGGCATTGATGGAAGGCACCGTGTATGATGAAAACAATGGTCGCATAGTAACGAAAGATCTTTCCGATTATCTTGTTCCGGTACATGCTGACATGCCAACATTTGATGTGCAGTTTACTGATGTGAAAGATCCATACATAAGCCCCGTGGGCGCAAGAGGTGCGGGTGAAATTGGAATCACCGGCATTACTGCTGCTATCGTTAATGCTATCTACAATGCAACCGGAAAGCGGGTAAGAGATTTGCCTATAACGCCGGATAAGTTGTTGGCGTAACGCCCTAGCTTGTATAAATCACATAAAATTGATAGACCGATAAAGAGAACAAATATTCTCTTTATCGGTCTATCAATTTTCAAATCGTCTTGAGTATTTTAATTCCTTAACGGCTTTCCTGTTTTTAATAAATGCTGAATTCTCTCCAGCGTTTTTCTCTCGCCGCAAAGAGATAGGAATGATTCTCTTTCTAAGTCTAATAAATACTGCTCGCTCACCAGGCTCTGCTCACTCAGATCGCCACCACACATTACATATGCCAGCTTGCGAGCCACTTTGCCATCGTGCTCAGACGCATAACCGGCACGCTGCATTCCATTGATACCCGCATATAAAGCGCCTAAAGCAGAGCGACCTAATACCTTGATGTCTTTACGTTGTACCGGCATTGTGTAGCCTGCGTCACTTAATTCAAGTACCTTCTTTTTGGCTTCTGCAATGCGTCGGCTGCTGTTGATAATAATGTCATCCTGACCTTTTCGAAGAATGCCCAAGTTGTAAGCTTCAAAAGCAGAAGTGGCAACCTTTGCGGTAGCGATAGTAAGAAAACGATTTTTCAAAGTGATGGTGTCCGGCTCATCTTCGTGCATTTCATCAGCTGCGCGAAGAACAAACTCTTTGGTACCGCCGCCGCCGGGAATGACGCCAATGCCGGCTTCTACCAAACCAATATAAGTTTCTGCGGCTGCGCAAACTACATCGGCATGAAGCGTCATTTCGCAACCGCCGCCTAATGCCAAACCATGCGGCGCAACGGCAACAGGAATGGATGAATAACGAACCCGCATCATTGTGTTCTGAAACATTCGTATTGCAAAGTCAAGTTCGTCAAATTCATCTTCGGCAGCATACATAAAGATCATCCCGACATTAGCACCGGCGCTGAAGTTGGCGCCATCATTAGCTATCACAAGACCTTTATAATTTTTTTCGGCGAGATCAATGCTTTTATTTAGTGCTTCCAACACCTCGCTGCCAATGCTGTTCATCTTTGTACTCCATTGCAGCGCTACTATGTCATCACCTATATCGTACAAGCTTGCGGCGGTACTTTTCCAAACCGTTTTGTCTTTATAGTTGGATAAAATAATGAAGGCTTCACCACCCGGTACCGGCTTGTAAGATTGCGAAGCCACATCATAAAAAAGCCGCTTATTATTTTCTGTTTTATAGAATGAAGTATTACCTTTTGCCAGCATTTCTATTACCCAGGCAGCAACGCTAAAACCCACATCCTGCATAGCTTTCACAGTGTTTGCAACGCCTAACAAATCCCAAGTTTCAAATGCACCGACTTCCCAGCCAAAGCCAGCCATCATTGCATCATCAATTCTATATAACTCATCACTGATTTCAGGAATGCGGTTGGAGATGTAAGAGAAAAGTGAATAAAACATTTGCCTGTAAAATTCACCTGCTTTATCTGTTCCGGCAAGCAACATTGGCAAGCGTTTTCTCACATCATCAACAGGTTTTGTCGTTTCTAAAGTTGCCCATTTTTTCTTGCTGCGCGGCGCATATTCAAGCGTCTCTAAATTAAGTGTGTGAATCTCTGTATCACGCTTTTGTTCTTCAGGACTTCCTTCTGTCAAAGGCAGTTTCATTTTCTTAAAAAATCCACCGCTTGTCTTATCACCCAGCCAGTTATTTTCAATCACTTTTTCTAACCATGATGGCAATTGAAAAATATCTTTTGCTTCATCGTTCGGTGCATTCTGCGCAACGCCTTTGGCAACCTTTACCAATGTATCGATCCCAACAATATCTGCGGTACGAAACGTAGCTGATTTAGGACGACCGATAACAGGCCCGGTCAGCGCATCAATATCATCAACCGTTAATCCTAATTTCTGCATATTGTTGAAGATGCTCATGATACCAAACACACCCACGCGATTCGCAATGAAAGCAGGCGTGTCTTTCGCAAGCACAGTTGTTTTACCTAGAAAAACATCGCCGTAATTCATTAAGAAATCAATTACGCTTTTATCTGTCTTTTGCGTTGGAATAATCTCTAGTAATTTGAGGTAGCGTGGTGGGTTAAAGAAGTGCGTACCGCAGAAATGTTTTTGAAAATCATCGCTTCTTCCTTCGGCTAACATATTGATAGGAATGCCGGATGTGTTGGAAGTAATGAGCGTGCCGGGCTTGCGGTATTGCTCTACTTTTTCGTACACCTTTTGCTTGATGTCGAGACGCTCTACCACGACTTCAATAATCCAGTCGTAGCCGACAATTTCTTTCATGTTATCATCGAAGTTGCCGGTGGTGATGCGCGTTGCCACTTTCGCATCATACACGGGTGAAGGATTACTTTTTAAAGCTGTTTGCAAAGCGTCATTTACCAATTTGTTTCTTACATTCTTATCACTGTTTTCTGATGCTTCTTTCGGCACAATATCGAGTAACAAAACCTGCACGCCGATACCTGCAAAATGACACGCAATACGTGAGCCCATTATACCACTTCCTAAAACGGCAACTTTCTTAATAGTTCTTTTCATTGGTACCTGTTATAATGTGTGAATGTGCTGCAAACAACTGCTGTCCCATTAACGCAGGTTGTTTCCATTTTATAAGAGCCGCGAAGATAAGATTGCCAGCGATTGATGCTTCATCATTTACGCGTCATTGTCTGAAACCCTTATTGCGCCTTTGTTTCAGAAGCCAGCGCGGAAATATTGCTTTGCGATGGCCTCATTTTCGCTTATGTTTGTTATTAAAGCAACCGAAGATGCCATTGATAAAAAGTATATCCGGGATACGTGGAACGATTGGAGGAAAGCCCGGAAACAATCTTACCCCGTTAGACATTATCAAATTCACAGCTGCTTACGGAATCTGGATAATACAACAGCAAACTGACAATAAAACAATTGTTGTAGGCAGAGACGCGCGCATAAGCGGAAGCATGGTGCAACAGTTGGTAACGAGCACTTTAAACGCAGTTGGTTTAAATGTGATTGATGCTGGGCTAAGCACCACGCCAACCGTAGAAATGGCAGTATTGTCGGAAGGCGCAGCAGGTGGCATTATTGTAACGGCAAGCCACAATGCGAAAGAGTGGAATGCATTGAAACTATTAAATAGCAAAAGTGAGTTTTTAAGCAGTGATGACGGACAGCAGATATTACACATTGCCGATAGCGAAAGTTTTCTTTTTGCACCGGTAGATAAGCTGGGAACCACCATGATGGCTCATTCTTTATTGGCAAAACATATTGAAGCCGTGGTTGCTTATTCTTTGGTAGATACAGCAGCGATACAACAACGGGCTTTCAAGATTGTAGTGGATGGAATTAATAGTACAGGGGCAACAGCGATTCCACAATTATTACAGGCATTAGGTGTAGAAAACATAACTGTTTTGAATGGTGAAGTGAATGGCAGGTTTGCGCATAACCCTGAACCATTACCGCAGCACTTGACTGAGCTTTCGAAAGAAGTAAACCGGCAGGGCGCAGACATTGGTATTGCTGTGGATCCTGATGTTGACAGGCTCTGCTTTGTATGCGAAGATGGAAGCATGTTTGGTGAAGAATATACGCTCGTTGCGGTAGCTGATTATGTATTGCAGCATCGTAAGGGAAACACGGTGAGTAATATGAGTTCGACACGTGCGCTGAAAGACATTACCTTGAAGCATGGTGGCGAATATTTTCCGAGCGCTGTTGGCGAAGTGAATGTGGTGAACAAAATGAAAGCCGTTGATGCAGTGATTGGAGGTGAAGGTAACGGCGGCATAATTGTTCCCGATCTGCATTATGGAAGAGATGCGTTGATTGGCGTTGCTTTGTTTTTAAGTCTGCTTGCTAAAAGCGGCAAAAGCACGCGACAACTACGCAGGCAATATCCGGATTATTTTATTTCGAAGAACAAAATAGAGCTAGAACAAAATGTGAATGTACCCGATATATTTAAACGCATCGAAAAGAAGTATAAGAATAATCCCATCAATACAGATGACGGTTTGAAAATAGAGTTTGATAATGACTGGGTACATTTACGTACCAGCAATACGGAGCCGATCATCCGCATTTATGCCGAAAGTAATTTCGAAACCACAGCCGATAATATTGCGAAGCGATTGATGCAGGATATCAAGGAAAACATCAACTGATACAAGTTTCCTGAAAGCACTTACCTGTTATTCCTATTTACAATTATCATAGTCCATACAAATAACATAACGACTCCAAACAAAATGGTAGCTATCATCATCCGGGTGCTGATAGTTGCTTGGGTAGCTGTGGAAGTCATTAGCTGGAAGCTTTGGCTGCCTGCTCACTCCTTTCCGGTTGTACCCTTCCTTGCGCTTCCGACTTTTGTTCACATCGCTCTGTTTGTGTCATTTTTTATCCTTTCTATCCTGCTTTTTATAAAGCCAACCAACCGCTATTTATTGCTGGGTTTACTGGTCACAGAAATGATTTCGATGCTGGGCGATGAATTGCGCTGGCAACCCTGGCTTTACCAGTTTCTGTTTATTGTATTTTCCATCGTTATCAACAGTAAAAAGCCTCGTCTTGTCATCAACAGTATCATATTCATATTGGCATCAACTTACTTCTTTAGTGGCTTACAAAAAATCAATAAAGACTTTTTGCAAAACGTATGGCTGCGACAAATACTGGTGCATTTTCTTCATTTTTCCAATGCCGTATATAGCAGTCGTCTTGTACGCTATTCGGGTCTTATTGTACCCGCTGTTGAGATAACGGCGGGCGTCTTACTTTTACTACCCAGGCAACACAAACTCTTCTTATTATTTCCCATCGGCATGCACTTGTTTGTGTTGCTGTTCCTGGGTCCCTTGGGCATTCAATACAACCCGATAGTACTTCCCTGGAATGCAGCCATGGCAATTTTTATTTACCTGATGTTCATACGCGGCAACGCCGTTTTCTCTTACAGGGATTTGTTTACAGGTTGGAATAAAGTAATTGCATTTTTCTGGCTTGTCATGCCGGTTGTTGGCATGTTAGGATATTGGGATAAATTCTTTTCGTCCAGTGTGTATTCCGGCATCAGTCACAACATGAAAATCTATCTTGCCGATACGACAGCTTTGCCTTCTCAATTGGCTCCCTTTGTGGTTTATGAAAAAAAAGGATATCAGGATATCCATCAGGTCATTAACGTTCACGATTGGTGCATGACGGAACTGAATGTACCCGTTCCACCCGAGGCAAGAATCTATCATTCGATCGAGCTATCGTTTAAAGAAAAATATAGCAACCTGAAACCTGTATTTGTTCGTTAGTAATCTCATTTTATTTTCTCTTTCAGACTTTCTTTCCCACCGCCCAGCCATTCACTTTTTAAAATACTCAGGATGATGCTATCTCTTCGCCCGCCCGTTGCCAACGGAACATGGCTTCGCAAAATGCCTTCGGGCACACAGCCAATCGCCTTCATGGCATTAATACTTTTTTCGTTCCTGGCATCCGCTCTGAATTCAACACGTTCTATATCCATTTTATCAAAAGCAAACGAGAGAAGCAGGTATTTGCAGTGCCGGTTCAATCCTGTTCTTTGAAATTGTTCTCCATACCAGGTGTAGCCAAGTTGCACAGATTGATACGGCAAATTGATATCGTAAAAACGAGTGCATCCGGCATACGCTTGCGCTTCTTTATCCCACACAATAAACGGGTATTCTTTCCCATCTTTTCTTGCCTGCAAAGCCTCGCTGATGTATTTCTTCATACCAGCTTCGCCAGCTGCGCTTTTGATTGAGTACTTCCAAAGCTGCGGCTGTTGCACGGCAAAGGGCAGTAAATTAAGATAATCATCTTCGCTAAGCGGGCGTAATAAAACTCGCTCATCTTCGAGTATATAATCGTTCGTGCAGTTGAAATCAATAGCCATATTTTTGTTTCTGGTTTATTACAAAAGTGAATACTATTCTTTCAACGCAGAACTAAATTTTTATGTGTGGAATTGTTGGTTATGTTGGTCCGCGGGAAGCGTACCCGGTTGTGATTAAAGGTCTGAAAAGATTAGAATACAGAGGCTACGACAGCAGTGGCGTTGCACTTATGAACGGCGGTTTAAAAATTTATAAGAAGAAAGGCAAAGTAGCGGAACTAGAAAATGAAGTGATCGGCAAAGACCTGCACAGTCACATTGGCATCGGTCATACCCGATGGGCAACGCATGGCGAGCCAAGCGACCGCAACGCGCATCCGCATCTTTCGCAGAGCGGCAGCCTGGCTATTATTCACAACGGCATTATAGAAAACTATGCGCAGATAAAAAGCGAGCTGGTTAAAAAAGGATACGAGTTTAAGAGCGATACCGATACCGAAGTGCTCATCAATTTTATAGAAGACATTAAGCTCAATAACCATAGCACTACAGAGGAAGCTATTCGCGCAGCTTTGAGGCGCGTTGTGGGCGCCTACTGCATTTTAGTGATGGATAAAGATGAGCCCGAAACCATCATCGCTGCACGCAAAGGCAGTCCGCTGGTAATTGGTATCGGTAAGAACGAACATTTCCTGGCTTCCGATGCATCGCCAATTGTGGAGTACACAAAGGAAGTAGTGTATGTAAAC
>CAZZZH010000158.1:0-10599 GCA_964658445.1 Ilyomonas sp.
AACCCTTTATTTTGCTGTAGTAACCCTTTGTTTTGCGCTACTAACTCTTTCTTTTGGGTATGGATTGCTTACAGCCGGATGGGCTCTCATTTAAATTTCAGTTTGAATCAATTAATAATGTCCGCGGATCTGCGGCTTGATTTCTTCATCATACATATGCCTGAGCCGGATATGTGTCTCAACGGCTAATGGCGGCAGCGAAGAAGCCGACACATTGCTTTGCACCTGCGAAACTTTGGAAGCTCCAGGAATAACAGTTGTTACTTCAGGAAAATCGAGTACCCAACGCAAAGCCCACTGTGCCATTTTTTCATCCGGCATCAGCGTTTTCATTTCATTGGCAAGTTGAACTCCTTTTTTAAAATCAATGCCAGAGAAGGTTTCGCCCGCATTGAACGCCTGCCCGTCCGCATTAAAATTACGATGGTCTTTCGGGTCAAACTTGGTGTTCTTGTCAAACTTGCCTGATAATAAACCACTGGCAAGCGGCACGCGAATAATTAAGGCAACGCCTTTTTCTCTTGCTTTCTCAAAAATCTCGTCGGCTACATGTTGACGGAATAAATTGAAGATAATTTGCAGGGAAGCCAATCCTTCCTGTTCTAAACAAAGCAAAGCTTCTTCCGATGTTTCTACGCTGGCGCCGAAGTAGCGGATCAAATCCTGGTCTTGCAGCTTTCGTAAGTGATCGAACACTTTTCCTTCCTTCATTACTTCGGCGGGAATGCAATGCAGCTGCTCTAAAAACAATTTATGGAAGCCAAGATGTTGCAGGGAATCCTCCACCTGTTTCTTCATTACATCATACGTGAAGTTTTGCGGCCAGCCATTTGGCGCGTCGCTCCTTCTTCCCAGCTTCGTGGCAACATGAATTTCCTTATCTACCGTTTTCAGGAATTTACCAATAATGGTTTCACTGATGCCCATTCCATACACATCGGCCGTGTCTATAAAATTGCCGCCTTCGTCTATAAACTGCTGAAGAATGCGGAAGGCTTCCTCTTCGTCTACTTTGCCCCAATCTGCGCTGCCCAATTGCCAGGTGCCCAGCCCGATTTCTGAAACCTGTGCTTCTTTAAAACTACGATACTGCATAACTGTTTTTGTATTTAAGCTGTTACTGATAAAATGGTTTTGTGTTTTACTAATACAACACTAATTATTAAGTTATTTCTATTGCATAATACAAGCCCAATGACAACTACCAAAATCGTACTTCATTAATGAGAAATAAAAAATAACTAGCTATTATCAAAGCTCTTTAGTACGCAGGAAAGCGAAACGCCTATCTTCGCGCCCGCTAAAAACGAACACCGGCATTATGATCAGCAGAAGAAATATTCGTGTGAAAGTTATGCAGATGATTTATGCGATTGAGTCACTACCCGACTCGGATACAAACATCAACCCTGTAAGAAAACTACGTGAGCAGATTAACCAGACATTAGAGTTGTTTGTCTACCTGCTCCATTTTATTACTGAAGTAGCGAGTTATGCAGAAGTAGATGCGCGCAACCGGGCGGCAAAAAACCTGGTAACGGAAGAAGACCGTAACGTAAACATTAAACTGGCAGGCAACGAGCTGCTCTGGCGCATTAAAGAAAGTAATGCCTACAATAGTTTGGTGAATGAATACAAGCCGGCATTGTTAGATGATGAGGATGTAATTCGCAAAGTTTATCAGAACCTTGCCACAACAGATATTTATAAAGAATACATCAGCGTGCAGGCGCGGGATAAGAATACGGAGAAAGACATTTTGCAATACATTTTTACAGACCTGATGCTGCCAGACGAGGCCTTTGTTTCTTTCATCGAAGAAAAATTCAGCAACTGGCAGGATGATGCGGATATGCTTCGCCAGCTTCTGATGAGTTATCTCTCCAAGCCTGCATCCTTTGATTTACATGGATTGATGACAGATGAAAAATGGAGGTTTGCCAACGACCTGCTTACGACCGCTATTGATAAACGCGAATATGTAACGGATCTGATAAAGCCAAAGCTGAAGAACTGGGATGCTGACCGCATAGCCCAGCTGGACATGATACTGATGCGCATGGGTGTGTGCGAACTGCTTTACTTCGAAACAATCCCTACCAAAGTCACCATCAACGAATACATAGACATAGCGAAGGAATACAGCACAGAGCAAAGCGGGCATTTTGTGAATGGTATTTTAGACAATATTCATAAAGAACTAATGCGCGATAATAAAATACAGAAAGTAAATTTTAAACAAAAATCTAACGGTTAAGAAATTAATTTGCACCGCAAATAAAATAAGATGAAACACCTTTCCATATTCTTAGCCGCGATGGTTATAATGATGATGACCATTTCATCTTGCCAGAGCAATGGAATGGACAACACGCGAAGCAGTGACAGCGCCAATATGATGAAAGACTCGGCGAACTATACTACGGTATCGTTTCCCGATTCGATGCAGAATTTCGGCACCGTGGTAAAAGGAAAGCAGGTGAAGATTGTGTTTCATGTGATGAACACCGGCACCAAACCTTTGCTGATAGCGGAAGCCCGCCCAAGCTGCGGATGCACGGTTGCTGACTTTACGAAAAGCGCTATTGCACCCGGAAAACAAGGAAATGTAACCGCATCCTTCGATAGTAATCATGGTATGCCGGGACAAATCAGGAAGACCATTACAGTAACTACCAATACATCGCCGGTTCACAATATGCTCATCTTTACCGGCGAGGTAACAGCTGCCGATTCAACAAAAACAAAATAATTCATTTCAAAACAATTACTCGATATGATTCATAACCTACCTGTTTTATTAGCTACCGGCACCGGCGATCCATCTTCCAGCGGCGGAAGTTTTCAATTCATTATGCTCGGCGCCATTATGCTTGTGTTCTGGCTTTTTATGATTCGCCCGCAAGCGAAAAAAGCCAAAGAGCAAAAGAAGTTTTTAGAGAATCTTGGCAAAGGCGACCGCATTGTAACCATTGCAGGAATTCATGGCACTATCAATAAAGTGAATGAGGACAATACATTGCAGCTTGAAGTGAGCCCGGGCATGTATATGAAGATTGAAAAATCTGCCATCAGCAGCGAATGGACAGCCGCTTTGAATAAGCCTGTTACTGCTGCCCTTACTGATAAGAAATAATTTTTCTACACTATTTTAGCATTAGCCAGAAGTCTATCTTCTGGTTTTTTATTTTCCAGTAAACTATGCAAAGACCTTTACGAATAGGACTAACGGGCGGCATCGGCAGTGGAAAAAGCACTGTTGCCAAAGTGTTTGAAGTATTGAACATACCAGTTTTCTATGCCGATGTTGCTGCCAAAGAAATAATGAATACTGACGCCGTTTTGCGGCAAAATCTTATTACTGCATTTGGTGAAAAAACGTATACCAATAATAAGCTGAACCGCGAATATTTGTCTTCTGTTGTGTTTAATAATTTGGCACAATTAGAACGTTTGAATGCTATTGTTCACCCGGCAACTATTGCTGCAGCGGAACAATGGTTTGCGCAGCAGAAAACGGCTTATGTAGTGAAAGAAGCGGCGCTTATTTTCGAGTCTGGATCCTCTGCCGGTCTTGATTATATTATTGGTGTAACGGCGCCGGAACCTTTACGCATTCAGCGAACGATGAAGCGTGATAATATTACGAGAGAACAAGTCATTCAACGAATGAATAAACAAATAGATGAGACCATCAAAATGAAGTTGTGCGATTTTGTGCTGGTGAATGATGAACAACAAATGCTGTTGCCACAAGTAGTGAAACTGCATGAAGAGTTGGTGACTCTTTCCGCTCGTTAATGATTAGCAATTCTCTTACTTTACTATTCTGTAACACCATCTCTTCAGCTTTCCTTCAAAATCAAATGGCGTAGTGGCTTTGGTGATATCTTTTATTTCACTTGCCTGTATATCTTCTCTATCTAACACAAATGAAGACAGGTTGGTACTGAAATAAACAATTCCATTTGCCGACATGGCTTTCAATACATCGTTCAACATTTCAGCATGGTCGCGCTGAACATCGAGAAAGTCTTTCATGCGCTTGCTGTTGCTGAAGGTAGGAGGATCCATCACTACCAGATCAAAGCTGTTTGGCGCTAAGGTTTTCAAGTATTGTTTTACATCGGCATGAACAAACTGATGTTTGCTTCTGTCGAGATTATTGACATCAAAATTATCTTCTGCCCATTTTAAATAAGTCTTTGATAAATCTACTGATGTAACGCTGGAAGCCTTGCCAGATGCGGCATATACGGAGAAAGAACCTGTATAGCAAAACAGGTTTAGCATGCGTTTTTCAGCAGATTCCTCGCGCACCATTTGCCGGGTTATACGATGATCTAAAAACAAACCTGTATCTACATAATCGGTCAGGTTTACGAGAAATTGTAGGCCATTTTCCTTTACCGCAAAGAACTCCTTTTGTAAACCAATTTTCTCGTATTGTTGATCGCTGCGATGGCTCATTCGCCGACGTTCTCTCGTAAAAATGTCATCAATATTTACGTCTAAAACCGAACTGATAACCGGCAAACATTCACTTAACCAAGCCTCGTGTTCTTCTTCACTCATACCATGTCTTCGCAGATATTCGGCTACGTAAATCTTATCATCGTACAACTCAATAGCGAAGGGAAATTCAGGCAAATCATGGTCGTACACACGGTAGCAGCTAACGTTCTGTCTTCTGGCTAATTTACTCCTGTGTTTGTATACTTTTTCCAGCCGGTTTTGAAACATCTGCAGCTTACTGTTCTCTTGCATGTTTTATTGTTTACCCACGAAACACAAAGAACATAAAGTATATAATATGCTTGCAAATAATTTTTTCGCATTGCAGTTTTTGCGGCAAGCATCAGCCGAAGAGCTCTTCCACTTTCTTATACCGGTAATCAAAAATTTTCTTTACCTGTGCGCTTACAAAAAGCTTGTTTACGATTCTTCCCAGGCTATATAACGGTACTTTATAGTGCAGCAAATCCGTCATTTCAACACCTTTATCTGTTTCTTTGAAATGATGCTGATGATGCCAAAACGTATAAGGACCAAAGCGCTGCTCATCTATAAAGAACAGCTTTTCTTTTACGTGTGTTATCTCCGTCATCCAGTATAGCGGGATGCCTAACACAGGTCGTACATTGTATTCAATAATCTGACCTTCATACATTGTATCGCTGAATGTATCACCGATCACTTTAAACTTCATGTATGGCGGCGTTATCTTCTGCAGGTTGCGTGGTGAACTAAAAAAATCCCAGGCTTCATCTAACGAAATAGGTAATAACTGCAAACATCTTAAACTATGTACTTTACTCATAAAAACAAAAATAAAAAGCTGCATGAAGAAGCTTTCACATCTTCATGCAGCTTGTATTATAAAATGAATGGTTTAACTTAAAAATTTGTTCAGGCTTTCCAGCTCATCTTCCCATCCTTTTTCTCTTGGATGTATCGACTCATTTTCATCTTCGTTTGTTTGCGTAACGTGGATGCTGCTTCCATTTTCGTCACCTGAAAATTCAACCGAGAGTTCAAAATGATTATCGCCTAAATTTTCGGAACCCGGCATTTGCCAGTTCCAGCTGTACACCAGGTGCTGTGCGGGTTTCACTTCTTTATATTGCCCGTTAATTAGTATTGTCCGCTTGCCTTCACTATCGGCAAATTCATAAACAATCTCACCATTTTCTTTTACATCATTTTCTACGTTTACCAGATGATTACCAGCTGGTTTCCACCATTGTTTCAGCTTGTCGGGGTTAATCCAGGCATCATACAGATCGTTCACATCAGCGTCGAACTTTTTCTCGGCACGAATGCTTTGTTGTGTGTTTTCCATAGTTCTTTTTTATATCGTTAAGAACAATGATTAGCGTAAAATGTATGCCACAATTAAGTTGACAAAAGCTTATGCAAGATAATCTCAGGTGAATGCAAAATCCTAAAGGTCTTGCCTGGCTCTATAGCAACACAGTTAGTTTACACAATCCTTAGCACAATACTTCTTATTTCGTAAACAACAATTCTGAGATAACCAAATCTTTGCAGGCTTAAAAACAGGTCTCACGTATAAAAGAAATGAAGAAGCTTTATATTATACTTTCCATCACCGCGGCTGTCACTTTGTTTGTGATGTGCAACAAGCCCGATGCCTTACCCGATGAGCAATATGACAACCGCCTGAGCGGCGGTAGTGCCACCACCTTCGACGAAACTTCACAAGCCTTCACACATGGCATTGCCGGCTTAGAAGGCAGAGATGGCTTTGTACACGAGTTGGGCGACAAGGCGTTTGAACAAACTTTTGTTTCTGCACCAGCTCCGGTCTTTGGCGGGCTGGGTTATATTTTTAACAATGTCTCCTGTATTTCCTGCCATCATAACGATGGCAAAGGCACGCCCACAGCGGGTTTGCAGAATTCTTCACTGCTCATTCGCGTCAGCCTGCCTGGCACCGATGAGCATGGCGCACCGCTTAGCATTCCCGGCTATGGTTTCCAGATTCAGGATAAAGCTTTGATTGGCATTACCCCTGAAGCCACAGTAAATATTCAATACACCAATGTGCCCGTTACTTATCCGGATGGCACTACTGTTACCTTGCGAAAACCCACTTACACGCTGACAAATCCTTATTATCCGCTACCTTCCAGCTACCTCGTGTCACCACGGTTAGCGCCGCCTGTATTTGGTATTGGTTTGTTGGATAATGTTCCGGAAAGTACAATTTTATCTTTCGCTGATGAAGATGATGCAAATGGCGATGGCATCAGTGGCAAACCCAATTATATCTTCGATACAGCACTTAATATTAAACGCATCGGGCGGTTTGGACTGAAAGCAAACACCATTTCTTTACAAAACCAGGTTGCCCTGGCTTATCAGCAAGATATGGGTGTAACCAACTATCTGTTTCCTGACGAGAACAGCAAATCGCAAAGCCAGGATAAACAAGGCAATACCACTACCATTGAACTTCCTGACAGCACCTTGAATGCTGTAATTTTTTATGTAAAAACCTTAGCCGTTCCGGCGCGGCGTGATGTGAATGATGCAACCAATAAAAAAGGAGAAGCGCTGTTCAATCAAATCAATTGTTCAGGCTGCCACAAGACAACTATGTATACCGGTTATGTTACTGATGTGCCTTCTTTAAGTAACCAGCGCATTCATCCTTACACAGACTTATTGTTGCATGATATGGGTGATGGATTGGCCGATGGTCGTCCTGACTTTTTAGCAACCGGTAGCGAGTGGAGAACCACGCCACTGTGGGGTTTGGGTATGTTGCAGAAAGTGCAGGGTGTTGCCTACTACCTGCACGATGGTCGTGCGCAAAGCATTGAAGAAGCGATACTCTGGCATGGCGGAGAAGCCGAGAAAAGCAAGACCGCTTTTATGAATTTAAGTAAAGGAGACAGAGATGCGCTGCTCGCTTTTTTAAAGTCGTTATAGTTAATGGATTGTACCTGTATTTGTTGAATTGGCGAGGTTGCTGCCAAACACCTTCTTCAATAAATCGGTAACACGCGCAGCCGGGTTTTGCCTGATCTTTTGCTCTTCAATCGCCACCTGGTAAAAGATACCATCAATGGCTTTCCCGGTAACATAACTACTTAAATTGGTGTCGATTTTATTTTTAGAGAACTGATTATAAACTGTAAACACATCGTTCCAGTATTTGGTAGCACTGGTTTGTTGTAATGCTTAGTTCACAACCGGGCTGAAGGCTGTAGTTAAATCGTTGGTTGTTTTACTCCTGAAATAATTTGTTGCTGCATTATTTCCCCCACGCAGAATACCAATCGCATCTGTGATGGTCATTTGCTTAATGGCATTTACAAAGATGGGCGTGGCACTTTTTGAAGCGTCTTCGGCAGCTCGATTCATACTCAATACAGCTTTGTCTACCAGACTGCCCAAGCCCATTGTTTGCAAGGTGTTCACCACTTTTTCAGCTTCGGGTGGCATCAATATTTTAATGGCTGCATTCTTAAAAAACCCATCTACAGCAGAAAGCTGGTTGGTACTATTCTGAGTACCAATAGTAAGTGCTTCTTTCAAGCCGGCTGCCACTTGGTCTGAAGATAAAGAAGTTGAATTGTTGGGTAATGAGTTCAATACCTGCTGGGCAGTTTCGCAGCCGGAACAGAGAACAAAAAACGAACAAACAACCAGTAATTTTTTCATCTTTCAGTTTAACTTTTAGTAACTATTCTTCTCAACTCCTGATGCCATCTGCAAATTCCTATTCTGCAAACATCATTGTTTTGCAAATACTTTCTTCAAAAGATCGGTCGTGCGGGCTGCCGGGTTTTTGCGGATATCCTTTTCCTGCAAGGCAATTTCGTGAAACAATCCTTGCAAGGCTTTGCCCGTAACATACGTTGTCAGGTCGGTTTCTACTTTTTGCACCAGCGGAATTTTATTGTAGGTGGTGGTTACTGTTGTCCAATATTTGGTTGCATCTACTCTCGCCAGAGAGCTATCTACAATCGGGCGAAAGGCAGCCGTAAGCGCGCTGGTTGTGTTCGCTTTCAGAAAAGTGGTGGCTGCAGAATCGTTGCCTTTTAAAATGTTTGCTGCATCGGTAATGGTCATGTTTTTTATAGCGTCAAAAAAAATAGGTGCTGCACTTTTAGAAGCATCTTCGGCGGCGCGGTTCATGGTTAAGATAGCTTTATCTACCTGATTGCCCAAACCCGCACTGCGTAAGGCTTTCTCAGCTTTCTGCGCTTCCGGCGGCATCAGTATTTTGATAGCCGCGTTTTTGAAAAAACCATCTAAAGCCGATAGCTGGGCAGTGCCGCTTTCTACGCCTTTATTTAATGCTTCTTTTAAGCCGCCAGTAATATCGTCGGTACTTAAGTTTGATAAGGAAGAGCCGATGGAATATTTGCCGGATGAATCTCTGTGCAATGGATTCTTTAATAGATTTTTGAACTGTGCATTTGCCAGTATAGTGGCGGAAAGGAAAACAAAAGCCAAAATAATTTTCTTCATGCGGATAATTGAAAAGTAAAACGAAATAATTTTTGCTGAGAAAACAAATGACGTTCTTAACTGTACAAGGTTTATCTTTTTTTTGTTTTATATATCACAATAACGGTGGGAAGCAAATAGTGAAAGGTGAGACAGAATAAACGGGATTACTCTATTTCTGTTGAATTTCTTAGCCGTTACAAAGCATAATGTATCATCTCAATTATCTATCCGTTACTTCTACTATCAAAAACTTTAAATAGTTCGTATTTTCCAAACCGCGGATAATCGGGTGATCGCTGGATTGTGTTCGAAACGTTACCTGTCTTATGTTTTTCCGGGCATCTTTGGCAGCGGCGTCTATGGTTTGTAAAAACAATTCAGGCGATACAAGATTGGTGCAACTGCTGGTTACTAAAAACCCTCCATTGTTTAGCAACTTCATGCCACGTAGGTTAATTTCTTTATAGCCTGTAACCGCTTTCTGAATGTTTTCGCGGCTCTTGGTAAAAGCTGGCGGATCAAGCATTACCACATCATATTTCCTTCCTTCTTTAGACCATTGCTTCAGGGCATCAAACGCATTCAGCGCTTCAAAGCGGCAAACATTTTCAACCTTGTTTAGCTGAGCATGATGGTTAGCATGCGCCACAGCAGCTTCCGAAATATCAAGCCCCAGCACCGATTTTGCCCCGTAGTGAGCAGCGTGTATTTCAAAGGTTCCGGTGTAGGTAAACGCACCCAACACATCGGCATCTTTTACAATGTGGCGAATGGCTCTGCGGTTGTCTTGCTGGTCCAAAAAATAGCCCGTCTTTTGCCCATTTTTTAAGTCAACCAGGAAGCGGATCCCGTTTTCCCTGATTTCAATTGTTGTATCGAACGGAGCCGACAAAAAGCCGGTTTGCTGTGGCAAACCTTCCAGTTCCCGAACGGGCACATCGTTGCGCTCATAAATGCCTTTCGGTGTAAAGATTTTATTCAGCGCATTCACTATGGCAGGCTTCCATATATCCATGCCAAGCGACAGGGTTTGTACAGAAAAATAATCATTGAATTTGTCTATGATTAATGAAGGCAAATAATCGGCTTCTCCAAAAACCAACCGGCAGTTTTCTGCATAGCCAATCTTGTTGCGGTAGTGCCAGGCGGCTTCTATTCTTTTATAAAAAAAAGCTTCGCCAATGTCTTCCTTTTTACGGGTCAGCAAGCGCACTGCAATCTGAGATTTAGGATTGATAAAGCCACGACCCGCAAAAGAATGGTCTGCGAAATAAACGTCGACAATATCGCCGCCCTTCACTTCACCTTTTATCTCGTTTATCTCATTGCCAAATATCCAGGGATGACCATTGGCAATGCGCTGCGCAATGTTCCGCCGTAAAATGATTTCTGTCATTCGCCAAAGATATTGATACATAAACGAGAACGAATCTTGGCAGGATTATTGAAATTTTATTTGTCTTTACAGACAAAAAATTCACATCAAATGAGTGCACAAAAAATAATTTTAGGAACTGTTTCCGGCGTTCTTGCCGGCGTTGCAGTCGGTTTGTTAATCGCCCCAATGACAGGGGAAGAAACGCGCCAGAAAATATCAGAAAAAACAGATGA